>JAJZRU010000012.1 GCA_021802555.1 Pseudomonadota bacterium
CATCCGCAATCACCGGGATGGTGCGCTCGGCGATGGGCAGGCGCACATGGCGGCCGACGAGGTGGCGATAGCGCGCATCGTCCGGATGCACGGCCACGGCCACGTCGCCCAGCAGGGTTTCCGGCCGTGTGGTGGCGATTTCGAGAATCTCCTCGCTGCCCTCGATGGGATAGCGGATGTGCCAGAGCGTGCCATCCTCTTCCTGGCTTGCCACTTCGAGATCGGACACCGCGGTTTGCAGTACGGGATCCCAGTTCACCAGGCGCTTGCCGCGGTAAATCAGGCCCTCCTCATACAGCCGGACGAAGACCTCCGTGACCGCCTGGGACAGGCCCTCGTCCATGGTGAAGCGTTCCCGGCTCCAGTCCGGCGAGGTGCCCAGCCGGCGCATCTGGCGCGTAATGGTCGAACCGGAATGCTGTTTCCACTCCCACACCTTTTCCAGGAATTTCTCCCGTCCCAGGTCGCGGCGGGAAATTTTCTGCGCGTCGAGCTGGCGCTCCACTACGATTTGCGTGGCAATGCCGGCATGGTCTGTGCCGGGCTGCCACAGGGTGTTGTCGCCCTGCATGCGGTGATAGCGGATGAGGGCGTCCATCAGGGTGTGCTGAAAGGCGTGCCCCATGTGCAGCGTCCCGGTGACGTTGGGCGGCGGCAGCATGATGCAATACGCGGGGCGGGAGGCATCCAGGCTCGGCTTGAAATAGCCGGCAGACTCCCAGCGTGGGTACCAACGGGATTCGATGTCCGTGGGTTCGAAGGATTTGGCGAGTTCCATGTCGCAAAGGCGGCGCAAAACCCGTAATTATAAGCGTTGGAGGGAGGCGGCTAAGAGTCGACGCGGCCTGCGGGAGGGCCGGCGATCCGCTCTCGTATGCTTTCCTGGACGGTATTGCGCACGTGTGCGTCCAATTGGGCGAGCAATTCCGAGAGGGTCTGATCCAGGCTTTTGCGCACTGTGGCGCTGATTTCGCGCGTGAGCAACTGATTGAGGCGGGGCTCAAGCAGCGAGAGGATTTGCTCGGCCACCTCGTCGGCATCGAAGGCCGGCGCCGCGGCCGCCGGCTCGGGTGCCGGCACGGGTTCAGGAATGGCTTGCGCCGGGGCTGCGGCCTCGACCGTTGCCGTCGGCTCGGGGGCGGGAGGCGGCGCCGGGGCGGGTGTTGCGGCGGCGGCTTCGACTGCGGCCTCTACCGGCGGGGCACCGCGCTTGACCACTTCGGTCAGCACCGGCATCCAGGCGGTGGCAGGTGCATCGTCGCCGGCTGCGTTTTTGTGCTTGTTGAGCAGAGCATCCAGTTTGTCCAGCACGTCCTTGCTCATCGCTCCCCCTCCTCCCGGCCGAGGTTGACGGTGTTCAAAGCATAGCCGCGCTCCTGGTAGAAGCGGTAGCGTTGGCGCGCGCGCAAACGGTCGTCTTCCGCGGCCGTGACGATTTCCACCACCCTGGCGAAGCGGCTGAACGGCTGGGGGCGCTCGTCCTCGAGGTTGATGAGGACGTCGGGCCGCACCAAGGCATCCACGCTCGTACCGATGAGCATCGGCGTTTGTGCCGCCAGCGGGTGGCGGTCGCGGCAATGCGGAAGAAAGCCGGACATGGCCCACAAGGACTGATCCAACAGATCGGCAAGCGGCCCATCGCTCACGTACAGCATGACATGCAGCTTCTGCCGATAGGCCTTGAGCGCGATCTGCCGTGCCACCGCCAGCTTGTCCTGTGCGAAGGTGTAAAAGCTGATTTCGGTCACGGCGCGGCGCCCGTCAGGCCTGTTGGGCGCGATCCATGAGGAAATGCGTCAGCAGGGGCACAGGCCGGCCGGTGGAGCCTTTTTTCTCCCGGCCGCCGACATAGGCGGTGCCGGCGATGTCGAGGTGGGCCCAGGGATAGCCCTTGGCGAAGCGGGCCAGGAAGCAGGCGGCGGTGATGGAACCGCCGGGACGCCCGCCGATGTTGGCCATGTCCGCAAGATTGCTCTTCAACTGCTCCTGGTAGTCATCCCACAGGGGCAGACGCCAGACCCGGTCCCAGGCGGCGTCGGCCGCGCTTTGTATTTGCGCGACCAGGGCCTCGTCGTCGCTGAACAGGCCGCTGGGGTGGCTGCCCAGGGCGATGACGCAGGCGCCGGTGAGCGTGGCCATGTCCAGCACCGCCGCGGGCTTGAAGCGCTGCGCATAGGTCAGGGCGTCGCACAGGATGAGGCGCCCTTCGGCATCGGTGTTGAGGATCTCGATGGTCTGGCCGGACATCGAGGTGACGATGTCGCCCGGCTTGTTGGCCGCGGCGTCGGGCATGTTTTCGCAGGCCGGAATGAGGCCCACGACATTGAGCTTGAGGCCCAGCTCGCCGATGGCGCGGAAGGTGCCCAGCACCGAGCCGCCGCCGCTCATGTCGTAATTCATCTCGTCCATTTCGGCGGCGGGCTTGAGCGAGATGCCGCCGGCGTCGAAGGTGATCGCCTTGCCTACCAGGACATAGGGTTTCTGGGTTTTCTTGCCGCCGTCGTGGCGCAGGACGATGAAGCGCGGCGGCTTGTCCGAGCCCTTGCCGACCGAAAGGAAGGAGCCCATGCCCAGCTTCTCGCAGGCCTTGCGGTCCAGCACTTCGCACTTGAAGCCATAGGTCTTGGCCAAATCCTTGGCTTGCTCGGCCAGATGGTCCGGGGTGCAGACATTGGATGGCGTATTGCCCAGATCCTTGGCGAACGCGACGCCCAGGGCGATGGCCTGGGCGGCCGCGAGCGCACGCTCCACACCCGCCTTGCCCGCGCCTTGCGGCAGCGCGAAGCTGATCTTTTTCAACGCCTTGGCCGGCGCCTTGGCTTGGCTCTTCATGGCATCGAAGCGGTACAGCGCATCCGCGGCCGACAGCGTGTCCTGCTCCACGCGCCAGGCGACGTCGCGCCCGGGGACGTCGGCTTCGTGCAGGCAGCTCAGCGCATCTGTGGCGCCGCCGTCCCTGAGCAGGCGCCAGGCGGCGGCGGAGGCGCTGCGGTAGTTTTTCTCGTTGAGCTCCTCGGCCTTGCCCAGGCTCACCAAGAGCACCCGTTCGGCCGCCACACCGGGCACGCGCTGCAGCAGCAGGGTGCTGCCGACGCCGGTACCTAGATCGCCGCCTTTGAGCACGGCGCTCAGATACCCGCCGGATGCCTCATCCAGGGCGCGCGCGGCAGGCGAGAGCCGGCTGCCGTCGATCACGCCCACGACCACGCAGGCGCTGCGCGCCTTTTCGGAGGCCTGGGCTTTTATGCTAAATTCCGGCAGATACTCTGGATGCTTCATTAAGGTCTCCTGAATCCGATGCTGGGGTTGGGTCTGTGCGCAGCCGAGGCGCGGGAGCGGACTTCCGCGCGGGCGTTCGGCGCAATCATCACTTAGTCATTCCCATTAGTCAAAAGGCCTGCCGCCTTAGATGCTGTTCAGCAAAACGCTCCTGCGCGAACTCACCCTGACCACCGCCGCAACGCTGACCGTGCTGGTGGCCATTGCGCTGGTGACGCTGTTCGTGCGCCTGCTGGGCAGCGCTGCCGAAGGCGACATGGCCAACGAGGCAGTCACCACTTTCCTGATTTTCACGCTCATGCATTTTCTGCCGGTGCTGCTCTCGGTGGCGGTGTTCGTCGGCGTGCTGATGAGCCTGTCGCGCATGTGGCGCGACCATGAAATGGTGATCTGGATGAATCTGGGCCAGGGGCTGCTGCGCTGGATCCCGCCGGTGCTGGGCCTGGCGCTGCCCATCGCCGTGCTTACGGCGCTGCTCACTTCGCTGGTCATTCCTTGGGCCAACAGCAAGAAGGACGAGTATCGCCATGAGCTGCAAAGCCGCAACGACGTCTCCGCGCTGGTGCCGGGCGTGTTCGCGGAAACGCGCGACGGCACGCGGGTGTTCTACGTGGAAGGGCTTAATCCGCTGACCGACACGATCAAGCATGTTTTCCTGCAGACCCAGGACAAGGGCAAGATAGGCATCATCGTGGCAAGTTCCGGCCGGCGCGAGCAGAAGCCCGGCGGCACGCGCTACCTCGTGCTCAAGAACGGACGGCGCTATGAGGGTGTGCCCGGCCAGGCGCAGTACAACATCGCCAGCTTCCGCCACTACGCCATGCGCATAGACCCCTTGCCGCCCCAGCCGCGCGCCGATTCCGCCAACAACGCCTACCTCGGCCAACTGCTGCGTTCCGATCGCCCCGACTATCTGGGCGAGCTGAGCTGGCGCATCGGCCTGCCTTTGAGCACGCTGGTGCTTGCGCTCCTGGCCATCCCCCTGAGCTTCGTCAATCCGCGCGCGCGCCGCTCCTACGGGCTGCTCATGGCAGGGCTGCTGTTCTTCATCTACAACAACCTCATGTCGGTCGCGCAGGTCTGGATAGAACAGGGGCGCGTGCCGCCCTGGATCGGCATCATGCTGCCGCACCTGATCATGCTGGGGGCGGCGGCCTGGCTGTTCTACTACCGCACCCGGCTCAGGTCGGCGCCGCGCCCGTGAAAATCCTGAGCCGCTATCTCGCGCGCGACATGCTGGCGGCGACCACCCTGGTGTTCGTCGCCGTCATGGCGCTGTTCGCCCTGCTCGATTTCATCCAGGAGTTGGGCGCAGTGCGGGCCGGCGGATTCAACCTGGCGCAAGCTGCGCTGGTGGTGGCCCTCAACGTCCCGGGCCATGTCTATGAAGTCGTTCCCATCGCGGCGCTGGTCGGCAGCCTGGTGGTGCTGTCGCGCCTGGTCGCCAACTCCGAGTTCGCGGTCATGCAGACTTCGGGGTATTCGTTGTGGCGTGCGGCCGGAGTGATGAGCCTGGTGGGCATGGCGTTTGCCCTGTTTGCGCTCGTCAACGGCGAATACCTGGCGCCGCAGACCGAGCAGGGCGCCCAGCAGCTGCGCCTCATGGCCAACCATCAGCTGGTGGCGCAGCGCTTCCGTTCCGGGCTGTGGTTCCGCGACGACGGCGCCTTCGTCAATGTGCGGGAGATATTGCCCGATGCTCGTCTGCAGGGCGTCTACATCTATCAGTTCGACCCCAACTGGAATCTTACCGCCGTCACCCAAGCGCAAAGCGGCCGTTGGCTGGGAAAGCAGGATTGGCGGCTGCGGCAGGTCACTATCGCGCGTTTCGGGGCGGATGGCGTGGCATTGAGCCATCTGCCCGATCTGCGCTGGCATTCCGTGCTGAGCCCGGACATCGTCGATGTGCTGCTGGTGGCGCCGGAAAAGATGTCCGCGCATACCCTCATCGAATATATCCGGCATCTCAAGGCCAACCATCAGCGCGCCAACCGCTACGAGATCGCGCTTTGGAGCAAGCTGCTGTTCCCTCTCACCATTCCCGTGATGATGCTTCTGGCCATGCCTTTCGCCCTGCATCGGCCGCGCGCCGAGAATCTCGGTGCGCGCGTGCTGCTGGGCATCCTCGCCGGCCTGGCGTTCTACTTGAGCAACGGCTTCTTCGGCCATGTGGGCCTGCTGGACGACTGGCCGCCGGCCCTCACGGCCGTCACGCCCCTGGCGGCATTTTTCCTGCTCGCGCTGATGGGGCTCAAATGGGTGCAGCGCCGCTGAAGAAATCTATTTCTTGACCAGCCGGGTGCCGGCTAGACGGTCGTGCAGGAATTGGCGATCCTTGTCCACCAGGGCCCAAAAGAGCCCCAGCCCGGCGCAGCCGATGCTGGGCAGCGCCAGCGCGAAGCGCGCCAGGGCGCGGGGCAGGGTGAGAGGCCGGCCCTGCACGGTAGTCAAACGGATGCGCCAGGTCTTCATGGCCAGCGTCTGTCCGCCTTTCACCCAGAAGAACGCGTAGTAGCCGAAAATCACCGCCAGGAGGAACACCTGGAACAGCGTCCGGCGCCAGCCGGCTTCCGGATGCAGGGGGGAGGCGACGGCCGAGGCGAGCCACAGTACGCCGAACAGCAGGATGGCGTCGTAGAGCATGGAGGCGAGACGAACCAGGAATCCGGGGGTGTGGGAATCGTTCATGGTGGGGCGTAGGCTGTACTCAAGTCTGTTTCGGGCAGCGCATCATAGCGCGCCGGGTTGGGGCTTGCGCGGCGTCAGGGGTCGGGGGGCGCGGCCACGGCGCGCCGCCGCCCGGCGGCTGGGGCGAGCAACCCGAGGCCCGCGCCGATGAGGACCATGCCGGCGATTTCGACCCGACCCGGCCGCTCGCCCAGCTGCAGCCAGGCCGCCAGCACGCCGATTACCGGTATTGCCAGGGTGCCCAGGCTGGCGACGCCGGCGGGCAGGTTTTGCAGCACGTACAGCCACAGCCACCAGGCCAGGGCGTTGCCCAGAACGACGTTGTAGAGCAGGGCGCCGATGAAGTAGGGCGTCCAGTGGATGGGCGGCTCCGGCAGCAGCAGGGCCAGCGCGATCAGCGGCAGCGAGCCCAGCGCCATCTGCCAGGCGGTGAGCGACAGCAGGTCGAAGCGCTGGCTGCGCCCCATGTGCTTGGCCTGCAATGCCGCCAGCGCCCAGGCCAGTCCTGCGGCGACGGCGAGCACCTCGCTCGTCGGGCTGCCGGCGGGGCGCCAGGGCGCCAGCACCAGCACCAGGCCGCCGCAGGCGAGCGCCACCGCAGGCCATTGCAGGCCGTGCAGGCGTTCGCCCAGAAAGGGCCGGGCCAGCAACAGCACCCAGAAGGGCATGGTGTACACCAGCACGGCAGTCTTGCCGGCGCCGCCGTGGATGAGCGCCGCCATGGTCAAACCCACGAACAGGGCGGTCTGCAGTACGCCCAGGGTCAGCGTGGCCAGGGGCCGCGTGAGGGCCAGAGGCTTGCGCTGCCACCGCATGACCAGGAACAGGCTCAGGGCGCCCAGCGCCGAACGCAGCGCAGTGAAGGTGATCGCCCCGGCGTCGACGAGCGCCGATTTCATCACCACCCAGTTGTAGCCCCAGATCACCGAGAGCAGTGCAAGGCCCAGCAGCGCACGGGCCGGACGGGAGTGTCGGGGGGGATTCAAAGTCGCGGCAAGGCGGTGAAAAGGGGCAATTTTACAGGCTTTTCTTGACCCTGCCAGGTGAAACGGCTACCCTAGCCAGCTTCCGGAAAACTTTGATTTCCCGCGTAATTTATGGAGTTTTATGGAATTGACCGGCGCTGAAATCGTCGTTCGCTGCCTGGCCGAGGAGGGCGTGGAGTACGTCTTCGGCTATCCCGGCGGAGCGGTGCTCAACATCTACGACGAGATTTTCAAACAGGACAAATTCAAGCATGTGCTGGTGCGCCATGAGCAGGGCGCAGTGCATGCCGCCGACGGTTATGCGCGCGCGACCGGACGGGTGGGCGTGGCCCTGGTCACTTCCGGTCCCGGCGTCACCAATGCGGTGACGGGGATAGCGACGGCGTATATGGATTCCATTCCCATGGTGGTGATCACCGGCCAGGTGCCTACCGCGGCCATCGGCCTGGACGCCTTCCAGGAGGTCGATACGGTGGGAATCACGCGGCCCTGCGTGAAGCACAATTTTCTCGTCAAGGACGTGAGGGATCTGGCGGTCACCATCAAGAAGGCCTTCCATATCGCCGCCACGGGGCGGCCGGGCCCGGTGGTGGTGGATATCCCCAAGGACGTGACCATGCACACCGCCGAGTTCGCCTATCCGGCCGGCGTGGAAATGCGCTCCTACAATCCGGTGCTCAAGGGCCATGCCGGGCAGATCAAGAAGGCGCTGCAGATGGTGCTGGGCGCGCGCCGGCCGCTGCTCTACACCGGCGGCGGCGTGGTGCTGGGCAATGCCGCCGAAGCGCTGCGCGAACTGGCGCGCCTGCTCAATTTCCCCGTCACCAGCACGCTCATGGGCTTGGGCGGCTATCCCGCCACCGACCGGCAGTTTCTCGGCATGCTCGGGATGCACGGCACCTACGAGGCGAATCTTTCCATGCAGCACTGCGACGTGCTCGTGGCCATAGGCGCGCGTTTCGATGACCGCGTCATCGGCAACCCGGCTCATTTCGCCCGCGAGCAGCGCAAGATCATCCACATAGACGTGGACCCTTCCTCCATTTCCAAGCGGGTCAAGGTCGATGTGCCCATCGTCGGCGACGTCAAGGCCGTGCTGGAGGAGATGCTGCGCCAGATCAAGGCCGGCCGCGAGCGCCCGGACCAGGAGGCGCTCACCGCCTGGTGGACGCAGATCGAACTGTGGCGCGCCAAGGACTGCCTGCGCTACAACCGCCAGTCGCCCATCATCAAGCCGCAGTATGTAGTGGAAAAACTCTGGGAGGTGACCGGAGGCGAGGCGTACGTGACCTCGGACGTCGGGCAGCACCAGATGTGGGCCGCGCAATATTACCGTTTCAATGAGCCGCGGCGCTGGATCAACTCCGGTGGTCTGGGCACGATGGGGGTGGGGCTGCCCTACGCCATGGGGGTGCAGTTGGCGCACCCCGCTGCCCAGGTGGCGTGCATCACGGGTGAGGGCTCCATCCAGATGAACATCCAGGAGCTTTCCACCTGCAAGGAATTCAATCTGCCGCTGAAGATCATCCTGCTCAACAACCGCTATCTGGGCATGGTGCGGCAGTGGCAGGAGTTCTTCTACAAGGAGCGCTATGCCGAGTCGTACATGGGCTCGCTGCCCGATTTCGTCAAGCTGGCGGAAGCCTACGGCCACGTCGGCATGACCATCGAGAAGCCCGAGGACGTCGAGCGCGCGCTGCGCGAGGCCTTTGCCATGAAAGACCGCCTGGTATTCATGAATTTCATCACCGACCAGGAAGAAAACGTCTTCCCCATGGTGCCGGGCGGCAAGGGCATCACCGAAATGATCCTGGCGGAGGAATTGTGAAGAGCCGCCGCCACATCATCTCCGTCCTCATGGAAAACGAAGCGGGCGCCTTGTCGCGCGTGGCCGGGTTGTTTTCGGCGCGCGGCTACAACATCGAGTCGCTCACCGTGGCGCCCACCGAAGACGCCACCCTGTCGCGCATGACCATCGTCACCACCGGCTCGGAGGAAGTCGTCGAGCAGATCGTCAAACAGCTCAACAAGCTGATCGACGTGGTCAAGGTGCTGGATCTGTCGGACGGCCACCATATCGAGCGCGAACTGATGCTGGTCAAGGTGCGCGCCGGCGGCAAGGACCGCGAGGAAATGAAGCGCATGGCGGACATCTTCCGCGGCCGCATCATCGACGTCACCGACAAGACCTACACCATAGAACTCACCGGCACCGGCTCCAAGCTGGATGCCTTTCTGGAGGCCATCGACGCGGCCGTCATCCTGGAGACGGTGCGCACCGGCGCGTCCGGCATCGGCCGCGGCGAGCGGGTGCTGAAACTCTGACCGGGGCTCGCCGAGGGCGTCGTCCTTAATCAAAAAACGAAAGGAAACTGTATGAAGGTCTATTACGACAAGGACGCGGATCTGTCCTTGATCCAGAAAAAGAAAGTCGCCGTCATCGGCTACGGCTCGCAGGGCCACGCCCATGCACTCAATTTGCAGGATTCCGGCGTGAAAGTGACCGTGGGCTTGCGTAAAGGCGGGGCATCCTGGGACAAGGCCAAGAAAGCGGGCCTGGCGGTCAAGGAAGTCGGAGAAGCCGTCAAGGGTGCCGACCTGGTCATGATCCTGGTGCCGGACGAGCAGCAGGCCGGCCTCTATCGCGACGAAGTCGAGGCCAATCTGAAGAAGGGTGCGGCGCTTGCTTTCGCGCACGGCTTCAATATCCACTATGGCCAGATCGCCCCGCGCAAGGATGTCGACGTGATCATGGTGGCGCCGAAAGGCCCCGGCCATCTGGTGCGCTCCACCTACACCCAGGGCGGCGGCGTGCCCTCCCTCATCGCGGTCTTTCAGGACGTCTCCGGCCGCGCGCGCGACATCGCCTTGTCCTATGCCTGCGCCAACGGCGGCACCCGCGGCGGCGTGATCGAAACCTCGTTCCGCGAAGAGACGGAAACCGATTTGTTCGGCGAGCAGGCGGTGCTGTGCGGCGGCTGCGTGGAACTGGTGAAGGCCGGCTTCGATACGCTGGTCGAGGCGGGCTACGCGCCGGAGATGGCGTATTTCGAGTGCCTGCATGAGCTCAAGCTGATCGTCGACCTGATGTACGAAGGCGGCATCGCCAACATGAACTACTCCATTTCCAACAACGCAGAGTATGGCGAATACGTGACCGGCCCCAAGGTCATCAACGCGCAGTCCGTCGCGGCGATGAAGGAGGCCCTGGCCAACATCCAGAACGGCGAATACGCCAAGCGCTTCATCCTCGAAGGCCGCAACGGCTATCCCGAAATGACCGCGCGCCGGCGCCTGACGGCGGCGCATCAGGTCGAGGTGGTCGGCGAGAAGCTGCGCGCCATGATGCCTTGGATCGCCAAGAACAAGCTGGTAGATCAATCGAAGAACTGAGGGCGGCGGCCGGGGCGCGGCAGCGCCGCGTTTCCTTGGCAGCCACGCTCCGATCCTGACCCCCTCCATGAAACATCCCCTCATTGCCCGCGAAGGCTGGTTTTATCTGGGCATCTGCACCCTGGTGGCCTTGGCCGTCACCTGGGCGCTGGCCTGGTGGGCGCTGCCTTTCTGGCTGACAGCGCTGTTCGTGCTGCAGTTTTTCCGTGATCCCCGCCGTGCAGCGCCCCAGGATGCGGAGGCTGTGCTGGCGCCTGCCGATGGCCGGGTCATCGTCGTCGAGCGCGCGCGCGATCCCTACCTCGACCGCGAGGCGCTGAAGATCAGCGTGTTCATGAACGTGTTCAACGTCCACTCCAACCGCAGTCCCATGGCCGGGGAAGTAGGCGGGCGCTGGTATTTTCCGGGTGGCTACGTCAACGCCGCGCTGGACAAGGCGAGCGCCGAGAACGAACGCAATGCGCTCGCCCTGCGCACGGCCCATGGCGACGTGACGGTCGTGCAGATCGCCGGCCTCATCGCGCGCCGCATCCTATGCTACGTGCGCACCGGGGATAAGCTGGACGCCGGCCAGCGCTACGGATTCATCCGTTTCGGCTCGCGGGTGGACGTCTATCTGCCGCTCGCGGCGCAGGCGCAGGTCGGCCTGGGCGACCGTGTCAAGGCCGGCCGCGACGTCATCGCCCGGTTTCCCTGACAGGCTACAATCCGCCCCATGCTGGATTTCAAACACGTCAAAGGCGAGCATCCGCGCCTGCGCGAACGGGGCATCTACATATTGCCCAACCTGTTCACGACGGGCGCCTTGTTTGCAGGCTTTTATGCCATCGTCCAAGCGATGAACGGCGACTATGAGCTATCTGCCATTGCGATCTTCGTCGCCATGGTGCTGGACGGCCTGGACGGGCGCGTGGCCCGCTTGACGCGCACGCAGAGCGCATTCGGGGCCGAATACGACAGCCTCTCGGACATGGTGTCCTTCGGCATCGCGCCGGCGCTCATCCTTTATGTCTATGCCCTGAAGGGGCTGGGCAAGATGGGCTGGATTGCTGCCTTCGTGTACTGTGCCGGCGCCGCGCTCAGGCTCGCGCGCTTCAATACCCAGTTGGAAGTCGCCGACAAGCGCTTCTTCCAGGGCCTGCCCAGCCCCAGTGCGGCCGCCCTGGTGACGGGCTTTGTCTGGGTCATGCAGGAATACGGCATCGCGGGGCCCGAGGTGGCCTGGCCGGCCTTTGCCATGACGCTGTTCGCCGGCCTGACCATGGTCAGCAACATCCGCTACTACAGCGGCAAGGAAATCAACCTGCGCCGCACCGTGCCGTTTTTCGTGATCCTGCTGGTGGTGCTGTTCTTCGTCCTGGTTTCCACCAGCCCGCCGGAAGTGCTGTTCGGCATGTTCGCCTGCTACGCCCTTTCAGGCTATGTGTACAGCGCCTGGGTCCGGTGGCGCAAGCGCCGCGGGGGCTTGTCAAGGGAAAAATAATCCGCATAATTTAAACCATGTCCAAACGTTGCTGTGCCTTCCGCCAGCCCTCTTTTCTCCTCTGCCTGTCGAACATGCAGTTCGGCACCCTGCTGCTGCCCTAAGGGCAGACACGACCTCTTTCCCCCTCGAAGCATGATGCCCCGCCCGCGCCCTCGAAGGCCGGGCCATCCGCCGCAGCTTTTGGAGAATGAAATGACCGAACGTTTGTACATCTTCGACACCACCCTGCGCGACGGGGAACAAAGCCCGGGCGCTTCCATGACGCGCGACGAGAAGCTGCGCATCGCGCGCCAGCTCGAAAAGCTTGGGGTGGACATCATCGAAGCCGGGTTTGCCGCCGCCAGCCCCGGCGACGCCCAGGCCATCCGCACCATCGCCGAGCACATCAAGACGTCGACGGTCTGTTCGCTGGCGCGCGCCAACGAAAAGGACATCCGCGCCGCCGGCGATGCCGTGCGGCCGGCGCAGTCGGCGCGCATCCACACCTTCATCGCTACCAGCCCCATCCACATGGAGAAGAAGCTGCGCATGACGCCGGACCAGGTATTGGAGCGGGCGGTGGCGGCGGTCAAGCTGGCGCGCGAATACACCGACGACGTCGAATTCTCCGCCGAGGACGCGGTGCGCTCCGATCTGGATTTTCTCTGCCGGGTGTTCGAGGCCGTCATCACCGCCGGTGCGCGCACCGTCAACGTCCCGGATACGGTGGGCTATTCGATCCCCGCCTTGTGGGGCGAGCGCATGCGCCAGCTCATCGAGCGGGTGCCGAATGCCGACAAGGTCATCTGGTCCACCCATTGCCACAACGATCTCGGCATGGCCGTGGCCAATTCGCTTGCCGCGGTGATGGGCGGCGCGCGCCAGGTCGAATGCACCATCAATGGCCTGGGCGAGCGCGCCGGCAATGCTTCGCTGGAAGAAATCGTCATGGCCGTGCGCACCCGCCGGGACGTCTTCGGTTGCGATACGCGCATCGACACTACGCAGATCGTGCCCACTTCCAAGCTGGTGTCCACCATCACCGGCTACCCGGTGCAGCCCAACAAGGCCATCGTCGGGGCGAATGCTTTTGCGCACGAATCCGGTATCCATCAGGACGGCGTGCTCAAGCACCGCGAAACCTATGAAATCATGCGCGCCGAAGACGTGGGCTGGAATGCCAACCGCCTGACCTTGGGCAAACTGTCCGGGCGCAACGCCTTCAAGACCAAGCTGGCCGAACTGGGCATCGTGCTGGACGGCGAGGAGGCCTTGAATGCGGCGTTTGCCCGCTTCAAGGAGCTGGCCGACAAGAAGCGGGAAATCTTCGACGAGGATTTGCAGGCGCTGGTGTCGGACGAAACCTCTGCCGACGAGCGCGAGCGCTATAAGCTGGTCTCTATGCGGGTGGTGTCGGAGACGGGCGAAACCCCAAACGCCAAGGTGGTGTTTGCCGACGATGGGGTGGAGAAAGAAGCCCGAGGGGAGGGTTCGGGGCCCGTGGATGCCGCCTTCAAGGCCCTCGAGTCCGTGGTGCAGAGCGATGCCGACCTGCTGCTCTATTCGGTCAACAACATCACCAGCGGCACCGATGCCCAGGGGGAGGTGACAGTGCGGCTGGCCAAGGCCGGGCGGGTGGTCAACGGCCAGGGGGCCGACACCGACATCGTGGTGGCCTCCGTCAAGGCTTATTTACATGCCCTGAACAAGCTCGATTCCAAGTTGGAGCGGGCGCACCCTCAGGTTTAGGTGCTACAAGCCCAACGGCCGCGCGGGAATGCCGGCGCCGGCGCGCTCCCAGGCGGCCTCGAAATGCAGTTGCCAGGGCGCGGCGGCGCGTCGGTCGCGCGGCGCGTAGCGGGCATTCCAGTTGTCTGCGCTCGGGCGCAGCAAAAGGCCTTTGTCGTCGGCCAGAAAATAGCATTCCGGCGCCGGCTCTTCCTCCTGGAGCCGAATTTCGATGAGATGGCCGAAGCGGGCAAGAAGATCCAGCAGGGCGGGACAGCGGGCGTACAGATGGCGGGTATCGGAGAGCAGAAATTCTGCGCGGCGCTGCGGCCCGGCCAGCAAGAAATTTTTTAACGCCGGAGCCAGTTGGGCGTTGTTCCAGTTCTGATCGCTCAGGGCATCTTCCCGCAACCGTACGCGCCGGCTCGCCTGGTCGAGCATTTCCTGGGCGGCCCGGCGCCAATCGGCGGCGGTCAAAAGGCTTATTCCCATTGCAGCCAGCCCGCTTCGTACCAGCCGTGCAGAAGCGTTGCCAACGCCGGAGCATAGACGCCCGGGGCAAGCCTGCGGCCGTCCGCCAGGGCACGCAAGGCGGCCGCACTTCGGGGCGGCGCGGCCACTTCCTCGCCGTTGCAGAAAAAGCGGCGCCCGCGAAACAGCAGGCGGCTGCGCCGGTCGAGGGCGACGCCGCGGCGGGCCAGCTTGCGGGTGAAGGCCGCCAGACCCGGCGGACGGGCCGGCGGCTCGAAAAATACCGATGGCTTGGGTTCGGAGAACCAGCTGCCGGCAAATCGAGCCACATCGGCATCCGTCCAGCGCATACCCCCCAGCAGGGATGCGACCTGGGACACCAGATCGTCGCTCAACTCGCCGGGGTGGCGCTGCCGATGCAGGTCCGGGTCAGCGTAGCGCCCAGGCAAATCGAGGTGCTCGTGCAGCCAGTCGAGAAATCCGACGGCCAGTTCCTGCGCCGACGGGGCACGAAAGCCGATGGAATAAGTCATGCACTCGCCTTCGGCAATGCCGTCATGGGCGTAATGGGGCGGCAGATAGAGCATGTCGCCGGGCTCCAGCACCCACTCCTGTTCGGCCTCGAAGCGGCGCAAAATCCTGAGCGGCACGCCGGGGAGCAGTTCCATATCCTGCTGCGCTGATATGCGCCAACGCCGCCGCCCCAGTCCTTGCAGCAGAAACACATCATAGGAGTCGAAATGCGGCCCCACGCCGCCGCCGGGCGCGGCATAGCTGACCATGAGATCGTCCAGGCGGGCGCGGGGAATGAAATCGAAGCGCGTGAGCAAGTCGGCGCCCGCATCCAGCCAGTGGTCCACCGATTGCACCAGCAGTGTCCAACGCTTATTGGGCAGGCGCGTGAAATCCTTGGCCGCGAAGGGACCGTGGGCAACTCTCCAGCCCGTCCGCGTCTGCGACACCAGGCGCGACTCGACGTCTTCCCGGCACGCCAGGTTCATGAGGTCGTGGGGGCTCAGCAGCCCCTTGAAGCCGGGTAGGGCCTGACGGATGAGCAGCGGCTTTTTGTGCCAGCAGCGGGCGAGAAAGTTTTCCGGGGCGAGGCCGCCGAGCATGGGTAGGCTTGCTAAAATGCAATGGTGCATTATGCGGGCAATGCCGGTGCCTTGAAACCGTGCGCTCCCGCGATGTGCTCCCGCCAACCCCACGCAAGGATTCGCCATGACCGCCATCGAAAAAGACACCGTCGTGACCCTCGAATATGAGGTCTATGACCTCGACGGCAAGCTGCTGGAAAAGAGCGACGAGCCCGTGAGCTATCTGCACGGCGGCTACGACAACATTTTCCCGCCCGTGGAGCGCGCCCTGGAGGGCAAGCAGGCGGGCGATGCCGTGGAATTGAAGCTGCAGCCGGCCGATGCCTTCGGCGAGTACGACGAGGCCCTCGTGCGCGTGGAGCCGCGCGACCAGTTCCCCGACAATATCGAGATAGGCATGCAGTTCGTGGGTTCGCCGGTGGGGGCGGAAGAGGACGCCGAGGTGGTGTACACCGTCACCGAAGTGGCAGAGGACAAGGTGGTGGTGGACGGCAACCATCCCTATGCCGGGGAGGCGGTGCGTTTCAAGTGCACGGTTTCCGGCGTGCGCACCGCGGACGCTCATGAAGTCGCCCACGGACATGCGCATGCCGAACACGGCCATCACCACCACTGATCGCCGCGCGGTTCGCGTTAAAATGCCGGCCTGCTTAGCCAGGTCGGCTTTTCCCATGAAAATTACATTTTTGGAATTCGAGCAGCCCGTTGCCGAATTGGAGTCCAAGATAGAGGAACTGCGCTTCGTGCAGGACGACTCGGCGCTGGACATCTCGGAGGAAATCCAGCGTCTGCAAAAGAAAAGCCGGACGTTGACCAAGGAGATATACGCCAAGCTGTCCGCCTGGCAGATCTCCCAGGTGGCGCGCCATCCGCAGCGCCCCTATACCCTGGATTACATCGGCGGATTGTTCACCGAATTCCAGGAGCTGCACGGCGATCGCGGTTTTGCCGACGATCCGGCCATCGTCGGCGGCATCGCGCGCTTCAACGGCGCGCCGGTGATGGTGATCGGGCACCAGAAGGGGCGCGACATCAAGGAGCGGCAATATCGCAATTTCGGCATGCCGCGGCCGGAAGGCTATCGCAAGGCCCTGCGCCTCATGCGCCTGGCGGAAAAATTCTCGCTCCCGCTCTTCACCTTCATCGATACGCCGGGGGCCTATCCCGGCATCGGCGCCGAAGAGCGCGGCCAGTCCGAAGCCATCGCGCGCAATCTCTATGTCATGGCGGAGCTCAAGACGCCGGTGATATGCTCGGTCATCGGCGAAGGCGGCTCGGGCGGCGCGCTGGCCATCGGCGTGGGCGACCGCACGCTGATCCTGCAATATTCCACTTATTCCGTGATCTCGCCCGAAGGCTGCGCCTCCATCCTGTGGAAGAGCGCGGAGCAGGCGCCTGAGGCGGCAGAGACCCTGGGCATCACCGCGCCGCGCCTGCTGGGCCTGGGTCTGGTGGATCGCGTGGTGGACGAACCTTTGGGCGGCGCGCACCGCGATTGGCCGGCCATGTTCGGCGCGCTCAGCGGGGCGCTGGCGGAGGCCGCGGCGGAAGTCAAGGCACGTCCCTTGGACGAGGTGCTCAACGCGCGTTACGAGAAACTCATGCGATACGGGCGTTTCAAGGAAGCGTAGTCCGGGCACCAACGGCACCGGCCGCGGTCTGAAGGCGGACAGGCCCATGAACGCGAAATCCACCCCGCTCATCGACATCGTGCGCGCCGTGCTGGCCGGCCACCTGGCCGGCGTTGCGCGCGTGCGGCTGGGCTTGTCCGGCGGCCTGGATTCGGTGGCGCTGCTGCACCTGCTCGGCCGCCTGCGGCGCGAGCGTGCTTTCGAACTTGCCGCCATGCACGTTCACCACGGGCTGAGTCCGGATGCCGATGCCTGGGCGGCGCACTGCCAGGCGCTGTGTCTGCAGTGCGGGGTGCCCTGCGAGGTGGTCCGCATCGAGGTCGGCAGGCGCCATCCGCAAGGTTTGGAGGGCGCGGCGCGGATCGCCCGCTATCAGGCGCTGGCGGCGCCGGGGGCGGATATCCTGGTGACGGCCCATCACGAGGACGATCAGGCGGAAACCGTGCTCCTGGCGTTGCTGCGCGGCGGCGCCTTGCGTGCCCTGGCGGCCATGCCCGACGCCCGCGACCGATCGGGGCTGCGCCACCTGCGGCCGCTGTTGGGTGTGGCGCGCAGCGATCTGGAGGCGTATGCGCGCGAGCACTACCTTACCTGGGTCGATGACGAGAGCAATAAAGACACGATGTTTCGCCGCAATGCCTTGCGGCAGACGGTATTCCCTGTGCTGGAAGGGCATTTTCCGGATTATCGCAGGCGCCTGGCCGCGGCGGCGGCCGGCTTCGGCGAGGCCGCCGCGCTGCTCGACCAGCTGGCCGAGCAGGACGCCGCCCTGGATGCCGGCGGGGGGCTGGCCTGCGCGCGTCTGGCAGCGCTGGGCGAGGCGCGCGCGCGCAACGCGCTGGCATGGTTCATCCGCCGCTCCGGCGTCCCGGTGCCGCCGCCGCGGCGCCTGCGGGAGGCCCTGCGCCAGGTGCTGGAGGCGGCGCCGCAAAGCCTGCCGGCCATCGCTCTGGAACGAGCCAGCCTCAGGCGTCATCGCGGCCATGTTTATGTGGTGCCGGCGATGTCGGCCCTGGGCTGCGCGTGCTGGCTTTGGCGCGGCGAGACGGTGCTGCCGCTGACGGGCAGCCCGCTGCGGCTGAGGTTCGACGCCGTCACGGGGCACGGCCTGCGCCGGGCCGGACTGGCCGCGCGCACCGTCAGCGTGCGGCTGCGCCAGGGCGGCGAGCGCCTGGCGCTGCATGCGGGCGGACCGACGCGCAGCCTCAAGAACCTGTTCCAGGAGGCCGGCGTGCCGCCGTGGTGGCGCAGCCTGTGGCCCCTGGTCTGGGTCGATGAAACCCTGGCGGCCGTGCCCGGTGTCGGCGTACACCCCGACTGGCAGGCTCGCCCCGGCGAGCCGGGGCTGCGCATTTCGGCGCAAGAGGAGCCGGCATCCTGAGGGCCCGGCATGCTATCATTTCCCGCTCGATTTTCCATCTGCAGACCAGAAATCCGGAGTGAACATGGCCCTAGAGCGCACCCTGTCCATCATCAAGCCCGATGCCGTGGGCAAGAATGTCATCGGCAAGATCTACAGCCGCTTCGAAACCAACGGCCTGCGCGTCGTCGCCGCCAAGATGCGCCACTTGTCGCGGCGCGAAGCGGAAGGCTTCTACGCAGTGCATCGCGAACGCCCTTTTTTCAAGGATCTGGTCGATTTCATGGCGTCCGGCCCGGTCATGATCCAGGTCCTTGAGGGCGAGAACGCGATTGCCAAGAATCGCGAGCTGATGGGGGCCACCGACCCCAAGAAGGCGGCTCCCGGCACCATCCGCGCGGATTTCGCCGCCAGCATCGATGCCAACGCCGTGCACGGTTCGGACGCTGCGGAGACTGCCGCGGTCGAGATCGCCTATTTTTTTCCCGCCAGCGAAATCTGCGGCCGCTGAGCGGGACTTCCCAGCGTTTTGCAAAACCTGCTCGAACTCACCCTTCCGCAGCTGGCCGACTGGTTCGCGCAGCAGGGCGAGAAACCCTTCCGCGCCCGCCAGCTCATGAAATGGCTGCATCAGGCAGGCGTGGCGGATTTTATGCGCATGTCCGATCTGTCCAAGGGGCTGCGGGAAAAGCTGCAGGCCGCGGCGGTCATTGCGCCGCCCCTGGTGAAATTCGAGCATGCGTCCGCCGACGGCACGCGCAAATGGCTGTTCGACGCAGGCGTCGGCAATGGCATCGAGGCGGTCTTTATTCCTGAAGACGACCGCGGCACCTTGTGCATTTCCTCGCAGGTCGGCTGCGCCCTGGAATGCCGCTTCTGCAGCACCGGCCGGCAGGGCTTCAACCGCAATCTCGGCGTGGGCGAAATCGTCGGCCAGCTGTGGCACGCGCAGCGCGCCCTGCGCGGTGCGCCCAATCGCCTGGGGGGCGAGATTGCCGACCGTCCGGTGAGCAATGTGGTGATGATGGGCATGGGTGAGCCCCTGGCGAATTTCGAGAACGTGGCGCAGGCGCTGGAAATCATGCTGGACGACCATGCCTATGGCCTGTCGCGGCGCCGCGTCACGGTATCCACTTCGGGCTTGGTGCCCGCCATGGAGCGCCTGGCCCAGCGCGTGCCGGTGGCCCTCGCCGTGTCGCTGCACGCGCCCAACGACGCCCTGCGCGACGAGCTGGTGCCCATCAACCGCAAATATCCCATTGCCCAGCTGCTGGCCGCCTGCGAACGCTATTTGGCGGTGGCGCCGCGCGACTTCATCACCTTCGAATACGTCATGCTCGACGGTGTGAACGACCGGCCGCAGCATGCGGCCCAATTGGCCGGCTTGCTGTGCGGCATCCCCAGCAAGCTCAACCTCATTCCTTTCAATCCGTTCGCCGGGGCCGGCCTGCGCCGCAGCCCCATGGAGCGCGTGCTGGACTTCCAGCGCCGCCTGCAGGATGCCGGTTACGTCGCCACGGTGCGCAAGACGCGCGGCGATGACATCAACGCCGCTTGCGGCCAGCTGGCCGGGCAGGTGCAGGACAAGACGGGCCGCGTCGTGCAGCATCCGGCGCGAGCCTCGGTATAGGAGTGGCCATGTCGCGTTTCCGCTTTGCGTTCCTGTTCCTCGTCGCCGCGCTGGCGGGCTGCGCGCAAAATCCCGTGGCCGCGCCGGAAAGCAAGCAGGCGGCGGGAAATCTGCATCGTGCCAAAGTGATGACCGACCTCGCCGCGGCATATTTGCAGCGCGGCGAAATACGCGTTGCGCTGTCGCAGGTGCGCCAGGCCATCGAGGCCGACAAGCGCTATCCGGAGGCCTACGACGTTCTGGGCCTGATCTACATGGATCTGGCCGAGGACAAGCTGGCCGAGGAAAATTTCCGCAAGGCGCTGGATCTCGATCCGAAAAACTCAGACATCCACAACAATCTCGGATATTTCTACTGCACCCGCGGCCGCTACAAAGAGGGGCTGGAACAACTCCAGCGCGCGCTGCAGAACCCGCTGTACCGCACGCCCGAGCTGGCAATGTACAACACCGGCATATGCCATGAGAAGGAGGGGAAGATGGCGGAGGCCGAGGCCGATTTCCGCCGCGCGCTCACCTTGCGCCCCGATTACGGCTTCGCCATGCTGAGTCTGGCCAAACTCTATTATGCGCAGCATCGCCTGGCGGAAGCGGAGAAGCAGATGCTGCGCTACGGGCAGCTGGCCCGCCCCACGCCGCAAAGCCTGTGGTTCGGGGTGGAGCTTGAGCGCAAGCGCGGCGACAAGGCGCAGGAAGAAGCCTATGCCGATCAGCTGCGCAGGCTCTTCCCGAACTCCCCCGAGGCGCAGCAGCTGAATCCCGCGCCATGAATGAAAATTCCGCCGCCGTCGGCGCGCGCCTGCGCACCGCGCGCGAGGCCCAGGGCCTGGCGATCGAGCAGGTTGCCGCGCGCCTGAGGCTCATGAAGCGCCAGGTCGCCGCCATGGAAAGCGGTGATTTCGCGGCTCTGGGTCAGCCGGTGTTTGCGCGCGGCTTCGTGCGCAATTACGCGAAAGTGCTTGGCCTGGACGCGCAAGACCTCATGGCGCAGATGCGCGAGGGGCCGGCCCAGGAGAGCCCGCCCCGCGCTGAATTGAATCCCTTGCCTGCGGTGCCGCGCCGGCGCGCATTGTGGTGGCTGGGAGGATTGGCGGCCGCAGTGCTGGTGGCCGCGCCGATAGCCTTGTATGCCTGGCTTACCAGCGACGAGGGAGCGCGCGATAAGCTCCGTGTGCGGACGGCGGCCGCGCCCCCGCAGGCTGTGATCGCTGCAGCCCCGCAGGAAAAGCCGCCCGCACAAGCCGCGCCGCTCGCGGCGCCGCAGGCGCCCGCCGCTTTTTCCGCAGTGCCGGCGGCCGTGCCGGGCGCCGGTGTGTCGCTGCGTTTCCGCGCCGATGCCTGGGTCGAGGTGCGCGATGCCCAAGGCAGGCTGATGGCGCGCGGTCTGTACCACCCTGGACAGGAGATCGACTTGAAGCAAGGATTCCCTCTGCATTTCGTCATCGGGAACGCGGCCCAGGTGATGGTGCGCTACGCCGGGCGCGCGCTGGATCTGAGCCCCTATCTTTCCGCCAAGGTCGCGCGCTTCAGCCTGGCCGCCGACGGCGCGGCGGCGGCGCAAAAGCCATGAGCGCCGCGCTGCCGACGCGCCGGCCGACGCGCCTCGTGAGAGTGGGCGGCGTTGCCGTGGGCCACGGCATGCCCGTGGTGGTGCAATCCATGACCAACACCGACACCGCCGATGTGGCGGCCACGGTGCGCCAGGTCAGGGAGTTGCACGACGCCGGCTCGGAGCTGGTGCGCGTGACGGTGAATACCCTGGAGGCGGCGCGTGCCGTGCCCCTCATACGCGAGACGCTGGCGCGCCAGGGGGCCGAGATTCCCCTCATCGGCGATTTTCATTTCAACGGCCACAAGCTCCTGGGCCAGGCGCCGGAATGCGCCGAGGCGCTCGCCAAGCTGCGCATCAACCCAGGCAACGTCGGACGCGGCGAGAAGCGCGACGAGCAGTTTGCCACCCTGATAGAGATCGCCTGCCGCTACGACAAGCCCGTGCGCATCGGCGTCAACTGGGGCAGCCTGGACCAGGAGCTGGCGGTTCGTATGATGGACGAAAACGCCCAGGCGGCCGCACCCGAAGACGCCGATGTAGTGATGAAGCGCGCCATGGTGGCCTCCGCCCTGCAGTCCGCACAACGGGCGCAGGAACTGGGGCTGGGGGCGGATCGCATCGTGTTGTCCTGCAAGATGAGCCGTGTGCAGGATTTGATCGCGGTGTACCAGGATCTCGCGGCGCAATGCGACTATCCCCTGCATCTGGGCCTGACCGAAGCGGGCATGGGCACCAAGGGCATCGTCGCCTCGACGGCGGCGCTCGCGGTGCTGCTGCAGCAGGGCATCGGCGACACCATACGTATTTCCCTCACGCCCGAGCCGGGCGGCGCGCGCGCGCGCGAAGTGGTGGTGGCACAGGAGATTTTGCAGGCCATGGGCCTGCGCGCATTTACGCCCCAGGTCACCGCCTGCCCCGGCTGCGGGCGTACCACCTCGACGGTGTTCCAGGAACTGGCGCGCGACATCCAGACCTATCTGCGCGAGCAGATGCCCCAATGGCGCAAGTATTACCCCGGCGTGGAAAACCTGCGCGTCGCGGTGATGGGCTGCGTCGTCAACGGGCCGGGCGAATCCAAGCATGCCGACATCGGCATCTCGCTGCCCGGCAGCGGGGAAACCCCGGTGGCCCCGGTGTTCGTCGACGGGCGGAAGACCGTCACGCTCAAAGGCCGCGACATCGCGCGCGAGTTCCAGGCCATCGTCGAGAACTATGTCAAGAACAAATACGCTCCCGGCCGGGGGGGCTGAATCCGTTTTTAGAGCCGATGAGCGATAGTCTGCAGGCCGTGCGCGGCATGAACGATGCCCTCCCGCGGGAGGCGCAGCGCTGGGATTTTCTCGAGCAGGCGGTGCGTGCCTGGACAGCCAGCTATGGCTATCAGGCCATCCGCACGCCCATCTTGGAACACACTGGCTTGTTCAAACGCGCCATCGGCGAAGTGACCGACATCGTCGAGAAGGAAATGTACACCTTCCTCGACGAACTCAACGGCGAATCGCTCACCCTGCGCCCGGAGGGGACGGCGTCGTGCGTGCGTGCGGCGATCCAGCACAATTTGCTGTATGACGGCCCCAAGCGGTTGTGGTACATGGGGCCGATGTTCCGCCACGAGCGCCCGCAGAAAGGCCGCTACCGGCAGTTTCATCAAGTGGGCGTGGAGGCCTTCGGCTATGCCGACGCGGACTGCGATGCCGAATTGATCCTGATGGGGGCGGACCTGTGGCGCCGCCTGGGCATCGAGCCGCGCCTGGAGATCAACACCCTGGGCGACGCGCAGGGCCGCCTGCGTCATCGCGAGCGTTTGATACGCTATTTCGAGGCCCATGCCGACGCCCTGGACGAGGATGCGCGGCGCCGCCTGCACAGCAATCCGCTGCGCATCCTCGATTCCAAGAACCCGGCCATGCAGGCGCTGATCGAAGCCGCGCCCAAGCTGGCCGACGATCTGGACGAGGATTCGCTCAAGCACTTCGAAACCGTGCAGGCGCTGCTGCGCGCCGCCCATATCGCTTACGAAATCAACACGCGCCTGGTGCGCGGCCTGGACTATTACAACCGCACGGTGTTCGAGTGGGTGACGGACAGCCTGGGGGCGCAGGGGACGATCTGCGCCGGCGGCCGCTATGACGGGCTGGTCTCCCAGCTGGGCGGGCGTCCCGCACCGGCGGCGGGTTTCGCCCTCGGGGTCGAACGCGTGCTGGCCCTGCTGGAGGCGCGCGGCGGCGTGCCTGCGGCGGCGGGGCCGCATGGCTATCTGGTGCACGTCGGCGAGCAGGCAGCGGCCTGGGCCTGGGAGATTGCCCCGCAACTGCGCGCCGCCGGGCTGGATATCGTTTACCATTGCGGCGGCGGCGGCTTCAAGTCGCAGATGAAGAAGGCCGACGCAAGCGGCGCACGCTACGCGATCATCGTCGGCGACGACGAGGCGCAGAGCCGCGAGCTTACCCTCAAACCCCTGCGGGATGCGCGCGAGCAGGCGCGCCTGACGCCCGCTGCGGCCATTGCCCTGATGGAACAAGACTGATGGCGACTTACGATCTGGAAGAACAGGAAAATCTGGAGATCCTCAAAGCCTGGTGGAAGCGCTGGGGCAATGCGGTGCTGCTGGCCGCTGCGCTGATCGCGGTGGCGGCCGCCGGCTGGCAATACTGGCAGCGCCACCTGGCGGCGCAGCGGGTGCAGGGCGCGGAGCTGTACGGCCAGTTCCTGCAGGCCGTGACGACGCAGAACGCGGCTCTCGTGCGTGAGACGGGAGGACGCCTGGTGGACAAGTTCGCGGATACGCCCTATGCCGCGCGCGCCGCGCTCATCCTCGGCAAATTCAACGTCGAGCGCGGCGACAACGCCAGCGCCGTGGCGCAGTTCAAGTGGGCGCTCGATCACACGCGCGAGCCGATCGTCAAAGACCTGGCGCGCTTGCGCCTGGCGGACTATTACCTGGAGCAGAAGCAGTACACGGAAGCGCTTGCCGGGCTGAACGCGCCGCACACGGACGCTTACGATGCCCGCTTCGAGGACCTCAAAGGCGATGTGCTGCTGGCCCAGGGCAAGACGGCTGAGGCCAAGGCGGCCTATCAGGCTGCCTATGCCGGGTTGGCCAAGACCGATCCCCTGCGCGGGGTGGTGGGAGTGAAGCTGGATGCCCTGGGAGGGCCGGCGCAATGAAGAAGCTGCTGCTTGCCCTCATGCTGCCCGCGCTGTTGGCGGGATGCAGCACGGTGTCCGGCTGGTTCTCTTCCGCGCCCAAGCCGCTGCCTCCTGCGCCCCTGGTCGACTTCAAGCCTTCCGCCGAACTGGTGCGCGCGTTCAGCGTGGACGCAGGCAGCCCGGGCTTTCATCGCTTGCAGGCTGCTGTGGTGCACGGCGTGCTCTACGTAGCGGGTGAGCGCGGCCGGGTGGCGGCCTACGGGGTGCTGGATTCCAAGCGCCTGTGGGAAAGCGACATCGGCACCGGCATCGTCGCCGGCGTGGGAGCCGGAGAAGGGCTGGTAGTGGTGGGCGCCGCCCAGGCTGGGGTTGAAGCGCTGAGTGCGGCCAACGGAGCCAAGGCGTGGAGCGTGACCCTGGCAAGCGACGTGGCGGGTGCGCCTCTGGTGGCCGGTGGCGTCGTCCTGGTGCGCACCAGCGACGGCAGCATCTACGGCCTCTCGGCCAAGGACGGCAAGCAGCAATGGCTCTATACGAGGCAGCTGCCCAGCCTTACGCTGCAGGGCTCGGGCGGCATGAGCGTCAAGGACGGCATGCTCTATGCCGGCTACCCCGGCGGGCGTCTGGTCGCCCTCTCGGTCGCCAATGGCGCGCAGCTCTGGGATGCGACGGTCGCCGTGCCGCGCGGAGCCACGGAGCTGGAGCGTCTCACCGACGTGGTCGGTCCGCCGGCTGTGAATGCAGCGCAGGTATGCGCGGTGGCTTACCAGGGGCGCGTGGCCTGTTTCGACCGCACCAGCGGCAATCTGCTGTGGGCGCGCGACACTTCCAGCGAAACCGGCCTCGCCATGGACGGCGCCAACGTGTACGTGACCGATACCTCCGACGCCGTCACCGCTTATGCGGCCGACAGCGGGCGCATCGTCTGGAAGCAGGATGCCCTGGCGCGGCGCGGGGTCAGCGCGCCGCTGGCCTATGCCGCTACGGTGATCGTCGGCGACAGCGAGGGGTATGTGCACGTCCTCTCCGCCCAGGACGGCTCTTTTCTGGCGCGCCGGCAGGCGCCCGGCGGCGCCGTCATCGGCCGGCCTTTCGACATCGGCCCGGGCATTGCGGTGGAAACCGCCAAGGGCGAGGTTACGGCCTTCCGCCTGAAGTGACATGCTGCCAACCCTGGTCCTGGTGGGCCGCCCCAATGTTGGCAAGTCCACGCTGTTCAATCGCCTAACGCAAAGCCGCGCCGCACTGGTGCACGATATGCCCGGATTGACCCGGGATCGCCATTACGGCCGCGGGCGCACGGGCGATAAGGCCTATCTGGTGGTGGATACCGGGGGCCTGGAGCCGGTGGCGAAGGAGGGCATCCTGCACGAGATGGCGCGCCAGACGCAGCAGGCCATCGACGAAGCCGATGTGGTGGTCTTCCTGGTGGACGGCCGCCAGGGGCTGGCGCCGCAGGACCGGGTGATCGCGGAACGCCTGCGGCGCGCGCACTGCCCGGTGCTGCTGGCCGTCAACAAGACCGAGGGGATGAATCCGGCGCTCGCGGCGGCCGAATTTCACGAGCTCGGCCTGGGCGAGCCCCGAGCCATTTCGGCCGCGCACGGCGAGGGAATCAGGGCCCTGGCGGAAGAAGCCTTGGCGCCTTTCCCGGCCCCGGAGCCGGAGGCGGACACGGCCGCGGCGCGCCCCAAGATCGCCATCGTGGGGCGCCCCAACGTTGGCAAATCCACCCTGGTGAACAGCCTGCTGGGGGAGGAGCGCGTCATCGCCTTCGACGAGCCGGGCACCACGCGCGATGCCATCCATGTGGATTTCGAGCGCAACGGCCGCGCCTATACCCTCATCGACACCGCCGGGGTGCGGCGCCGGGGCAAGATATTCGAGGCAGTGGAAAAATTCTCCGTGGTCAAGACCCTGCAGGCCATCGACGAGGCCAACGTGTGCGTGCTGGTGCTCGACGCGCAGGGGGAAATCTCCGAGCAGGATGCCCATCTGGCGGGCCATGTCCTGGAGACCGGGCGCGCCCTGGTGGTGGCGGTGAACAAGTGGGACGGCCTGGACGACTATCGGCGCGACAGCGTCAAGCGCGAACTGGCGCGCAAGCTGCAGTTTCTCTCCTTTGCGCGCTTCCATTACATCTCGGCGTTGAAAGGCCAGGGGCTTGCGCCCCTGCTCAAGGACGTTGATGCCGCCTACGCGGCGGCGTTTGCCAAGCTGTCGACGCCGCGCCTGACGCGCGCCCTGCTGGCGGCGACCGCGCGCCATGCGCCGCCCAAAACCGGTTTGTTCCGCCCCAAGCTGCGCTATGCCCATCAGGGCGGGCGCAATCCTCCGGTCATCGTCATCCACGGCAATGCCCTGGGCAACGTGCAGAGCGACTACCGGCGCTATCTGGAAAACACTTTTCGAGAGACCTTCGAGCTTGCCGGGACGCCTCTGCGCATAGAATTCCATGAAGGGCGCAATCCTTATGAGGAGAAAAAATCCCGGCCGCTCAGCGAAAGGGAGAAAAACCGCATTCGCCGCGAAAAGCGCTTCCGCCGCCGTACCTATGGCGCCGAAACCAAGGGCGCCAAGGCATGAAGGCGCTGCGCACCGAGGGGTGCGGCGTAATGCACCATCATGGTGCCATTGCGGAAATTGATGCACCGGAGCGAAGCATGTTCCGATACCTGCGGCGAAGGGGCGCTTGTGGCACAATGTGCGGGCTTGTGTTTTATGGATGGTATGTTTTCTGCTTTACGCCCAAAGCGCTTTAGCGTGATGCCCGCTTTTCACTAACTCTGTTTATCTTTAGATTGGAGATTGCACCATGGCGGTGGCCGACGTTTTGAAAATGATCAAGGACAGCGAAGCCAAATTCGTTGACCTGCGTTTTACTGACACCCGCGGCAAGGAACAGCATGTGACCATCCCGTCGCGCATCGTCGATGCGCCCTGGTTCGAGAACGGCCACCCTTTCGACGGTTCGTCGATCGCCGGATGGAAAGGCATTCAGGCGTCCGACATGCTGCTCAAGGCCGATCCGGTCACCGCCTTCGTCGACCCCTTCTTTGACGAATCCACGGTGGTGCTCACCTGTGACGTGATCGAGCCCTCGGACGGCAAGGGCTACGACCGCGATCCCCGCTCCGTGGCCAAGCGCGCGGAGGCTTATCTCAGATCCACGGGCATTGCCGACGCTGCGTACTTCGGCCCCGAGCCGGAGTTCTTCGTTTTCGACTCCGTGACTTGGCACGACGACATGTCGGGGTCGTCCGTCAAGATCGAGTCGGAGGAAGCCGCATGGTCTTCCGCCGAGAAATTCGAAGGCGGCAACATGGGTCATCGCCCCGGCATCAAGGGCGGCTATTTCCCCGTGCCCCCGGTCGATTCCCTACAGGACATCCGCGCCGCCATGGTGCTGGCCCTGGAAGAGATCGGCGTGCCGGTGGAAGTGTTCCACCACGAGGTGGCCACGGCCGGCCAATGCGAAATCGGCACGCTCTTCAACACCCTGACGCGGCGCGCGGACTGGACCCAGGTGCTGAAATACGTGGTGCACAACGTGGCCCACGCCTACGGCAAGACCGCCACCTTCATGCCCAAGCCCATCGTCGGCGACAACGGCTCCGGCATGCACTGCCACCAGTCGTTGTGGAAGGACGGCAAGAATTTGTTCGCCGGCAACGGCTATGCCGGCCTGTCCGAGACCTGCCTGCACTACATCGGCGGCATCATCAAGCATGCCAAGGCCCTCAACGCCATCACCAACCCCGGCACCAACTCCTACAAGCGCCTGGTGCCCGGTTTCGAAGCGCCCGTGATGCTGGCCTACTCCAGCCGCAACCGCTCCGCCTCGATCCGCATCCCCATTGCCGCGTCCGAGAAGGCGCGCCGCATCGAGGTGCGGTTCCCCGATCCGCTCGCCAACCCCTATCTGGCGTTCTCCGCCATGATGATGGCCGGCCTGGACGGCATCCAGAACAAGATCCACCCCGGCGATCCGGCCGACAAGAACCTGTACGACCTGCCGCCCGAAGAGGAAGCCTCCATTCCCAAGGTATGCCACAGCCTGGAGATGGCACTCGATCATCTGGACAAGGATCGGGAGTTCCTCACCCGCGGCGGCGTGTTCTCCAACGACATGCTCGATGCCTACATCGAACTGAAGATGGAGGAAGTGACGCGTTTCCGGATGACTACCCACCCGGTGGAATTCGCCATGTACTACTCCCTCTGATTCGGGAGGGCCGGCGCCATGCCGGCCGGTGCGCAGCAGGGGCGGCCGTTATGGCCGCCTTATGTTTTTCGGGCTCTAAAAAAATTCCTGCGGGAACCGTAGAATGGGGCAAAGGCCGCCTCATGAACCCGACTTCCTCACCGCAGAGACACGGAGAAATACAAGGGACCAACAAGTTGCCGGCCCTTTGTCCCCCGCCCAACGGGCGGTCGGCGGTTGCGGTGCAACTCTTTGTTTTTTCTCCCATGCCTCTGCGCCCTGTGGTGCGAATGCGGTTTTCAGGATGAAACGTCTTCTGGCGATGCTGCTATTGTCCGCGCTTGCGCCGCTGCCGGCGCGCGCGGAAATCTACAAGTACGTGGACGCCAACGGCAACGTCACGTTCACCGACGTGCCGCGCAAGGGCGAGAAGGCGGCCAAGGTTTACGATCTTCCGGCCGGGCCGCTCGACGCCGCGCGCCCCAAAGAGGTGCGCAAGCGCGCCGCGGGGTACGGCCCGGCCAATTTTCCGCGCATCAGTCCGGCGGCTCAACGCAAGCGCGACGACCTGCGCATGAGAATTCTCGACGACGAGCTGGCGCGCGAGCGCAAGGATCTCGCCCAGGCGCGCGCGTCGCTGGCCCGGGCGCAGCATCCCTTGCCGGGCGAGCAGGCTACCAGTCCCTCGTTCCTCGCGCGCTTGAAGCGGCTGCGGGACGCCGTAAACAGGCATCAGCAAAATATCGGCGCCATCCAGCAGGAAATCAGCCTCGTGCGTTGAAGAGCCGCGACCCCGCACCTCTTGTCCGCGTGCCTTCGCGGTGTGCGGCGGCGTACCTGGCACAATCACTGCTTTGCATCGGGGGATGCTAAGGTCAAATCATGAATCTCGCCTCTCCACCCACGCGCATATCCGCCGCCCTGGATAACCTGGCGACGGGCGTGCTGATCATCGATCCGGCCGGCGTGGTGGACTATCTCAACGCTGCGGCCGAGAGCCTGCTGGGCGTGTCGGGGGCGCTGCTCGTCGGCGAGAACAGCGCGCTGCTGTTCGAGCGCAGCCCGGAACTCATGGCAGCCCTGGGCAATGCCCGCAGCAGCCGCGAGACGGTCACCGAGCACGACATGGAAATCACCCTGCCCGGCCATACCCCGGTGCGGGCAAGCTGCACCCTGTCCTACGTCGAGGGCGTGCTGGAGGGCTGGGTGCTCGAAATGCGGCCGGTGGACGCGCAACTGCGCATCGCGCGCCATGAGCAGATACGCCTGCAGCAGGAAGCCAGCCGCGAGCTGCTGCGCAACCTGGCGCATGAAATCAAAAACCCGCTCGGCGGCATCCGCGGCGCCGCGCAGCTGCTCGAGCGCGAGCTGCCGCGCGAATCCCTCAAGGATTACACCCAGGTCATCATCAAGGAATCGGACCGCCTGCAGTCGCTCATGGAACGCCTGCTCACGCCGCGCCGCCAGCCGCATTTTTCGGCGGTCAACGTCCATGAAGTCCTGGAGCGCGTGCGCAGCCTGCTGCTCGCCGAGACGCCCGAGGGCATCGTCATCCAGCGCGACTACGACCTGAGCCTGCCGGAGATCGAGGCCGATGCGGAGCAGCTCATCCAGGCGGCATTGAACATCGCGCGCAATGCCGTGCAGGCCATGCACGGCCAGGGCAGGGTGATCTTCCGCACGCGCGTGGCGCGCCAGATGCTTCTGGGCAGCCGGCGCCTGAAGCTCGCCGTGCGGGTGGACATCGTCGACGACGGCCCGGGCATCCCCGAGGCCATCCGCGAGCAGATATTCTTCCCGCTGGTTTCCGGCCGCGAAGGCGGCAGCGGCCTGGGCCTGCCGCTGGCGCAGACCCTGGTGGCGCAGAATTACGGCATGATCGAATGCGAATCGGAGCCCGGCAATACGGTGTTTTCCATCTACCTTCCCCTGCAAGCATGAATCAACTGGTCTGGATAGTGGATGACGATCGCTCCATCCGCTGGGTGCTGGAAAAGGCGCTCACGCGCGAGGGCATCGATTGCGAAACCTTCGGTTCGGCCAACGAGGCGCTGGCGCGCCTGGAACGCGCGACGCCAAGCGTGGTCATGTCGGACATCCGCATGCCCGGGCGCTCCGGCCTGGAGCTGCTGCACGTGCTGCGCGAGCGCCTGCCCAAGCTGCCGGTCATCATCATGACGGCGTTTTCCGATCTGGATTCGGCGGTGTCGGCGTTCCAGGGGGGGGCGTTCGAGTATCTGCCCAAGCCTTTCGACGTCGACCAGGCCGTGGAACTGGTGCACCGGGCGCTTGCGCACACCCAGCTGAGCGAGGAGGAAGAACAGGAGGTCGCGGTGGCGCCCGAGATCCTGGGCCAGGCGCCGGCCATGCAGGAGGTTTTTCGCGCCATCGGGCGGTTGGCGCAGTCGCACACCACCGTGCTCATCACCGGCGAGTCGGGCACAGGCAAGGAGCTGGTGGCGCGCGCCTTGCACCGCCACAGCCCCCGCGCCGGCAAGCCTTTCATTGCGCTGAACACTGCGGCGATTCCGCGCGACCTGCTGGAATCGGAGTTGTTCGGCCATGAGCGCGGAGCCTTTACCGGCGCCCAGAGCCAGCGGCGCGGGCGCTTCGAGCAGGCGGACGGAGGCACCTTGTTCCTGGACGAGATCGGCGACATGCCGGCGGAACTGCAAACCCGGCTGCTGCGCGTGCTGGCGGACGGCACGTTCTACCGCGTCGGCGGCCATGCGCCCATCAAAGTGAACGTCAGGGTGATCGCGGCGACGCACCAGAACCTGGAAAAAAAGGTGCAGGACGGCAGCTTCCGCGAAGACCTGTTCCATCGCCTGAACGTCATCCGCCTGCGCCTGGCGCCGCTGCGCGAGCGCCGCGAGGACATCCCCATGCTGGCGCGCCATTTCATGCAGAAAAGCGCGCGCGAGCTCGGCGTGGAGGCCAAGCGCCTGTCCGAAGGCGCGCTCAAGGCGCTGGTCGGCCTGTCGTGGACCGGCAACGTGCGCCAGCTGGAAAACGTCTGTCACTACCTCACGGTGATGTCGCCCGGCCAAGTCGTGGAGCTGGCGGATCTGCCGTCCGATATCCTGGGCGAGCAGGCGGCGGCCGCGCCTGCGGGCGGCAGTTGGCTGGACGCCTTGCAGCGCGAAGCGGACATGCGCTTGAACCAGGGGCAGAGCGCGATATTGGAAGACCTGTCGCCCGCGTTCGAACGCACGCTCATCGAGGCAGCCTTGCGCCATACCGGCGGCCGGCGCATCGAGGCGGCACACCTGCTGGGCTGGGGGCGCAATACGCTGACGCGCAAGATACAGGAACTGGGGCTGGAGGGTGGGGAAGCGCACGATGGCCCGGGTTGAGCGGGGCGGGTTTGGCCGGCACGGAGGAGGCCGCCCTTTCCGGTAGGATATGCAAACGGTGTTGACAATGATTCTTATTTGTATAAACTGGCTGCATGGAATTTTTCACGCGGGCCGGCTCATGTACGTCTGTCTTTGCAAAGGGGTAAGCGACAAGGAAATCCGCCGGGCGGTGAGCGCGGGGCATTGCTCGCTGGCGGCACTGAGGCAGGAGCTGGGCGTGGCGGCGCAATGCGGCAAGTGCGCCCGCTGCGCGCGTGAGGTGCTGCGCGACGCCTTGCGGGAAGATCGCACCCGCAATCTGCTGGCGGCCTGAGCGGAGCCCCTTGATCCGCAAGGGCGCTGGCTATAATCCAGCGCAGGGCTCATGCATCCGCGGGCGGCAGCGGCATGGCCAAAGCCGCTCGCGCATGGCCTTTTCCCCTGCCAGGAGACACGCATGAAAGGCGATAAAAAAGTCATCCAGTATCTGAACCAGGCGCTCAAGCTGGAACTTACGGCGATCAACCAATATTTTCTTCACGCCCGCATCTACAAGAATTGGGGGCTGTCCGAGCTGGGCAAGCACGAATACGAAGAATCCATAGAGGAAATGCGCCATGCCGACCATCTCGTCGAGCGCATCCTGTTCTTGGAGGGCTTGCCCAATCTGCAGGATCTGGACAAGCTGCTCATCGGCGAGTCGGTGCCCGAATGCCTGGCCGGCGATCTCAAGCTCGAACTGAAAGGCCGCGCTCTGTACCAGGAGGCCATCGCGCATTGCGAATCAGTCAAGGACTACGTCAGCCGCCAGATACTGGACGGCAATCTCAGGGACACCGAGGAGCATATCGACTGGCTGGAAACCCAGCTCGAACTGGTAGACCGGCTGGGGCTGCAGAACTACCTGCAAAGCGCCATGGGCGTGCTGGGGGCGGCGGCGCCCTCCTGAGGCTTGCCTGCGCGCGGGGGCGGCGGGCTACAATGGGTGCTCGCAGCTCCGCTTGCAACGCCTCTTCTTTATGTCGTCTTCGGAAGCAATCCCCGTCACGCTGCTCAGCGGCTTTCTCGGCAGCGGCAAGACCACCGTCCTCAACCATCTCATCCGCGCCCTGCCGCGCACGGCCGTGCTCATGAACGAGTTCGGGGAAGTGGGCCTGGATCATCTGCTGCTGGAGAAAATGCAGGGGCCGCTGGCGCTTCTGGCCGGAGGCTGCATTTGCTGCACGGTATCCGGCAATCTCGCGCCGAGCCTGAAAAACCTGTACATGGCCCGGCAGAAGGGCGAGGTTCCGGCTTTCGAGCGGGCCGTCATCGAAACCACGGGTATTGCCGATCCCGCGCCCATCCTGGATGTGTTGTTGCACGACAAATGGTTGCGCGCCCGCTTCCAGCTCGACGGCGTGGTGACCACGGTGGATGCGGTGCTGGGGACGCAGCAGCTGGACAGCTATTTCGAGGCGCTGCGCCAGGTGGCCGTGGCGGACAAGCTGCTGCTCACCAAGACCGATCTGGCCGATGCTGCCGGGCGTGCTGTGCTGGAAGACCGGTTGCGCGTGCTCAATCCGGCGGCGCCCATCGTGCCGGCGCGACAGGGGGTGGTGGAGGCATCGGAAATTTTTGGTCTGGGGATGTATGATCCAGCCGCGAAGACGCCGGACGTGCGGAACTGGCTCGGACACGGCCGCTACGCGCCGGTGCGGCGCAATGCCCTGGGCCGGGTGCGGCAAGCCGATGCAGGCGCGGAAAGCCACGACGGCCGCATCCGGGCCTTCAGTATCACTCTGGATACGCCGATAAGCCGGGTGGGACTGGAATCCGCACTGGCCATGCTGGTGTCCTTCCGCTCGGAATATCTGTTGCGCTTCAAGGCCGTCGTCAATGTTGTCGGCGAGGATGCTCCCAGCGTGCTGCATGGGGTGCAGCACGTGCTGTATCCCCAGGCGAAGCTTGCGGCCTGGCCGGACGACGATCGGCGCAGCCGCTTTGTCTTCATCGTCCGGGATCTGGAGCCGGAGTTCGTCGCCCAGCTGCTGGCGGACTTTGCCGACGCAGTCGAGGGGACGCCGCCGCCGGTTGTTGAAAAGGAAAACCGCCCGTAACATTGGGCTTTTGCGAGGTTCGAGCTTTGGCGCTGTCGTTTTTCAAGAAAGGCAAGGACAAGGAACCGCCGAAGGCGGCGGCTCCGGCGCCTGCTGCCGCGCCGGCGGAATCCCCCACCCAGGGACTGGAAAGCCCCAACAATCCTGCCCAGGGCGGCGGCATCGTGGTCGAAGAGGCGGGCGGCGGCCACTCGCTCCTGGATCAGGCGGCCCTGCTTTACGCCAGCAACCAGATCGAGGACACCGAAAAAATCCTCCTGGCGTCGCTGGACAAGGAAGACCGCACCGCCTGGTACATGCTTTTCGATCTCTACCGCGTAACGGGCAAAAGCGATGCCTTCGAGAAGCTGGCGGTGAATTTTGCCATGCGTTTCGAAACCTCCCCTCCCATGTGGGCGGCGGCCAAGGCGGCGCAGCCCGCGGCGCCTGTCAAGGTGCTGAACTTGCCGCCGTTGCTGGATGCGCTGGCCGCCGGCCGCCTGAAAGACGATCTCGCCCATGTCGGCAAGAGCGCGCCGCTGCGGGTGGACTTCAGCCGCACTTCGGACATCGACGAGGGCGGCGCGCGCCTGTCGGCTGCGGCGCTGGCCAACAGCAGGCACCTGGGCCAGCATCTGGAGGTCGGGGGGGTGGCGAAATTTCTCGATATGCTCAAGCGCAAACTCAATGCCAATCCCGGCACGGCGGCGTACTGGCTCATGCAGCTGGCGCTGCTGCAGCTGATGGGCCGGCAGAAGGAATTCGAGGATCTGGCAGTGGATTACGCGGTGCGCTTCGAGCTTTCGCCGCCTTCCTGGGACAATGCCGTGGCGGCGCGCGCCGTGGACACTGCCGCGGACGAGGCCGAGGAGGAGGCCTGCCGCCTCGAAGGCGTGCTGGGGGACAAGAGCGACGCCTGGAGCCGGCTCGGCCAGTACGCCGCCCAGCACGCCCAAGTGGTGCTGGATCTGTCCGCCGTGCCGCGCATCGAGTATGCCGGCGTGGGGCAGTTCATGGGCTTTCTCATGCAGGTGCTGGGCCAGGGTAAGACCATCGTGCTGCGCGGGCAGAACACCCTGGTGCAGCAGCTGTTCCTGAGCATGGGCATCGGCCAGCTCGCCACCCTCTCGCCCAAGCCGCGCACCTGAGGGCGCGGTCATGCGCCCGTGCCGGGGCCGTTTTTGCGCTGCAGCTGTTCCAGCATGTGGCGCTCGCGCTGGAATACCACGACCGAGCCGATGCGCAGCACGGTGAGCGACAGCAGCATGGCGGCCAGGGCGTAGAGATCTTCGTTGGCTATCTTGTTCTCGAACAGGCCGATCATGATGTCGCGCATGACGAACACCAGCGTCGCATCGACGATGAAGGTGAGGCGCAGGCGGTGCGCCGTGAAGTAGTCGGCGAGCGAGCGCGACAGCTCGATGAGGATAAAGAGCGTGAGCACGTCGCTCACGATGCTCACGTAATTGCCGGTGATGTCGCCGAATATGAAAAGATTGCCGAGAGTGAGGAACAGGCGTAGCGTGCCGATGACGATGCCCAGGGTCAGGAATACCAGCATGACCCCGAATACCCAGCGGGTGACCAGTTCGAACAGTTTCATTTTTCGCGCCGCAGTGTAAAGGGACGGGGCGCCGTTGCCGGGCCCTCTTGAAATTTAGCCGACCCGAACCCATTTCCAAAGTTCTCAACGCCGGGCAGCCAACATGGAACAGTTTCACGGAACCACCATACTTGCGGTGCGGCGCGGCAGCGTCGTGGCGCTGGGCGGCGACGGCCAGGTGACCCTGGGCAGCGTGGTCATCAAGGGCAGCGCCCGCAAGGTGCGCCGGCTCTACCAGGACCGCGTCCTGGCGGGGTTTGCCGGCGGCACGGCCGATGCCTTCACGCTGTTCGAGCGCTTCGAGGCCAAGCTCGAAAAGCACCAGGGCCAGCTCATGCGCGCCGCCGTGGAGCTGGCCAAGGACTGGCGCACCGACCGCATGCTGCGCCGCCTCGAAGCCATGCTGGCGGTGGCGGACCGGGAGCATACGCTGATACTCACCGGCACGGGCGACGTGCTCGAGCCCGAGGCCGGCATTGCGGCGATCGGCTCGGGCGGCGCCTATGCCCAAGCAGCGGCGCGCGCCCTGCTGGAGAACACCCCCCTGGCGCCGGCGGACATCGTCAAGAAATCGCTCGCCATCGCCGGCGACATCTGCATCTACACCAATCAGCAACACGTCATCGAAGTGCTCGATTAGGCCCGCGGGCCTGCCTGAATCCACCTTCCCATGAATAATCTGACGCCGAAAGAAATTGTCCACGAGCTGGACAAATACATCGTCGGCCAGGCTGCCGCCAAGAAGGCGGTCGCCGTGGCCCTGCGCAACCGCTGGCGGCGCGCCCAGGTGGCGGAGCCCCTGCGCCATGAAATCACGCCCAAGAACATCCTCATGATCGGCCCCACCGGGGTGGGCAAGACCGAGATCGCGCGCCGCCTCGCCAGGCTGGCGGATGCGCCCTTCATCAAGGTGGAGGCGACCAAGTTCACCGAAGTGGGCTACGTGGGGCGCGATGTCGACACCATCGTCCGCGATCTGATGGAGAGCGCGCTCAAGGACATGCGCGAACGGGAAATGGCGAAAGTGCGCTTTCGCGCCGAAGAGGCGGCCGAGGAGCGCATCCTCGACGCGCTCCTGCCGCCCGCGCGCGGCGCGGGCTTCGGCGCCGAAGGCGAGCGCGCCGAGGACACGACGACGCGCCAACGTTTCCGCAAGATGCTGCGCGAGGGGCAGTTGAACGACAAAGAGGTGGAAATCGACGTCGCCATCGCCTCGCCGCACATGGAAATATTCGCGCCGCCCGGCATGGAGGACCTCACCAGCCAGATCCAGGGCATGTTCCAGAACATGCAGGCCGGGCGCCGCAAGACGCGCAAGCTCAGGATAGGCGAGGCCATGCGCCTGCTGGTCGAAGAGGAGGCCGCGCGCCTGGTGAACGAGGACGACATCCGCCAGGCGGCCCTCACGGCCGTGGAGCAGAACGGCATCGTGTTTCTCGATGAGATCGACAAGATCGCCACGCGCACCGATGCCCAGGGCGTGGACGTGTCGCGCCAGGGCGTGCAGCGCGATCTGCTGCCCCTGGTGGAAGGCACCACGGTCACGACCAAGTACGGCATGGTCAAGACGGATCACATCCTGTTCATCGCCAGCGGCGCGTTCCACCTCTCCAAGCCCTCGGATCTCATTCCCGAGCTGCAGGGGCGCTTTCCCATCAGAGTCGAGCTGGGCTCGCTCTCGGTGGAGGATTTCGAAAAAATCCTCACCAACACGGACGCCTGCCTCACGCGCCAATATGAAGCCTTGCTGGCGACCGAAGGCGTGCGCCTGGAGTTCGCCATGGATGGCATCACCCGGCTCGCGGCGATCGCTTTCCAGGTCAACGAAAAGACCGAAAACATCGGTGCACGCCGTCTGCACACTGTGATGGAGCGGCTGCTCGAAGAGATATCCTTCGCCGCAGGCGAGGGCGCCGCCGCGCAGATGCGCATCGACGCCGCCTATGTCGACGAGCGCCTGGGCGAGTTGGCCGGGCACGAGGATCTGGCGCGCTACGTCCTGTAGTTCAGGCGCAAGGTCCGGGCAGCTGCGGGGCGAACAGCGCCTGGCTGGCCGCCGCCCCGCGCAGCCGCACCACGCCCTCGACGATCTCGATGCGGCCTTCCGCGAGCCAGCGCAGCGCCATGGGATAGAGCCGGTGCTCCTGCGCGAGCACGCGCTGCGCGAGCGTGGCTTCCGTGTCGTCGGCCAGCACCGGCACCGCCGCCTGGGCGATGATGGGGCCGTGATCCACCTGAGCGGTGACGAAATGCACCGTGCAGCCATGGATCTTGACGCCTTCGGCGAGCGCGTGCCTGTGGGTGTCCAGGCCTGGAAAGGACGGCAGCAGGGAGGGGTGGATGTTCACCAGGCGACCCGCGTAATGGTCCACGAAGGCCTCCGTCAGGATGCGCATGTAGCCCGCCAGCACCACCACGTCGGGCCGACAGGCGTCGATATGGCGCATGACCTCGGCGTCGAACGCGGCGCGCTCGGCATGGTCGCGGTGGTCCAGGGCGATGGCCGGGATGCCGCACCGGCGCGCGTGCCCCAGGCCTTCGGCCTGGGGCCGGTTGCTGATGACGGCGGCGAACTCCACCGGCAGGGAAGCCGCCAGCAGGGCGGCCAGATTGGAGCCCCGCCCGGAGATGAGGACGACGGCGCGGATCACGCGATGCCGACGGGCTCGCCGTTGCGGGGCGTGACCGAGCCGATCTGCCAGGCGCGCTCGCCGGCGGCCGCCAGCGCGGCGAGCGCGCCTGCGGCATGTTCCTGGGCCACGACGACGGCGAGGCCGATGCCGCAATTGAAGGTGCGGTGCATTTCCGCCTCGGCGATGCGGCCGGTCTGCTGCAGCCAGTCGAACAGCGGGGGGCGCTGCCAGCTGTCGCGCTGCAGCGCGACGCCGCAGTTTTGCGGCAGCATGCGCGGAATATTGCCCGTCAGGCCGCCGCCGGTGATATGCGCCATGCCCTTCACCGGCACGCGCTGCATGAGATCGAGCATGGCCTTGACGTAGATGCGCGTGGGCTCCAGCAGCGCGTCGCCGAACGGGCGGCCGTGGAAATCGCCGGCAAGGTCGACGCCGCTGACCTCCACCAGCTTGCGGATGAGGGAATAGCCGTTGGAATGCGCGCCGCTGGAGGCCAGCCCCAGCACGGCGTCGCCGGGGACGATGGAGTGTCCGGTAATGATGCGGGATTTCTCCACCACGCCCACGGCGAAGCCTGCCAGGTCATACTCGCCGTCAGGGTACATATCCGGCATTTCCGCCGTTTCGCCGCCGATGAGCGCGCAACCGGACAGCTCGCAGCCGCGCGCGATGCCGCCGATGACGGCCGCGGCGACGCCCACATCGAGCCGGCCACAGGCAAAATAATCGAGAAAAAACAGGGGTTCGGCGCCCTGTACCAGGATGTCGTTCACGCTCATGGCCACCAGATCGATGCCCACGCTGTCGTGGCGCTGCATGCGGAAGGCGAGCTTGAGCTTGGTGCCCACGCCATCGGTGCCGGAAACCAGCACAGGTTCTTGATATTTTTTGGAAATCTCCACCAGTGCGCCGAATCCGCCGATGCCCGTGAGCACTTCGGGACGCAGGGTTTTCTTCGCCAGGGGCTTGATGCGCTCCACCAGGGCATCCCCGGCGTCGATGTCCACGCCGGCGTCCTTGTAGGTGTAGGAGGGGTTCATGAGGGAAAATAGCAGGCTAAAATAATTATTTTACCCGACCATGCCCGCTGGATACCTGAGCCTGATGCTGACCCTGGCGGTTATTTTCGCCCTGGGTTGGCTCGTCTGGCTGCTTGCGCCCATCCTCACGCCCTTCGTGGCGGCGGCGATCCTGGCCTATCTTTGCGATCCCCTGGTGGATCGCCTGGAACGCCTCGGCTTGCAGCGCGGCCCGGCCAGCGCCCTGGTCATGCTGGCGCTCGCCCTGCTCATCGCGGCCCTGCTGCTGGTGCTGGTTCCCGTGCTCAGCCACGAATTCAGCCTGCTTGCCGCCCAGGCCCCGCAGGTCCTGGCCTGGATTCAGGATGTCTTCCTGCCCTGGCTGAACCGGCATCTGGGGGTGCAGCTGCAATTCAACGTCCAGGCCCTGCGCCAGGGGATACTGAGCCAGGTCGGGCCGGGGGCGGCGCAGGCCTGGCTGCCGAGCCTGGGCAACGGTTCCCTGGCGATTTTGGCGTTTTTTGCGAACTTGGTACTGGTTCCCGTGGTCATGTTCTATCTATTAAGGGACTGGGACCGTTTGATCGCATGGATAGAAACCAATCTGCCGCGCGCCTGGCACGAGGCTGTGGCGGGCTATTTCCGCGAACTGGACAGGGTGCTGGGCGAATTCCTGCGCGGCCAGCTCGCGGTCATGCTCATCATGGCTGCGTATTACAGCATCGGGCTGGCGCTGGCGGGGCTGCAGTTTGCCCTGGCGATCGGTATTCTGGCCGGGATGCTGGTGTTCGTTCCTTATCTCGGCGCGGCCCTGGGGGTCACGCTTGCCACCCTCATGGGGGTGACGCAATTCGGCTCCTGGACCGGCTTGCTGCCGGTCTGGGGGGTCTTTCTCGCCGGGCAGATGATCGAGGCCTACGGCATTACGCCCAAGCTGGTGGGGGAGCGCGTGGGGCTGCATCCCGTGGGAGTGATTTTTTCCCTCTTGGCGTTCGGGCAGTTGTTCGGATTTTTCGGAGTGCTGCTGGCCATACCGCTGGCCAGCAGCACGCTGGTGGCGGCACGGCGCGGATTGGCGTGGTACAAGGCCAGCCGTTTTTATTGACTTAGGCGGGAAGGGAAAATCATGCGCGTATTGCTGGTGGAAGACGATCCCATGATAGGCGAGGCCATGCAAAAAGGCCTCAAGCAGGCCGGTTTTGCGGTGGATTGGGCGCAGGACGGCATTCGGGCGGAGGCGCTCCTCGCCGAGCAGGTCTACCATGTCGTCGTCCTGGACCTGGGATTGCCCGGACGCGACGGCCTGGAATTGCTGAAGAGCCTGCGGGCTGCCGAGAACCAGGTGCCGGTGATCGTGGTGACGGCGCGCGACGGCGTCGACGACCGCGTCGGCGGGCTCAACCTGGGGGCCGACGACTACGTGGTCAAGCCCTTCGACCTCGACGAGCTGATCGCCCGGGTGCGCGCCCTGCTGCGCCGCCACGCCGGCAGCGGCAACCCGATCATGGTGTGCGGCGACCTCACTCTCGACCCCATGCGAAAATCGGTCAGCTACAGAGGCGATGCGGTGGACTTGTCGGGCAAGGAGCTGGCCATACTCGAAGCTCTCATGCGCCGCCCCGGCGCCGTGCTCTCGCGCAAGGCGCTGGAGGAGGCCATCTACGGCAGCGGCGACGAGATCGGCAGCAACGCCGTGGAAGTCCATCTCCATCACCTGCGCAAGAAGCTGGGCGCGGATTTGATCCGCAACATCCGCGGCGTGGGCTATTGGGTGGCCGAATAATCGGCGCGCCCGCCCGCCGCCGCCCGCCAGAGCCATGACGACGCTGCGGCGCTATCTGTCTCGCTGGCTCATGGGCGCGCTGGCGCTGGGCGCCTTGGTGCTGGTGACGGCGTCCTACCTCAACGCCCTGGCCGAGTGGAGCTCGGTGCTGGACCAGCAGCTGCGCCAGGTCGCCCTGGCGGTGCTGGCGCACCATCGCTTCGACAATTTCGGAGAACCCGGCTACGCGGCGCGCAAGCCGTCCGAGTTCGATTTCTTCACCCAAGTGTTCAGTCCCGCGGGGGTGCGCGAATTCGGCAGCGACCCCGACGTGAAGCTGCCGTTTTCCACGACCACCGGCTACAGCACGGTGGAAGTCAACGGCGAGCAATGGCGCCTCTACACCCTCGCCGCCGCGAGCGGCGTGGTGCAGGCGGCGCAGCGCGTGACGGTGCGCGAGAGCCTCGCCGCCGAGTCGGCCGGGCGCCTGGTGCTGCCTTTCCTGCTCATGATCCCGCTCATCGGGGCGATGCAGGCATACGCGCTCAAGCGCGGGCTGGCGCCGCTCGACCGCGCCGCGCAGGAGATCCACCACCGCAGCCCCAGATCCCTCACACCCATTCCGCAGAGCGGCCTGCCGGCGGAAGTGCAGCCCATGGTGGAAGCCATCAACGGCCTCATGGCCAGATTGGGCGAGGCCCTGGAGTCGCAGCGCCGTTTCGTCGCCGACGCCGCGCACGAATTGCGCACGCCGCTGGCGGCCCTGGGCTTGCAGATGCAGCTGCTGGAGCGCAGCGAGGACGAAGACGCGCGCGCGCGCGCCCAGGCCGACCTCAAGGCCGGATTCGAGCGCGCCCAGCGCGCCATCCGCCAACTGCTCGATCTCTCCCGCCTGGAGCAGGCGCCCGGCGAGCAGAGCGTCTTCGATCTGGCGGCGCTGGCCGCTTCCGTGGTGAAGGATTTCAGCGCCAAGGCGCAGCACCGCGGCATCGACCTGGGCTTGGTCGCGCCGGAGGCGGCTTTGCAAATCCAGGGCGATCCCCACAAGGTGCGCATCCTGCTGAACAACCTGGTGGAGAACGCTCTGCGCTACATCCCCGAGGGCGGGCGCGTGGACGTGCGCGTCGGACATGAGGCGGCAGGCACGCTGCTGGAGGTGTCCGACGACGGTCCCGGCATCGCCGCCGCCGAGCGCGAGCGCGTATTCGACCGCTTTTATCGCGGCAGCGCCGGGCGCAGCCAGATGGAGGCCGGCAGCGGGCTGGGGCTGGCCATCGTCAAGGCGGTGGCGGATGCCCATGGCGCCAAGGTCAGCCTGGCCGCGGCGAGCGCGGACGGACGGCGCGGACTCAAAGTGCGCGTGCTGTTTCCCCCCCCGGCGCAAGAGGCGGGCCGTAGCGAGAGCGCCCGCGTGCCGGATGGAGCTTCAGCTGCGTGAGCAATCGGGTAAAATCCGCGCTGCGCAGCACCTCGTATTCCACGCACCGCGCCGGGGCGATGGGGTCCACGGCAAGCCGCGCGGGATCGCTGCCGGGGTGGCACATGAACAGCGTGTCGGCCGGCATGCGCGCGAACCAATTCTGCAGCAGTGCCAGATAGCCCGGAACATCGGCGTTGAAGCCGTATATGCCGGTGAACGCGGGATTGTGCGGCCAGCCGGCCCGGCGGCAGCGCGCGGCGAGCTGGTGCGCGCCCAGCGCGGCGATGACGCGCGCCTTGAGCGCGCCGGCGCGGTCCGCGGCCACCAGCGGCGTGGTCACGCGCAGCCAGGGACGCCAGCCGCGCCGTTCCAGCACGTCCAGGAGGACGTCGCGGATTTGCGGCAGCTGGTGCACATGGCGGTGGCCGTCCACATAGTCGGGCGGCATCTGCAGGGCGCCGGCGAAAGCGTCCAGCTGCGCTTCCAGGCTGGCGCGGATGCGCGCGACCGGCAGCAGGCGCAAGTGGCTGGCGGCAAGCAGTTCGGGCAAGGTGCGGCGCCAGGCGCTTCCCAGCGCCTCGGTCAGGTTGAAGTGCAGCCCGATGTCCACGTCTGCGCGCAACGGGGCGAGTGCGCGCGCCGCGGCCGGCCAGCGGGGCGATTGCACGAGGCAGCCCAGCGCGGTGAGGCGTCCGGCGGCGGCCAGCTCCAGGATCGCGCGATCCACGCCCTCGGATAAGGCGTAATCGTCCGCGCACAGAACGATGGCGCGGGGCGGCGGGTCTGTCTCTGGCATGGTCGGGGCGAGAGTGCGTGAGTGGATGGTTCTTTGATTTTTATGGCGCGTATGCGCGAACGACAGCGGCGACAACAGGAACTCGAATCAAACATTATGCAGCAGCAACAATACCGCCCCGCACGTATTTTTTTCTGGCTCGCCTTCTGGCTGCTGGCCACCATCTGGGTGCGGCCGCTGCTGCCCCCGGACGAGGGCCGCTACGTCGGCATCGCCTACGACATGCTGCGCCTGCATGACTGGAGCACGCCGCGCCTGGACGGCCTGCCCTTCTTCCACAAGCCGCCGCTGTTCTACTGGATCACCGCAGCGTCGCTCAAGCTCTTCGGCTACCATGCCTGGGCGGCGCGCATGGCCTCGGTGCTGGGCGCATTCACCGCGGCCGCAGTGCTGTTCTGGTTCATGGATCGCTGGATCGGCCGGCGCGCGGCGGCGCTGGCGCTTTTCGTGCTCGCCACCATGCCGCTGTTCTTCGGCGCCGCGCAATACGCCAGCATGGACGCGCTGGTCGGCGCGCTCATCGCGGTGACCATACTGCTGCTTGCCAGCGCTAGCGAACGCATGCAACGGGGGCAGCCGGCGGGCGCCGTGCTGCCGCTTGCCTATGTGGCGAGCGCCCTGGGAGTGCTCACCAAGGGCTTGATCGGGCTCGCCCTGCCGGGCCTGGTGATGCTGCTGTGGCTGATGCTGGAGCGGCGCTGGAGCCACCTCTACCGGCTGATCTCGCTGCCCGGCATCGTGCTCTTCCTGCTCATCGCCGTGCCCTGGTTCGTGCTCATGGAGGTCAAGTTTCCCGGTTTCCTCTATTACACCTTCATCTACCAGCAGTTCGACCGCTATGTCACCACCGGCTTCAACAATCCGCAGCCGTTTTATTTCTATCCCGCGATCCTGTTCCTGGGGCTGCTACCCTGGTCTTTGCTGCTGACTTATCTGACCGTGCGGGCCAAACGCCAAGGGCTCACCGGGCACCCGCTCACGCGCTTGGCCTGGGTGTGGATAGGGGCCATTTTGCTGTTCTTCTCCATCCCTCATTCCAAGCTCATCGGCTACATCCTGCCTGTGGTGCCCGCCTTCGCGCTCCTGGCCGGTCATTGGCTGGACCGCCACTGGGAGATTCCGAAGTGGCGCCGCGCGGCCTGGGCCTGCGCCTGGGGCGGCGCGGCGCTGGGCATCGCCGCGGTGATCGTCACCACCGTCGAGGACCGCAAGTCGCTGGTCGAACTGAGCGACACCGTGCGCGCGCAGATGAAGCCCGGCGACGAGGTCATGTTCATCGAAAGCTATTACTACAGCGTGCCCTTCTACCTGCACCGCGCCCGGCCCATCCGCGTCATGGGGCAATGGAACAATCCGAAGTACAGCGCCGGCGACAGCTGGACCACCGAACTGTACACCTCGGCGAGCTTCGATCCCGCGGCCAAGCGCGAGATCCTGGTGACGCCCGACCGCATCAAGCGCTACGTCTGCAGCGCCGCCGTGACCTGGGCCTTCATGCCCGACTGGGCGAAATCGCAATATCCCTTGGTGGCCGCCAGCCCCGAGGTGGCGCACCAGTATGGCGTGGGCGTGTACCGACTAGGCGGGCAGAAAGGCCCAAAAGCGGCTCAGCAGATATGTGGCGACGGCCACGGTGCCCAGCACCAGGACCAGCGCCCAGGTGTAGGGCAGGGGCGTGTAGGCCAGCAGCCAGGCGTATAAGCTTTCGTTGACCGCGAAGCCTGTCAGGGCGACGGCGGCGAAGCGCGGCAGCGACTGCCGCACGGGTGCCGGCCGCGCGTGTGCAAAGCTCAAGTGGCGATGGCCGAAGAAGCTCGTCCAGAACGCGACCAGGAAGCCGCCGACGTTGGCGGCGAGCGGCGCGACGGCGTAGTGCGACACCAGCAGCCAGACCACCAGATAGTGCACGCCCGCCGCCGTCAGCCCCACCGCGCCGAAGGCCGCGAGTCTTTTCATGGCCTTTCCTGCCGGCTGGACAGATCGCGCTGGCGCAAGGGGCTGTTGTCGAACTTTTCGCCCACGATGTAACGCGGCCGCTGCTTCACTTCCTCGTACACGCGGCCGAGGTATTCGCCCAGTATGCCCACGGAAATCAGCTGCACGCCGCTGAAGAACATGAGGCCGACGACCAGGGTGGCCCAGCCGGGTACGGTGTTTTCGTTGATGAAGTGGTCGATGATGATCCACACCCCGTAGCCCAGGGCCAGGGCCGCCAGGATGAAGCCCAGCGCGCTCCAGAAGCGCAGCGGCAGGGTGGAGAACGAGGTCAGGCCGGTGAGCGCGAGCCCCGCCAGGCGGCGGAAGGAGAACTGGGTTTCTCCCGCCAGGCGGGGCGCCGGCGTGTAGGGCAGCGCCTGGGTGCGGAAGCCCACCCAAGCGTACAGGCCTTTCATGAAGCGGTTGCGCTCGGTCAATTCGCGCAGCGCCAGCACCACCTTGCGATCCAGCAGGCGGAAATCCCCCGCATCGGGCGGGATGTACACCGGCGAGCTCCAGTTCATCAGGCGGTACAGCCAGCGCGTGCCGATGCGCTTGAGCAAGCCCTCGTCGCTGCGGTTCTCGCGCACCAGATAAACCATTTCCGCCCCGCCGCGCCACGCCTCCAGCATGGGCGGCAGCAGCTCCACGGGATGCTGGAGGTCGGCGTCGAGCAGAAAGGTGACGTCGCCGCGCGCGGCGTCGAGGCCGGCGCTCAGGGCCGCCTCCTTGCCGAAATTGCGCGACAGGTGCAGCACCACCAGTCCCGGCATCTGGCGCCAGGGCAGCAGGGCCTCGCGCGTGCAGTCGCGGCTGCCGTCGTCCACCAGGATGATTTCCCAGGCGTCGGTCAGGCCCGAGAGGGTGTCCTTGAGCTGTTCCAGCAGGGTGGGCAGGTTCTCCGCCTCGTTGTAGGCGGGGACCACGCAGGAGATGCTGGGCGGGGCGGGCGGGGGCTGTATGTCCATGCAGGCGGGTTGACGTAGTGCGCTAAGCATCGAACCGGAGCGCGGGATGCCGGGGCTCGCGTGCGGCGGAGTTTGGCCGCGCCGGCTTCGGATCGACAGGGAGCCCAAAGTATAATGCAGCCCTCGACCCGCGCCATGCCCAGCCCCATGACTGCCGCCCTGATGGAAAGCCATATCGCCTCTTTGCCCCTCATCGCGCGCGGCAAGGTGCGCGACATCTACCGGGTGGACGACGAGCGCCTGCTGCTGGTGGCGACCGACCGCCTCTCGGCCTTCGACGTGGTGCTGCCCACGCCCATACCGGGCAAGGGCCGCATGCTGACGGAAATCTCGCGCTTCTGGTTCGGCAAGCTCGCAGCCGTGCTGCCCAACCACCTGCTGGCCGACAGTCCGGAGCTCGTCGTGCGCGACGACGAGCGCGACCAGGTGGCGGGCCGCGCGGTGGTGGTGAAAAGCCTCCGGCCGCTGCCGGTCGAGGCCATCGTGCGCGGCTATCTCGTGGGCTCGGGCTGGCAGGACTACCAGGCCAGCGGCGCCGTGTGCGGCCAGGCGCTGCCCGCCGGCCTGCAACTTGCCGCGCGCCTGCCGCAGCCGCTCTACACGCCATCGACCAAGGCGGCGGCGGGCGCGCACGACGAAAACATCGACTATGCGCGTACCGTCGAGTTGCTGGGAGCGGAACTGGCGTCGCAGGTCAGGGACGCGGCGCTGGAGCTTTATCGCCGGGCCGCCGCATACGCGCTCACGCGCGGCATCATCATCGCCGACACCAAATTCGAATTCGGCGTCGATGCGGCCGGGCGGCTGTACCTGATAGACGAGGTACTGACCCCCGATTCGAGCCGCTTCTGGCCCGCCGATCTGTACCGCGTGGGAGAAAACCCGCCCAGCTTCGACAAGCAGTACGTGCGCGACTGGCTCACCGCGAGCGGCTGGAACAAGCGTCCTCCGGCGCCCGCCGTGCCGCCCGAAGTGGTGGAAAAAACCGCGCAGAAATACCGTGAAGCCTTGAGCCGGCTGACAGGTTCGCCGTCCGCTGCGGCATAGTCGATTCGTCGGAGATTCGGGGCGCGCCGGAAAAATCGGGCGCTCAGGAAGGGCCTGCCCGTTGGGCTTCGTCGTTGAAGGCGCCGTCGATGAGATAAACGATTTCTTCGATCAGGCGAAAACCCTCCACCGGCGCGTCGTCGCGCATGAAGGCCAGGCGCAGCGGCCCCAGCGCGTTGATGGCGGAAGCACGTTCCACCGGAGCGTCCAGCCCGTCGCGACCCAGCTTTTCGTCCAGGGCACCGAGGATCTGCCCGGCCAAGGGATTGCGGTGGGTGCCGGCGCGGGTTTTCGTCAGGGTATCCGTCACGTCGCCATCCAGGAAGTCATGTTTGCTGTGCGCGCCCACATAAGCGAGCAGTTCCCGGAAAATCATGATCGCTCCTCTATAGTCTGCTCAGAATGAACGCATATTCGGCCGGATCGACCGGGGTGATGGACAGGCGGTTGCCCCTCTGCAGGACGCGCATGTGCGCCAGTTCAGGGTGGCTGCGCAATTCCTTGATGCCCATGAGGCGGGTTTTCTTCACCAGCCTGACGTCGACATTGAGCCAGCGCGGCGATTCCCGCGTGGCCTTGGGGTCGAAGTATTTGTCGGCCGGATCGAACTGGGTCTCGTCGGGATAGGCGAGCCGGCTCACTTCGGCCAGCCCGGCGATTCCGGGTTCGGCGCAGCTGGAATGGTAGAACAGCACCGGATCGCCCACGCGCATCTGGTCGCGCATGAAATTGCGCGCCTGGTAGTTGCGCACGCCGTACCAGGCCACCGTCTGCCCGGGCATGGCGGCAAGGTCGTCGATGCCGACGTCGGAAGGTTCGGATTTCATCAGCCAGTAGCGCATGCTTCTCGTCCAGAAAAAGATTTGCCAATTTTAGCGCCCGCCTCAGGCCTGTCCTCGTGTGGATCGTGCTGGGCAGCGTGGAAAAATCCTTAAGCCGAAGCCGGTACGCTTAACCATGGGTAAATAAGCAAGCGCTGTTTGTCCCGCGCAAAAACTTGTCTAGAAAAAAAACTCAACCCCCCTGAGGAATATCGATGAGCGCCCTGGAAATGCAGCTCGTGGAATACTTTCTTCATCCCGCCGTGCAGGTGCACCACTTCGATCCGGCGCAGTTTTGGGAACCTTTGAGCGACAGCAATCCGTTTGGCCGACTGCGGGTGAACGCCCGCGACCTGGAAGCCCTGCTGGTGTCCATCATCCAGGCGCAGGCCGGGGGCAGCCGGCCCGCGCAGCACTGAGCCGCCCTTGCCTCAACTGCGCTTGATGAGCGTGCCTACGCCGTCCTGGGTCAGCACTTCGAGCAGCAGCGCATGGGGCACGCGCCCGTCGATGATGTGCGCCGTCTTCACGCCGTTGCGCACGGCACAGAGGGCGCAGTCCACCTTGGGCAGCATGCCGCCGGAGATGGTGCCGTCGTCGATCAGGCCCTTGACGATTTCCGCGCTCAGGCCGGTGAGCAGCTTGCCGGCCTGATCGAGCACGCCGGGGGTGTTGGTCATGAGGATGAATTTTTCGGCGCCCAGCGCCTCGGCGATTTTTCCGGCCGCGGTGTCGGCGTTGATGTTGTAGGCCTCGCCCTCGCGGCCCACGCCCAGCGGCGCGATGACCGGGATGAAGTCCCGGCTGTCCAAAAGGTGGATCAGCTCCGGGTCGATGCCCACCACCTCGCCGACCTGGCCGATGTCGAGCATTTCCTCGGCCTTCTCCTTGCTCGGGACGAGCTTCTTGCGCGCATGGATGAAGTTGCCGTCCTTGCCGGTCAGCCCGACGGCTTTGCCGCCCATGAGATTGATGAGCGTGACGATTTCCTGGTTGACCAATCCGCCCAGCACCATTTCCACGACATCCAGGGTTTCCTCGTCGGTGACGCGCATGCCCTGGATGAAATCGCTTTGCTTGCCGATGCGCTTGAGCAACTCGCCGATCTGCGGCCCGCCGCCGTGGACTACGACGGGATTCATGCCCACGAGCTTGAGCAGCACTACGTCGCGCGCGAAATCCTCCTTCAGCGCCTGCTCCGTCATTGCGTTGCCGCCATACTTGACCACGATGGTCTTGTCGTAAAAGCGCTGGATGTAAGGCAACGCTTCGGACAGGATGCGGGCCTTGTCGGCCGGAGAAAAAATGGGGTCAGACACGATTTTCCTGCTTTCTGGGCCTTCCCACGCCCATGGACGCGGCTCTGCGCTGCGCCAATCCTTCGATTTGCGCCCTGAATCGAGTGTCCCCCAGCGCCCAGCCTTTGTGGACGCATTCGCGGATTTCCTTGAGCTCGATGCTGGGGATGGCCACCTTGAACAACTGGCGATATGCGCTTTGCCGGTCGGCGAGGCTGCGCCCCAGGCTCAGGTATTCGCCATGGGGCGTGAGCCAGTCCGAGTTCGGGCCGGTTTCGCCGAGCGTGTTGAACGCGTAGCTCGACCAAGGATAGCCTCTGGGGTGCGCCGCCAGGCCCGCGCGCACCGGATTGAGTTCGATGTAGCGCATCAGCGTCAGCAGATACCGTGCGCTGTCCACTACCGTGCGAAATGGGCTTTTTCTGGGCATGTGCGAACCCTCCCTCGAAGGTTCGCAGCACTATGCCATACGAGGCCGGCGCTATCAAGCATATACGTGTTTGTATTTATGAAATGCCTACTAAGGGCTGAGCCGCTCTTTCTTCGAAACCCGGCCCGATGCCGCATCTTTTGCGGTGTCTGGGTTGGGTGCTTGGGCCCAAACCGATAGCGGCCGCATTGCCTCCATGACTCATTAAGAGGTAAGCCCCCGGCTTTGCCGGTGGTATCTGACTGCCATCGGAGTTTCGTGAGATAGCAGCCAAGCGTGGCAGTGTCTCTGTGACCAGACGATGCATCACGTGAGCCGCTGCGGCAGAAATTTCAGGCGCGCGCTTTTCCTGCGCCGCATTCGAGTCATCACTAAGGCCAAGCCAAGGGCAGTAAGTATGCCGCCCCCTGGCTCCGGCACCGGCGAAAGAAAGGCGAAGGCCGGCACATCAGACTGGTAGCGAAGGCTGACCGCATACCAGTCACCGGGGATAGGCGTGAGCACCTGTCCTAAAATGATGCCGCCCGTTGCCGGATCGACAGTCTGCTCAAAAGAGGAGGTCACGAACTGCACCGTGAAATCGGCGGCAAAGTGGGTCAGCGCAGGTTGTCCGCCGACTTCTGCGGTGTCCATCTGCCCGACTACCACAGTCGTCAGGGCGGGGCCTGTATAGGCTTGATTATTAATGGTCGCGTCAACAGATCCGGCCCATGGCGTTTCGGGGTGATAGGTAATGGGAAGGGAGGCCGCTCAGGGAACGAAAAGGCCAGCCAGCTCTGTGCTGGGGGAGGAGATCCAGAAGACATGCAGGCGCAGATCATGCCGGATGGCTCGATGAAATTCGGTGATGGATCCTGGTGTTGAGCGACGGTGAAATAGGCCGTGGTATAGCCATTTGACGCTCCGAATTGGGTCACGCTGAAGTCGTAGCCGGGCGAGGTCCAAAGAACGTTTGGGGAAGCGGCGGACAGGCCCGGGCCGTACAGCGCCGTGAGAGACGACGGCATTGCCGAAGCCTGGACTGCTAGGCATGCTAGGAACACGAAAAGCGTTCCGCTCCTGATGAGGGTCATTACGGAACTCCAGCGTCGCTAAGGTCGAGGGGCACCCCGGTCATTTGGCGGGGCAATCTCCCGGCCCGTTGTACCGCGGCGGTTTTTTCTGACTGCGTTTCGATGTGTCAAGGTTTTGGCTCCCTGATTTCTTTGTTCCGACTTTTACCAAATTGAGATTTCCGAACGTTGACAGGGAAATAGTCTGCCTCGGGGCGAGCAGCCGCCCAGACCCCAAAGTAGAGACAACGGCAGCCTGACCGGCATCTTCTGGCCGACGACCAGAAGATCGTTCCGTCGATTCCCAGCGCCGCCGCGACGCGACTCAATTTAGCGTGAAACAACGCGCAGCGTTGCCGCGTCCCCCTCGCCCTCTGGGAGAGGGCTGGGGTGAGGGAAACGGACAGGGCGATAAGAGCGTTTCATGATTTGGGGCGGCGATTCGCCATGTCCGTTAGGGTCACCCCTCCCGCAAGGCATCGATGAGCGGGCATGACACCCGGCCGCCGCGGCTGCCGCATTCGCGCACCAGGCGGGACAGCACCCGCTCCATGCGTCTGAGGTTGGCCTGCCGGGCGCGGACATCGGCCAGGCGCAGGGCGGCGAGTGCGGCGGCTTCCCGGCAATGGGTGCCGTCTTCCAACTTCAGCAGCTCGATGATTTCGTCCAGGCTGAAGCCCAGGCGCTGGGCCGATTTCACGAATCTCAGCCGCGCCACGTCGGCCTCGCCGTAGCGGCGGATGCCGCCCAGGGGCCGCTCCGGTTCCGCCAACAGGCCGCGGCGCTGGTAGAACCGTATGGTCTCGACATTGACCCCGGCGGCCTTGGCGAAGGCGCCGATGGTGAGCTGCTCTGATGGGTTCGCCATTGTGCTTGACTCCGTACAGAGCTACGGGATTACAGTGACTGTACCAAGCACGGGATGGAAAGGAAACCGCATGCCGCAATCGCACGCCAAAGGCGCCCTTTTCGCCGGGGGGCTGGCCGCCATCCTCGCTTCCAGCTGTTGCCTGGGGCCGCTGATCCTGCTGTCGCTGGGCGTCAGCGGTGCGTGGATCGGCAACCTGACCCGGCTGGAACCCTACCGGCCCTACTTCATCGGGGCCGCCCTGCTTGCCCTGTTCTTTGCCTACCGCCGCGTGTTCAGGCCGGCATCGGCCTGCAAGTCCGGCGAAGTGTGCGCCGTGCCCCGCGTCAACCGGACCTACAAGATGCTGTTCTGGATCGTCGCCGCGCTGATCGTCGTGGCCCTGTCTTTCCCTTATGTTGCGCCCTTGTTCTATTGAAAGGAACCCCCATGAAAAAGCTCCTCCTTTCCGTCGCCATCACTGCCGCCGTCGCCGGTCCGGTCTGGGCCGCCGAGCAGACCATCACTCTGGCCGTGCCAAGCATGACCTGTTCAGTTTGCCCGATCACGGTCAAGGACGCCCTATCCAAAGTCCCCGGCGTCGAGAAGATCGATGTCAGCCTGGCAAAAAAAGACGCCGTGGTGACCTTCGACAATGCAAAAACCAATACCCAGGCGCTGATCAAGGCCACGACGGACGCGGGCTATCCGTCCAGCGTCGAGCAATGAGGCCAGCCCAGGCCCGGTGAACGGGGAAACGTCATGACACAGTTGAAGATCACCGGCATGACCTGCGAGGCGTGCGCGGCGCATGTCAAGAAAGCCCTGGAGAACGTGCCCGGCGTGCGATCGGCGGAGGTCTCCTATGCCCAGGGCAACGCCCAAGTCGCCGTCGATGCTGGCACGGCGCCCGAGGCCCTCATTGCCGCCGTCACCCAGGCGGGATATGGCGCGGCGCTGGCCGACGCGCCGGCAAAGGGCGGGCTGTTCGAGCGCGTGCGGGAGTGGATGGGCGGCGGCGACAAGGCCGCCAGCGCCGGGCTGCACATCGCCATCATCGGCAGCGGAGGAGCCGCCATGGCGGCGGCGCTGAAAGCCGTCGAGCGCGGCGCCCGGGTGACGCTCATCGAGCGCGGCACTCTCGGCGGCACCTGCGTCAACATCGGCTGCGTGCCGTCGAAGATCATGATCCGCGCCGCCCACATCGCCCATTTGCGGCGGGAAAGTCCGTTCGACGCCGGGCTGCCGCCCGCGCCGGTAACGGTTCTGCGCGAGCGCTTGCTGGCGCAGCAGCAGGGGCGGGTCGAGGAACTGCGCCGTGCCAAGTACGAAAGCATCGTGGACGGCAATCCGGCCATTACGGTGCTGCACGGCGAAGCCCGCTTCAAGGATGGCCGCAGCCTTGCGGTGCGGCTGAACGAGGGCGGCGAGCGCACGGTGTCTTTCGACCGCTGCCTTATTGCCACCGGTGCGAGCGCGGCCGTGCCGCCGATTCCCGGCCTCGATGGCACGCCCTACTGGACGTCGACCGAGGCGCTGGCCAGCGATGCGATTCCCCGGCGCCTGGCGGTGATCGGCGCGTCGGTGGTGGCCGCCGAACTGGCCCAGGCTTTTGCCCGGCTCGGCAGCCAGGTCACGATACTGGCGCGCGGCACGCTGCTCGACCGGGAAGACCCGGCCGTCGGCGCAGCGCTCACGGCAGCCTTTCGCGCCGAAGGCATCGAGGTGCTGGAACGCACGGAAGCGGGCCGGATCTCGTATGAGGGCGAAGAATTCTTGCTGACCACCGCGCACGGCGAGCTGCGCGCCGATCGGCTGCTGGTCGCCGCCGGCCGCGCACCCAACGCGCGCAGTCTGGCGCTCGACGCCGCCGGCGTCGCCGTCAATGCTCGGGGGGCCGTCGTGGTCGACGACGGCATGCGCACCAGCAGTCCGGACATCTACGCCGCCGGCGATTGCACGGACCAACCGCAATTCGTCTACGTGGCGGCGGCGGCCGGCACGCGCGCTGCCGTCAACATGACCGGCGGCGAGGCGGCCTTGGATCTCACCGCCCTGCCGGCGGTGGTGTTCACCGATCCGCAGGTGGCTACGGTGGGCCTGAGCGAGGCAGAGGCGCGCCGCAGGGGCATGGAGGTCGACAGCCGCACCCTCACCCTGGACAACGTACCCAGGGCGTTGGCCAACTTCGACACGCGCGGTTTCATCAAGCTGGTCGTCGAGGCCGGCAGACTGCGGCTCATCGGCGTGCAGGCAGTCGCACCGGATGCGGGGGAATTGATCCAGGCGGCGGCGCTTGCCATCCGGGCCAAGATGACGGCGCCGGAACTGGCCGACCAGCTGTTCCCCTATCTGACCATGGTCGAGGGCCTGAAGCTCGCGGCACAGACCTTCAGCAAGGACGTGAAGCAGCTGTCCTGCTGCGCGGGGTGAGGCCGTCGGCGCGCGGGTGTTGCAAACGCATCCGCATCAATGGGGCCATGCGTGCCGGAACTGCTTGATTTCCAGAATCCGCCTTATATAATTCGGCTCCTCTCGACTTGGGCCTGGCCCTCATCAACCATGGGTAGTAACTGTTGTCGTTTATGCGGTAACGCCTGAAGGCCCCTGACAGCAGCTCCCATCGTCGCTGCCGCCAACCCTCAGGCTGGCGGCGGTGCCCGGACCCTCCCGGTCCGCACCTCCTCACTCTTAGTCATTCGATCGCCATGCGCGGCGAGCGCCGTGCATGTGCGGTGTTGAATCTCTCGCACGAGAGGAGGCGGCATGTTTGCATTCAATAAGCTTGTGGGCCGGATTTGGCTCTTGCGACGGCGTGCGGCAGCGCGCCCCCCGGTCATCGCGCCTGCCGGCGGCGCTATGCGTTCCACCTATGCCGACGTGCGGCTGGTGTCTGTCGGCCTCGCCCCGATGGGCGGCCCGGCCGACCGCGACGATGTCAGGCGAGGAGGCCGCCCATGAACACCGAAGCCCGCACCCTGGATGCCCGTCTGTGTCCGGAATGCCCGCCGCTGCCGGAGGGCATCGAGCACCGCCTGCGCGACCGCCTGCACCTGGACGCGCTGCGCCGCGGCGCGCGCGACTGGCGCGGCCGGCTGGCCCTGGGGCTCGCGCTGATCGGCCCCGGCGTGCTGGTCATGCTGGGCGACAACGACGCCGGCGGCATCATCACCTATGCGCAAACCGGGGCGACCTACGGGCTGGGCCTCTTTCTGCCCCTGATGATCGTGCTGGGTGTCGTGGCCTATGTGGTGCAGGAAATGACCGTGCGCCTGGGCGCTGTCACCCGGCGCGGCCACGCCGAACTGATCTGGAAGCGCTACGGCGCCTTCTGGGGCTGGTTCTCCCTGATCGACCTGGTGGTCGCCAACGTGCTCACCCTCATGACCGAATTCATCGGCATCCGCCTGGGCGGGCAGGCGCTGGGCCTGTCGCCCTGGCTGACCGTGCCGGTGTCGCTGGCCTTCGTGGCCTATGTGCTGGTATTCCTGCGCTATTGGACTTGGGAGCGCATTTCCTTGTTCATCGCCGTATTCAACCTGATCTTCGTGCCTCTGGCCATGCTCTCCCATCCGGACTGGCACGCCGTGGCGCGGGCTTTCGTCGGGCAGGGCTGGGCGGTGCCGGGCGGCTTGCTGTCGCTGACCTTCCTGATTCTGATCTCGGCCAACATCGGCACCACCATCGCGCCCTGGCAGTTGTTCTTCCAACAATCCTGCATCGTCGACAAGGGGCTCTTGCCGGGCGACATCCGGGCCGGGCGGCGCGACCTCATAATAGGCGTGATCGGCATGGTGCTGGTGGCCATGGCCGTGATCGTCCTGGCCGCCAAGACGCTCAAGGGTGTGCCCGACGCGCAGGGTCTGGATGCGGGCACGGTGCTGGCGGCCCTGCGCGCCGAACTGGGCGAGGGCATGATGGCCTTGTTTGCCCTGGGGCTGATGGAAGCCGGCCTCATCGCGTCCATCGTCGTCACCGCCAGCAGCGCGTGGGCCATCGGCGAGGCCTTCGATATCGACCGCTCCATCAACGCCCCGCCGCGCCAGGCATTGGGTTTTTATCTGCCGGCCATCCTGGGCACGGCGCTGGCAGCCATGGTGGTCATGATCCCCGGCCTCAACCTGGGCTTCCTCAACTTGAGCGTGCAGATCATCGCCACAGTCTTCATGCCGGCGGCCATGCTGTTCCTGCTCATGCTGCTCAACGACCGGGAGCTGATGGGCCATCACGTCAACTCGCCCGCCCGCAACGCCGTGTCCATCGCCATCATGGCCGGCCTGATCCTGTGCAACAGCCTATATGGCATTGCCACGTTGTTTCCCCATGCCCTGGGAGGGTGAGCCATGAAACAGCTGAAAGACTTCGATCCCGCCGCCATCCGCCGCTTGATCGAGCGGGAGGGCTGGCATCAGCCCCTGCCCGAAGTTCGGCCAGTCGCGCTTACCCCCGGTCAGCGGGCCTTGTTCTGGGGCCTGCGCGCTTACGTGCTGATCATGTCGGCGGTCGTGGTGTGGGCCTTCGTGCATGGGGCGCAGGGGTAGTCTGTTGCCGCAACGCTTCCTCTCGCAGCCCTGCCCGGGGAGGAGTACGGCCGTTTAATAACCCAATTGTCATGGCCCCGACCCAGAATCGGGGTATGGAGACACGTGGTGAGAACAACAATATCTCAAACAGTCCTGGCACTGTTTCATCTGTCGATCAATCGCCTGCGACAGGTTCTTGGCGTGTGCGCGGCGTTGCTCTGCGCTCCTGCCGCGGCTGCGCTAGGGCCATCTCTGACGCTGGGTATGCAAAGCACATACATTTATCAGTACCAGCCCCGATTCGAGGTTCCCTATTCGGGACCCAACAGCCTTGCGCCCGGCCCGTCCCACGGCTACACCTTCAGCGCGACCGCCATGCTGGCCAGCCGGCCCTGGACGGGCGGCGAGTTCTATCTCGAGCCCGAGGCGGTCTCTTCCATTCCCATCTCCAACCTCACGGGGCTGGGGGGTCTCACCAACGGCGAGAACCAGAAGGGGGGCGGGGTCAGCCCCGAATATTACGTGGCGAGATTCTTTCTGCGTCAGACTTGGAATCTTGGAGGGAAGCCGGTCGAACAGGAGGCCAGCCTTACCCAGCTTCCCACCACGGTCGACAGCAGGCGCGTGGTACTGACGGTAGGCAAATATGCCGTCACTGACATCTTCGATACCAGCAACTACAGCGGGGACCCCCGCAATACCTTCCTCAATTGGTCGTTTTTGACCTATGGCGCCTGGGACTACGCCGCCGATGTGCGCGGCTATACCTGGGGGGCGACGCTCAGCTGTCACGATAACGACTGGACTTGGCGCGTGGGGCGCTTTCTGGAGCCGGCGGTGCCCAACGGGCCTACCCTGGACACGCGAATCATGCAGAACCATGGCGACCAGATCGAAATCGAGCATGACCACGACCTGGCGGGCAGGCCGGGCTTCGTGAAGCTGCTGCTGTACCGCAACGTGGCCGCTATGGGCAGCTATGCCCAGGCCGTGGAGCGGGCCTTGCAGGCCGGCGGCACGCCGAATCTTGCAAGCACGCGCAGGCAGCGCGCCAAGCTGGGAATCGGCCTGCACGTCGAGCAGCAGATCAGCCCCGCGCTCGGCCTGTTTGCGCGTGTGTCGAAAAATGATGGCGGCGAGGAAGAGAACGCCTTTACCGAAATCGACGAGCAGGCGCAAGCGGGCCTGGCTCTGAACGGCAGCGCCTGGCATCGTCCGGACGATACCTGGGGTTTGGCGTATGCCATCAACAGCCTGTCCGCCGCGCACCGCACCTATCTTGCCGCCGGCGGCTTGGGAAATTTCCTGGGCGACGGAAAACTTGATTACCGTCCCGAGCAGGTGTGGGAGAGCTATTACCGCTATCAGGTCAGCCATGACTGGTCGCTATCGGCCGATGCTCAGGTCATTGCGAACCCGGGATACAACGCCGCGCGTTCCGGACCGGTAGGCTTTTTTGCGGTCCGGCTGCACTATCAAAGCTTCTGAAAAGATTTGGCCCGGAACGAGTTGGGCTAGAATGGCGCGCTCGTTCCACGATAGTCCCCAAAGATGTCAGAAGGCGGTTTCCACGTCCATGGCGCGCACGATCACGCGGTCGAGCATGCGGCCCATCATGGCCCGGGGCTGGCGCAGTGGGTGGCCATCTTCACCGCCATCCTCTCCACCCTGGGAGCCGTAGTCGCCTATCAGGGCGGCAACACGCAGAACGAGGCCATGCTCTACAAGAACGAAGCCGTGCTGAAGAAGACGCTGGCTTCGGATCAGTGGAATTTCTACCAGGCCTTGAGCACCAAGCAGCACTTGATGGAGCTGGCGCGCGACATTCTCGCAGGCAAGAACCAGGCGTACTACGCGGCGAAAATCGCCAAGTACCAAAATCAGAAAGTGGCCATCAAGGCCCAGGCCGAGGCTCTGGAGGCCGCATCGTCCAAGGCCAATGCGGAAAGCGCCCGCCTGCTGCGCCCGCACCACCGGCTGGCGCAGGCGCTCACTCTGATTCAAGTGGCCATCTCGCTCGCTTCCATCACCGTGCTCACGCGCAAGCGCTGGCTGTTCGCCCTGGCCGGCATTGCCGCGGCCGGCGGCATAGTGCTGTGGGTGAATGCTCTGCTGTTGTAGAGGCCGCGTGCTCAAGGCCGTGCTCTATGATTGGGGAGGCACCAATGCCGCGCTGTTCCACTGGGTCAACCGGCTGCACTCGCCGTTTTGGGATCGCCTCATGCTGTGGGGCACCGCGCTGGGCGATCATCGCAACTTTCCGGTCTATGCGGCGCTGCTGACGCTCGCCGGGCTGGTGCTCGCGGCGCGCGCGGGCAGGCGGGCGGCGGAGGATATTTCCCGCGCGCTTGCCCTGAGCTGGCTGGGTGCGCTGGCCGTGCTGGGCCTGGGATATGTGGTAGACGGCGGCTTGATCCTGTGGCTCAAGCCCTGGCTCGATTACCCGCGCCCCTTGCTGGCTCTGCCGCCGGGTTCGGTCACCGTGGTGGGCCGGCCGGAATATCACTACAGCCTGCCGAGCGGGCACTCGGCTTTTGCCATGCTCTTGGCGGCGAGCATGTGGCCTGTGCTCAACCGCTGCTGGCGCACGGCGGCGGCGATCTTCGTCCTCTGGGTGGGGGTTTCGCGCGTCAGCGTGGGGGCGCATTTCCCCGCCGACGTGGCGGCGGGCTGGCTGCTGAGCCTGGGCGTGGTGGCGCTGGTGCGCCCCGCCGTGGCCTGGCTTGCCGCACGCGCCGGCGGCAAATGAGGGCGCGCTTGCGTGCGCACCCTCAGGACGCACCGGCTTCGAATTCCACGCCGGGCTGGGCTTCCGGCAGCTCGTCCAGCAGCAGCCTGCGGCTGTTGCGCTCCAGTTTTTCCAGGTCCGCCTCGCTGAGATAAGACTTGGCATCGGCCAGCGCGGCTTCCATGAGGCGGCCCGCCAGGGCCTGCGGCTCGCTGCCGGCGAGCGTCGCCAGAGCGCGCAGGCAGTGGTAGGCATCGATGCTCAGCGGCACCTCCAGGCTGCGCCCGGAACTCACCGGGCCGCTGCCGCTGCCGGTCACCACGGTGTCCATGAGGCGCGCGATGCGGTGGGTCGAGGCGGCGCCATGGGGGGGCTTGAGGCGTATCTTGTTGAGAAAGTAATGCTCGAATTCGATCTTGGCCTGGTGCACCCAGCGGCCCTGGCGCAGCCACAGGATGTTGCGCAGCGGCACCTGGGGTTCCGCCAGATAGGCGGCGCCGTTGCTGCCCAGGTCGTTGAGCCAGACCGCGTGCTGAAAGGCCGCCGCCTGCAGGGGCGCGCCGCGCGCCGCGGCGATCAGGTTGGCCACGGCGGCATCGGTTTCCTGCTGGATGGCATAGACAGAGTCCGGAACGCCGACGGGTACGGGGGTTTGCGCGAGCGCATCGTGAGCGATACACGCGCCAGCGGCAAAAATTTCCGGGTAGTCCGGACTGCGCATGTAGCTGTCGACTTTCACGCGTCCGTTGGCATCGGTCAGCCCGGGCGTGCGGCGCAAGGCGGCGACGCCCTCGAAGGGCGGCCAGTACACGCAATATTTGTACGGCAGATTGCTGGCAGCCCGCTTGAGCTCGGGGGGGCCGTGCTGGGCGATTTCCACATGGTTTTCCGTGATACGCAAGGTTTCCGCATTGCATATGACGCGGATGTCGCTTTGCGCCAGGACGTTTTCCAGCAGCCGCCGGGTTTCGGTCTCCAAACCCAGCCCGAGATGGCCCGGGTAAGGCTCGGGCGTGACGACGGTGATGGGAACGCGCTCGCGGATGCCTCGGCGGCGCAGGTCGGCATCCACCAGCAGAGCGTACTCGTACATGGCGCCGAGCACCGAGGCACGCTGCGTGGCGCCCACTACGATGGGACCGGGCTGGCGCACGAACTCGCGATAGGCGGCATAGGTCTTTTTGGCCTGCTCCAGGTGGGTCACGCCATGGGTGTGTTCGGCCAAGCCCGGGACGTGGCCGCCGGCCGGCAGCACGCCGGTGGCGAGCAGCAGGTAGTCGTAAGCCACCTCCTGGCCGTTGGCCAGTTCGACTTGCTTGCGATGGGTGTCCAGCGCCTTGAGGCCGCTGGCGACGAACTCTATGCCGCGCTCCGCCAGGTAGCTGCCGATGGGAAAGGCGATGTCATGCTCGTCCCGCCACCCCATGGCAACCCAGGGATTGGAGGGGACGAAATGAAAATAATCCTTGTCCGACACCACGATCACCTTGCCCGCGGCGCCGAGCGCTTCTTTCAGGCGATAGGCGGCCGGCACCCCGGCGATGCCTGCGCCGGCAATCACGATTCTGGTCATGTCATGCTCCTTGGGGGCGGGGCGAAAAAACTCAACCTTTCTGGCGCACCACCTGATAGGCCCGCCCGAGATAGCCGAGCGACGCGAAGCCGCTCCAGATGTGCACCAGACGGCTGAAAGGGAACAACAGAAACAGCGTCATGCCGAAGAACAGGTGCACCTTGTAGATGAGGGGAACGTTGGCCAGGTAGGCGGCGGCGCCGGCGCGGAAAGTGACGATGTGCTGGGCCCAGGCCGACAGCGCCAGCATTTCGCTGCCTTCCAGGTGCTGTGCGGAAAACGCGATGCTGGTGAGTCCCAGCAGGAGGGTCACCAGGATCCACAGCAGGATGAAAATATCCATGGGCTTGCTGGTCTTGCGGATGCGCGGGTCACCTAGGCGCCGCTGCAGCAACAGGACCACGCCGGCCAGGCACAGCAGCCCGGCGATGCCGCCGCTCACCATGGCCAGCAACTGCTTGGCCGCTATGCTGAGCCCCAGGCCTTCATAGATATGGTGGGGCGTGAGCAGTCCCGCGGCATGGCCGAAGAACAAAAACAATATGCCGATGTGGAACAGATTGCTGCCCCAGCGCAACTGCCCGCGCCGCAGCAACTGGGAGGAATCGCTCTTCCAGGTGTACTGCTCGCGGTCGAAGCGGATCAGGCTGCCGAGCAGGAAGATGGTCGCGGCGACGTAGGGGTAGATGCCGAAGAGGAATTGCTGAAAGTAATCCATGAGGGGCTCCTCTGAGATGTTCGGTTCAACGCAGGCCGGCGGCCTGCTTCATGGGATGAAAATTCACCACGGCGGCCTCGGGCCGCGGTTTGAGCAGGGGTTCCAGGCCGTCGGACCCGGGACCGAACATTTCCATGGCCTCGTCCATGTTCTTCACCGGCGGTTCCGTGAGCGGCTCGGCTGCCACGGGCGACAGCGCTTCCAACTGGCGCATGACCAGCGCGTAGGCACTGCCGTTGTCCGCCAGCTTGCGGCCCACGGCGGCAATGACGTGCACCGCCTCGGCGAGGAAGTCGAGCGCCTGCGCTTGCGGCAGCAGAGAGAGGAATTCCAGGAACAGGGGCAGGTAATCGGGCAGCTCCGCCTCGGCGATCTCCAGCCCGTGATTGCGATATTCCTCCATGAGGCTCACCAGGGCGGGGCCGCGGTCGCGCGACTCGCCGTGGATGTGCTCGTACAGATGCAGGGAATGGGAGGGATTGCGGTCGAAGGTGGCGACGTATTCCTCCTGCAGCCGGATCGGCGGGCCCTGGCGCAGCGCCTCCAACAGCGGTGCGAGCGCTGCCAGGGCGCCGCCGTTTTGCGCATGCTCCGCCGCGAGCACGTCTTCCAGCTCGGGCAGGGCGCGGAGCCATTCCTCCTGCGGATAGCTCAGCAGGATGGCGAATACTTTGAAGCTCTGCATCATGTCCTCCTAGCCGGCGATTTTCTTGCGCAGGTGGGTGAGGTCCACCGGCACGACGTTCTTGCGCTTGCCGAACAGGCTGGGCTTGCTTACCCCGTCCGAGCAGCCGTTGCCGAAGCTGAAGCCGCAGGCGGCTTTTTCCTCGAAGGTGTCGATGGCTTCTTCGCGATGGTTGGTGGGAATCACGAAGCGGTCTTCGTAATTGGCGATGGCCATGGTGCGGTACATTTCGTCGGCCTGAGAGACGGAGAGGCCCACCTGTTCCAGCGCAGCGACGTTGCCCTGGCCCTCCACCGACTTGCCGCGCATATAGGCGCGCATGGCAAGCATGCGGTCAAGCGCCGAAACCACCGGCGCCTCCTTGCCGGCGGTGAGCAGGTTGGCCAAATACTTGACCGGGATGCGCAGGCTGCGAGTGTCCGGAATGATGCCGTTCATGCCCATGCGCCCGGATTCCGCCGCGGCCTGGATGGGCGACAGGGGCGGGATGTACCAGACCATGGGCAGGGTGCGGTATTCGGGATGCAGCGGGAAGGCGACTTTCCAGTCCATGGCCATCTTCCACACCGGGGATTTCCTCGCCGCCTCCAGCCAGGCTTCGGGAATGCCGTCGCGCCGCGCCTGCTCCAGGACAGCCGGGTCGTTGGGGTCGAGGAAGACCTTCAATTGGGCCTCGTACAGATCCTCGGGGTTTTCCGTGCCGGCCGCTTCCTGGATGCGGTCGGCATCATAGAGCATGACCCCCAGGTAGCGGATGCGCCCCACGCAGGTTTCCGAGCACACCGTGGGCTGGCCGGCTTCGATGCGGGGGTAGCAGAAGATGCATTTCTCCGCCTTGCCGGACTTCCAGTTGTAGTAGATCTTTTTGTAGGGGCAGCCGGAGATGCACATGCGCCAGCCGCGGCACTTGTCCTGATCCACCAGCACGATGCCGTCCTCCTCGCGCTTGTAGATCGAGCCCGAGGGGCAGGAGGCCACGCAAGTGGGGTTGAGGCAGTGCTCGCACAGCCGCGGCAAATACATGAGGAAGGTGTTCTCGAAGGTGGCGTACATCTCCTTCTGCACGTCCTCGAAGCAAGCGTCCCGGCCGCGCGAACCGAACTCGCCGCCGAGGTCGTCCTCCCAGTTGGGGCCCCAGTGGATCTTGTCCATTTTCTCGCCGGTGATGGCCGACACCGGGCGCGCCGTGGGGGGCGTTTCCGACAGGGGGGCGTTCTGCAGGTGCTGGTAATCGTAGGTGAAGGGCTCGTAGTAGTCGTCGATCTCCGGCAGGTTGGGGTTGGCGAAAATGTTGGACAGGATCTTGCCGCGGCTGCCCTGGCGCGGCTCGATGGAGCCGTCGCCCTTGCGCTTCCAGCCGCCGTTCCAGACCTCCTGGTTCTCCCACTGCTTGGGATAGCCGATGCCGGGCTTGGACTCGACATTGTTGAACCATACGTATTCCATGCCCTCGCGCGAGGTCCACACGTTCTTGCAGGTGATGGAACAGGTGTGGCAGCCGATGCATTTGTCCAGGTTGAGCACCATGGCGATTTGGGCTCTGATCTTCATTGCGTTCTCCTTGCGGGCGTACGGTTACTTGTTCATCCAGGCCGGATTGGGGTGGGCCTCGCGCTCGGGGGTGAGCGGCCCTTCCATCCAATCCACCGTCTTCATCTTGCGCACGATCACGTATTCGTCGCGGTTGCTGCCGACCGTGCCGTAGTAGTTGAAGCCGTAGGCCAGCTGGGCATAGCCGCCGATCATGTGGGTGGGCTTGGTGACGGTGCGCGTGACGGAGTTGTGGATGCCGCCGCGGAAGCCGCTGGTCTCCGCACCCGGCACGTTCACGATCTTTTCCTGGGCGTGGTACATGAGGCACATGCCGCGCGGCACGCGCTGGCTCACCACGGCACGCGCGGTGAGCGTGCCGTTGACGTTGAATACCTCCACCCAGTCGTTGTCGCGGATGCCGGCCTCCTGCGCCTCGGCCTCCGAGACCCAGACGTGCGGCCCGCCGCGCGACAGGGTGAGCATGCGCAGGTTGTCGGTATAGGTGCTGTGGATGCCCCATTTCTGATGCGGCGTGATCCAGTTGAGCACCAGTTCATGATGGCCGTTGGCATGCTTGCCCAGCATGGGCTTGATGGTGCGCGTATCGATGGGCGGCTTGTACACGCACAGCTCCTCGCCGAAATCCAGCATCCAGCGGTGGTCCTGGTAGAACTGCTGGCGGCCGGTGAGGGTGCGCCAGGGGATCAGCTCGTGCACATTGGTATAGCCGGCGTTGTAGGACACGTGCTCGGATTCCAGGCCGCTCCAGGTCGGGCTGGAGATGATCTTGCGCGGCTGCGCGACGATGTCGCGGAAGCGGATCTTGTCGTCTTCGCGCGGCAGCGCCAGATGGGTATGGTCGCGCCCCGTGATTTTCGACAGGGCGGCCCAGGATTTCACCGCCACCTGGCCGTTGGTTTCGGGCGCCAGCATGAGGATCACTTCGGCTGCGTCGATGGCGCTGTCGATTTTGGGCTGGCCGCGGGCCGCGCCTTGCGCCTGCACCACGCCGTTGAGGTCGGCCAGTTGCTTGACCTCGCTCTCGGTGTTCCAGGTGATGCCTTTGCCGCCGTTGCCGATCTTGGCCATGAGCGGCCCGAGGGCAGTGAACTTGTTGTAGGTTTCGCCGTACTCGCGCGCCACCACGGTCATGTTGGGCAGGGTCTTGCCCGGCACCGGGTCGCATTCCCCATGCTTCCAGTCCTTGACCGCCAGGGGCTGGCCCAGCTCGGAAGGCGTGTCGTGCAGCAGCGGAGTGAGCACCAGATCCTTGCGTGTGCCCAGATGCGTCCCGGCCAGCTCGGAAAACTTCTTCGCGATGGTCTTGTAGATCTCCCAGTCGGTCTTGCTCTGCCACAAGGGCTGCACCGCTTCGCCCAGCGGGTGGATGAAGGGGTGCATGTCCGAGGTGTTGAGATCGTCCTTCTCGTACCAGGTGGCCGAGGGCAGCACGATGTCGGAATACAAACAGGTGGTGGACATGCGGAAGTCCAGGGTCACCAGCAGATCCAGCTTGCCTTGCGCGGCCTTGTCGCGCCAGATCACTTCGGCCGGCTTGGCCTGGCCGGATTCGCCCAGGTCCGGCCCCATCACCGCGTTCTGCGTGCCCAGCAGATATTTGAGAAAATATTCGTGGCCCTTGCCGGAGGAGCCCAGCAGATTCGAGCGCCACACGAACAAGTTGCGGGGGAAGTTCTTCGGGTTGTCGGGGTCATCGCAGGAGAATTTGAGGTTGCCGTTCTTGATCTCGTCCACCGCGAACTTCACCGGATCGACGCCGGCCGCTTCGGCTGCCCTGACGACTTCCAGCGGATTGGTTTCCAGTTGCGGCGCGGAGGGCAGCCAGCCCATGCGCTCGGCGCGCACGTTGAAATCGATCAGGCTCTGCTCTGCCGCGGCCTGGTCGGCCTTGGGGGAAAGCAGCTCGGAGACGCCGACCTTCTCATGGCGCCACTGGCTGGTGTGGTTGTAGAAGAAGGAGGTGCCGTTCATCTGCCGCGGCGGGCGGTGCCAATCCAGGGCGAAGGCCAGTGCCGTCCAACCGGGTTGCGGACGCAGCTTCTCCTGGCCCACGTAGTGCGCCCAGCCGCCGCCGGACTGGCCCACGCAGCCGCACATCATGAGCAGGTTCATGATGCCGCGGTAGATCATGTCGTTGTGGTACCAGTGGTTCAGCCCCGCACCCAGGATGACCATGGACTTGCCATGGGTCTTGTCGGCGTTGTCGGCGAATTCCCGCGCCACGGTGATGATGTCGGCGCGCCGCACGCTAGTGTGCTTCTCCGCCCAGGCGGGGGTGTAGGGCACATCGGCGTCGTAGTCCGGGGCGGCCTGCTCGCCGCCCAGGCCGCGGTTGACGCCGTAGTTGGCCAGCATGAGGTCGTACACCGTAGCCACTTTGACGGTCTGGCCGGCGGCCTGGATCAGCTTCACCGGCACGCGACGCGACGAGAGTTCGGGGTGATCGCTGCCGCCGAAATAGGGAAAGGCCACTTCGGCAATCTCGTCATGACTGCCCAGAAGACTCAGTTGCGGCTTGACCTCCTGGCCGCTGTAGCCGTCGCGCATTTCCAGGTTCCAGGCGCCGGCCTGGCCCCAGCGGAAGCCGATCGAGCCGTTGGGCGCCACCAGATAACCAGTATTCTCGTCATAAACCAGGGTTTTCCAGTCCGGGTTGTTGTCCTGGCCCAGATTGCCGGCCAGGTCGGAGGCGCGCAGGAAGCGGTCCGACGCAAGCTTGCCGTCGTGTTCCTTCAACATGACCAGCATGGGCATGTCGGTGTACTGGCGGCAATAGCCGTCGAAGTAGGCGCTCTTGTTGCGGTTGTGGAATTCGCTCAGCACGACATGGCCCATGGCCATGGCCAGCGCCGCATCGGTGCCCTGCTTGGGGGCCAGCCAGAGGTCGCCGAATTTCACCATTTCGCCGAAGTCGGCGGAGATGGCCACCGTCTTGGTGCCCTTGTAGCGCACCTCGGTGTAGAAGTGCGCATCGGGCGTGCGGGTCTGCGGCACGTTGGAGCCCCACACCAGCAGATAGGTGGAGTTGTACCAATCAGCCGATTCCGGCACGTCGGTCTGTTCGCCCCAGACCTGGGGGCTGGAAGGCGGCAGGTCGCAGTACCAATCGTAAAAGGACAGGCATACGCCGCCGATCAGGGAAAGGTAACGCGAGCCGGCGGCATAGCTCACCATGGACATGGCGGGGATGGGAGAAAAACCCGCCACGCGGTCGGGACCATAGGTCTTGATGGTGTACACGTTGGCCGCGGCGATGATTTCGCTCACTTCGTCCCAGGTGGCGCGCACCATGCCGCCCTGGCCGCGCACCGCCTTGTACTTTCTGGCCTTGTCCGCATCCTGGCTGATGGCCGCCCAGGCGTCCACCGGCCCCAGGGTCTGGCGCGCTTCGCGCCACAGTTCCATGAGCCGGCCGCGCACCAGCGGGTACTTCAGGCGCTGGGCCGAATACACATACCACGAATAGGAGGCGCCGCGGGGGCAGCCGCGCGGCTCGTGGTTGGGCAGATCGGGGCGCGTGCGCGGATAGTCTGTCTGCTGGGTTTCCCAGGTGATGAGCCCGTTCTTCACGTAGATCTTCCAGCTGCACGAGCCGGTGCAGTTGACCCCGTGGGTGGAGCGCACGATCTTGTCCTGCTGCCAGCGGCCGCGGTAGCCGTCCTCCCAACTGCGGTCCTCATGGGTGACGACGCCATGGCCGTTGGAAAACTCGGACTGGTTCTTGCGGAAGAACATCAGCCGATCGAGAAAGTGACTCATTCCATACTCCTTGTTGGATGGGCATACATTGCAAGTTGGCAGCCGCCAGCGATCAGTCGGCAGCTAAAACCCGGGATTCCTCTGCCGGCTGCCAACTGAAAACTGCCAACTTTCTTCATCATGGATTGCGGATCTCCGCTTGGCAGTCGTCAGCAATCAGTCGGCAGACTGGGTAATGGATACTGCTGCCGACTGCCATCTGGAAACCGCCAACTTTCTTCATCACGGATTCCGGATCTCCGCGCCGCGGCGCAGGTAGAACCACCAGTTGAGCAGCAGGCACAGGGCGTAAAACACGGCGAAGCCATACAGGGCGTTTTCCGGGGTGCCGGCCTTGATCTGGCTCTTGATGACTTCGGGGGCGATGAACGAGCCGTAGGCGGCCACGGCCGAGGTCCACCCCAGCACCGGGCCGGCCTGCTGGCGGTCGAAGATGTAGCCCACGGAGCGGAAGGTGGAGCCGTTGCCTATACCGCTGGCGGCGAAGAGCACCACGAAGGTGGCGATGAACTGGGCAAAATAATCTTCCGGCCGCGGCGAATGATAGGCTTGCATGAGCAGGTAGCCGGCATAGACCGACGCAGCCACCATGACGGCGGATATGATTTGCGTGACGATGGCGCCGCCCACCTTGTCCGAAATCCAGCCGCCCACGGGGCGTATCAGGGCGCCGACGAAAGGCCCGATCCAGGCGTAGGTGAGCGCGGACGGCGCGGCCGGGTTCTTGACGTGGTGCCAGGTATGGGTTGCGGCGTCGAACAGGTGGTGCTGGCCGAAGATCACCGTGATGGAAAGCGGCAGCGCCATGGAGAAGCCGATGAACGAACCGAAGGTGAGCAGGTAGAGAACGGTCATGACCCAGGTATGCTTGTTTTTAAAAATAGCAAACTGGCGGTCCAGATTGGCCTTCATGTCCCCCAGGGCCGCAAGCTTCATCATCACCAGCGTCATGACGATGATGAGGGGCATGGCCAGCCACATGTTCAGCACGCCCAGGCCCGTCGGTTCAGGCAGGTACAGGTAGAGGCCCAGGCCCAGCGGCAGATAAGTCAGGGTGTACAGCCAAGTGATCTTCAGGAACGCCACGAGCGTATTGCTCAGGCTGGGCGTGATGGGCAGCAGGTTGTTCATGCCGAACCAGGCGGCCACCGCCAGGGGCAGGAGCAGCAGCAGCCAGACGAAGCCCGCGTTCTGGATGTAGGTCGGCGTGCCTGCGGCGATCTTGCCCAGGATCCAGCCGCTGTCGCTGGTGAGGATCATGGCGGATCCGCCGGCGGCGCCGAACAGGCCCACGGTCATCACCAGGGGGATGAGGATCTGCATGGTGGTCACGCCGAAGTTGCCGAGGCCGGCGTTGACGCCCAAGGCGGTGCCTTGCAGCCGCTTGGGGAAGAAGGTGCTGATGTTGCTCATGGAACTGGCGAAGTTGCCGCCGCCCACGCCGGAGAACAAGGCTAGGAGCTGGAATACCCAGAGAGGCCAATCAGGGTGCTGCAAGGCGATGCCGGTGCCGATGGCCGGCAGGCTCAGCATGGCGGTGGTGAGGAAGATGGTGTTGCGTCCGCCGCCGATGCGGATGAAGAAGGAGGACGGAATGCGCATGGTCGCCCCGGCGATGCCGGAGATGGCCGTGAGCGTGAAGAGCTGATCCTGGGTGAAGGGAAATCCCAGGTTGAGCATCTGCACCGTGATGATGCCCCACATCAGCCAGATGGCGAAGGCCGACAGCAGGGAAGGCACGGATATCCAGAGATTTCGGTAGGCGATACGCTTGCCGGATGCCTCCCAGAAGCTTTCGTTTTCGGCATCCCATTCTTTGAGGTTGGTGGTCATTTTGTGCTCCGTTATTCAAAGGAATCCGCGGTGCGCGGGCGGCGGGTCTTCATCACGTCGAGCTTGCGCACTTCAGTGAAGTACATCCAGATGAGAGACACCCAGACGATGCCGTAAAGCAGCATGAAGGCGGATGAGCGGATGCCTGTGAGGTCGACCAGGGCGCCGAACATGATGGGGAGCACGAATCCCCCCAGGCCGCCCATCAACCCCACGACCCCGGAGACGACACCGATGTTGTGGGGATATTCATCGCCGATGTACTTGAATACGCTGGCCTTGCCGAACGCCCAGGACACGCCGACCACGAACAGCAGGGTCGTGAACAGCCAGGGGGTCAAAGCGATGTCGAAATGGGCCGGCCCGCTCACGGTCTGCACCGTGAAGCTGGTGTTCGGGTAGGACAGGATGAACAGGCAGATCCAGGAGACCCACAACACCCACCAGGTCACCCGGTGAGCACCGTAGCGGTCGGAAAGCCAGCCGCCCGCCGCCCGCAGCACCCCGCCCGGCAGGGAAAACGTCGCCGCGAGCAGCGCCGCGGTCTTGATGCCGAAGCCGTACTCGGAGACGTAATACTGGGTCATCCACAGCGACAAGGCCACGTAGCCGCCGAATACGATCGAGTAATACTGGCAGTATTTCCACACTACGGGGTCTTTCAGGGCGCGCAATTGCTCCTTGAGGGTGACATGGCCGCCCACCCGATGGCCGGGGTCGTCATAAGTGAAGAACCAGAACAGCAAGGCGGTGACCAGCATGGCCACGGCGTAGGCCTTGGGCACCATGGCCCAGCCGAAAGCCAGAACCAGGGCGGGCGCCACGAACTTGGTCACCGCGGCGCCGGAGTTTCCGGCGCCGAATATCCCCATGGCAAAGCCTTTGTGCTTCGCGTCGAACCAACGCGCGGTATAGGCGATGCCGACCGAGAACGAGCCTCCCGCCAGCCCCACGAACAGCCCCGCCAGCAGGAATTGCCAGAACTGCGTCGCGTAGCTCAGCAGCCAGATGGGGATGACGGTGGCGAGCATGAGCACGAAGAAGACGATGCGGCCGCCGTATTTGTCGGTCCACATGCCCAGCGGCAGGCGTATCAGCGAGCCGGTGAGCACCGGGGTGGCCGCCAGCAGGCCGAATTCGGTTTCGTTGAGGTTGAGCAGGCTCTTGATCGGGATGCCGATCACTGCGAACATCATCCACACGGCAAAGCATACGGTGAAGGCCAGGGTGCTCATGATCAGCACCGACAGCTGCTTTTGTCTCAGAGAGGTCGTCACGGCGGTATCCCGGTTGGTGTCTGTGGCTCACGGGGTTCAGTGTATGCAGCCGTGCACGATGCGCCAGGGCCTAAAAAGCTGCGAAAATCGCGCCGCTACCACCAAGGGGGTAGCGGGGTAAAACGCCAGGCCGCTGAAAATATTGGCTAATCTGATCTGGCGCGCGGCGGATGCACAGGCGAAGGGCAATGGAGGTAAGCCCAGGATTCCCGGTCGCCAGTTCCGGCACGGACGGTTATGATGGAGTGCACGCACCCCTCGGATGTTTTCGGCCCCCGGAAAAACTCGCCTCGTGTATCTGCCGTCCTGGTCGCGCTTGAAGTATTCGCTCGTGCTGCGCATCGGCGCCGCCATGACCGCCATCGCCTTGCTGGCCATGGTGGGCATGGCGGTGTCCGGCGCCATCGCCCAGTCCATCCAGGGCAACGGCGCGGCCATCAACCTGGCCGGCAGCCTGCGCATGCAAAGCTGGCACATGGCCAGCGTGGCACTGCGCATCCCGCGCGGCGGCGACCCTGCGCTCGGGCGGCATTTGTTGTCCCTGGCCGGCCAGTTCGATCGCACCCTGGTGGCAAAACCCATTCGCGCCATGCTGCCGGCCTTGCAGGTGCCGCAGGGAGGCACCACCTATGCCCAAGTCGTTCGGCAGTGGCAGGGCGATATGCGCCCCCGCCTGCTGGCTGCTGCTGCGCAAGGCCTGGACGCTGCGGGCCGTGCGCAGCTGCTGCAGGCCACCGGCAGCTTCGTGCCGCGCGTCGACCATCTGGTCAAGGAAATGGAGCAGGCCGCCGAAGAGAAGATCTCCGTCATGCGGCTGGTGCTGGCCGCCACGCTCATCGGCACCGCGCTGGTCATGCTCGTGACGGTCTACCTCATCCACATCACGCTTGCGCGGCCCTTGCAGGATCTGCTGCTGCAGGCGGGGCGGGTGGGGCGCGGCGATCTCGCGGCGCGTGTCGAGCACACCGGAGCCGACGAGTTGGGGCAGCTGGGGGCGGCTTTCAACCGCATGGCCGAAGATCTCTCGCGCCTGTACCAGGATCTGGAAGCGCGGGTGGAGGAAAAAACTGCGGCGCTCACGACTGCCAACAGCTCCCTGGCGCTGCTTTATCGCTCCATTGCGCGCCTGTACAACGGGCCGGTGTCCGCGGAAACTTATTCCATCCTGCTTCGCGATTTGGAAGATTTGCTGGGGCTGGAGCATGGCGTCGCTTGCCTGAGCGAGCAGGGAGAGCAGCGCGCGCATGTGCTGACCTCAACCTTCGGGGATGTCGGCCAGGCGGCGTTGTGCCAGGAGAGCGATTGCGCCAACTGCCTGGGCAGTGTCTCCGTGTCGCTGCGGACGCTGGCGAGCGGACGCCATCTGGTGGTGCTGCCCCTGCGCGATGCCGAACACGGCTATGGCGTCATGCAGCTGGAACTGGACCGGGAGCGGCAGCTGGAACCCTGGCAGTGGCAGCTTCTCGAAGCGCTTTCGCGCCACATCGGCATCGCCATCGGCACTGCCCGCCGCAGCGAGCAGCGCCGCCGCATCTCCCTGCTGGAAGAGCGCGCCGCCATCGCGCGCGAGCTGCACGATTCGCTGGCCCAGTCGCTCGCCTACATGAAGATCCAGGTCAGCCGTCTGGAGGCGCTGCTGTCGGAGGCGGAGCCGGCGCGCCCCGTGCTGGCCGAATTGCGCGAGGGGCTCAACAGCTCCTACCGGCAGCTGCGCGAGCTGCTCACCACCTTCCGTCTGAAAATGGAGGATGTGGGCTTTCATGCCGCGCTGGAAAAAACGGTGACGGAATTCTCCGAACGCGGCGGCATCCCCATTGCGCTGGACGTGGAGCTGCGCGAGTACGCTCTGACGCCCAACGAGGAGATACATCTGCTGCAGATCGTGCGCGAAGCGCTTTCCAACGTGCTGCACCATTCCGGCGCCAGCCGCGCCGAGGTCAGCCTCCAGCCGGGGGTTCAAGGGCAGATGATCCTCACCATCGCGGACAACGGCATCGGCATGCGCAAGCATGCCGAAGTGCATCACTACGGCCTGGCCATCATGAAAGAGCGCGCGCGCAGCCTCGGGGCCATCCTCATGATCGAGCCGCGCGGGCGGGGCGGCACGCGGGTGACGCTGAATTTCGTCCCGGCGGGCCTGCGCGCTCCCGAAGAACACCGCGCCGCCGCATTGTGACCATGACCGCACGCCGGCGCCTGCTCATCATCGACGACCATCCGCTGTTCCGCAAAGGCGCGGCCCAGATCATCGCCATGGCGCGGGAATTCGAACTGGTGGGGGAAGCCTCCGGCGGCGTCGAGGGCATGGAATTGGCGCGGCGCTACAAGCCCGACATGATGCTGCTGGATCTCAACATGAAGGACATGAGCGGGCTCGAAGTGCTCGCCGCGCTGCGCGACGTGCTGCCGGATACGCGCATCGTCATGCTGACCGTGTCCGACGAGGCCGACGATCTGGTCGCCGCCCTGCGTGCGGGAGCCGACGGCTATCTGCTCAAGGAGATGGAGCCCGAGGAGCTGCTGGCCAAGCTGCGCGAGGCGGCGGCCGGGCAGTTCACGCTTACCCCGCGCCTGACTCATCTGCTGGCGCGCTCGCTGCGCGAGGACAACCGCCCCAGGCGCCCCGACGAGGCCGGCCTCACCGAGCAGGAGCTGCGCATCCTCGCCCTCATCGCCGACGCCAAGAGCAACAAGCTCATCGCGCGCGAGCTGGGCATCGCCGAGGGCACAGTCAAGGTGCACGTGAAGCATCTGCTGAAAAAGCTCAACTTGCGCAGTCGCGTGGAGGCGGCGGTATGGGCGGTAAAAAAATGACATGCGCGCCGCACGGCGCGGGGGGGATGTAGGCGATGGAACGCTTTTCCTTCGATGCCGCCGACTGGCGCATGGTGCGCAATTGCTATCTCCTGTCCGGTCTGGGGCAGGAAGAGCTGGAGCATCTCACTCGACATGCGGAAGTGCGCACCTATGCCCCCGGAGAAGCCGTCTTCGCACAGGGCGAGGCGGCGCGCCAGTTCTTTCTGGCGCTCTCCGGCATTGTGCGTCTGTACCGCGTCTCGCCCCAGGGCGAGGCCAAGGTCATCGAGCTGGTGCGGCCGGGCGTGCTGTTCGCCGAGGCGGTCTTCTTCATGGGCGCACGCTATCCCGTGCATGCCGCGGCACTCGATCGCGTGCGTCTGGTGGCCTTCGATTTCGAGGACTTCACCGCCCGCCTGGAAGCGAGTCCCGGCTTGGCCGGGCGCATGATGGCGGGCATGGCGCGCCGCATCCACGATCTGGTGAACGAGATCGACCGTCTGAGCATGGGCAGCGCGAACCAGCGTCTGGCCTATTATCTGCTGGGCCTGCTGCACGCGGAGCCGGCGGAGGCCGGGGTGCGCCTGCGCCTCAAGGTGCCCAAGCACGTCATCGCCTCGCGCATCGGCGTCAAGCCGGAAACCTTCTCGCGCATGCTCGGGCGGCTGCGCGAGGAGGGCGTGCTGGACGTCCAGGAAGATCTCCTGATCTTGCACGACGTGGCGAAATTGCGCGCCATGCTGGGGCCGGAGATGGAAGGTCTTTGATCTAGGTCATGGCCGGCCCGGCGCCGGGAGGATTACCTTGTTGGGTACCGTTATTTCCGGGTCATCGCCATGCAAAGCTTTCTTAACTATCTTTCCGCCGATCACCGCCGCTGCGACGAGCTGTTTGCCGATGCCGAGGCGGCCGTAAGGCGACGGGATTGGGCCTCGTCGGCAGGCAAGTTCCAGGCCTTTCGCAGCGCCATGCTGCATCACCTGGATATGGAGGAAAACGTGCTGTTTCCGGCCTTCGAGGCGCGCACCGGCCATGCCGGCGGCCCCACCCGGGTGATGTGCAACGAGCATGTGCAGATGCGCGATCTGCTGGCCAGCATGGCGGACAGCCTCGCCGCCGCGGACGAGGCGGATTACGCGGGCCTGGCGGAGACGCTCTTGTGGCTCATGCAGCAGCACAACGTCAAGGAGGAGCAGATTCTCTATCCCATGAGCGATCAGATGCTCGCCGATGCGCGCAGCGGCCTGATCGAGCGCATGGCCGCGGTGGCGCCGGCCCTGTGACGGAGGACATCGTGGTGGACGCGCGCTGGCTGGAGCCGCCCGAGCCCATGCAGCGCGTGCTTCATGCGCTGGAGACGCGCGCCGGCGGCCAGCGGCTGCGCCTGCTGATCCATCGCGAACCTTATCCCCTGTACGATCTTCTGGATGCCCGCGGCATCGAGTGGCGCCGGCGCGCTCTGGCCGACGGCTGCTACGAAGTCCTCATCGGGGGGCAGGTTCGGGGCGCCTGAATGCAGGCCGGAGGTCTGGCGTTTCAGCAGGCGCCGCCGCTGGCGGTGCCTCTGCGCTTTTTTCTCACTGCGCCCGTTTTTCTGTTTCTTGCGGGCCTGCTTCTGTTCACCCCTGGCGCTGCGGGCTGGCAGCGCGGATCTCCGGCGATTCTTGCCGCGGTGCACCTGGTTACCCTGGGCTTTCTCGCCATGACGATGATGGGTGCCTTCCTGCAGCTGCTGGCGGTGGTCGCGGGAGCGCCGGCGGCGCGCCCGCGCCTGCTGGCCGGGCTGGTGCACGGCCCCCTGGCCGCCGGCACCCTGCTGCTGGCGGCCGGCTTCTGGCTCTCCCGCAGCTGGCCGTTTTACCCGGCCCTGGCGCTGCTGGCGGCCGCGGTGGCCACGTTCGTGCTGGCGGCCGCGGCCAGTCTCGTGCGCGCGGCGCGCAACGCCACCGTGCTCGCCATGGCGGCCGCGATCTTCGCTTTGGCCGTTACCCTGGCCTTGGGCCTGGCGTTGGGCGCAACCCATATCGGCTGGGGCGGGCTCAGGGGCTTCGTCGCCACCGTCGATTTGCACGCGGCGTGGGGATTGCTGGGCTGGGTGTTCGTCCTGGTGGCGGGCGTGGCTTACCAGGTGGTGCCGATGTTCCAGCTCACGCCGGCCTATCCGCGCTGGCTGACGCGCTCGCTGGTGCCGGTGCTCATGACCGGCCTGCTCGCCCTGTCCTGGGCCCGGCGGGACGGCAGAGCCTGGCCGCAGGGCGCGGCTGCGCTTGTGCTGGCCGTATGCCTGCTGGTTTTCGCCCTGGCCACGCTCGATTTGCAGCGCAGGCGCCGGCGCCGCGTGTCGGATGTCACGCTGGACTACTGGCGCGTCGGGATGGTCAGCCTCGCCGCGGCCGGGCTTCTGGGATTGTTTGGCACGGCCGGCGCGCCGGGGCACCGGCTCCCGGCCCTGCTGGGCATCCTCTTTCTGTACGGATTTGCCGTATCGGTCGCGAGCGGCATGCTGTACAAAATACTGCCCTTTCTCGCCTGGTTTCATCTGCAAAGCCAGTTGCAGGCGCCCGCCGGGTCGATTCCCAACATGAAGGCATTTCTGCCCGAGCCGCGCGCCCGGCGCCAGTTCGTCGTCCACGTTGCCGCGCTTGGGCTGTTGCTGCTGAGCGCGCTGCTGCCCGGGCCCTGGCGCTATTTGGCCGCGGCAGGCGTGTGCGCCTCGGCGCTGCTGCTGGCCGCCAACCTATGGGGGGTGTGGCGCTTGTTCAGAGCGCAGGGCGGGCGTTCAAATTAGGCGTGCAGCAGCGCCTGCGCCTCGGCCACCGGTTGCACGCCGACGGCTTTCAGGCGCCCGTCGACGACCACCGCGGGCACGGTCTTGATGCGCAGCAGGCTGATCAGTTCGCGCCCGGCCCGCTCGGAGACGTCGAGCACTTCGTAGTCGACCGACTCGCGGCGCGCGACTTCGCTCCATATCTGCTCGGCCTGGGGGCAGGTGGGGCACCATTTCGAGACGATGAGCTGGATTTTCATGTTTGGCTCCGGTGGGGCGGCACGGATTCCGTCAGGTGCATGATTTGCGAATGCGGAATGGCCGGCCCTTACCCGAAATTTAGCCCAAGGACGACAAAGCGCCTTGATCTCGATCATGCCCGGGGTTGCGAGGCCGGGGCTTGCGCTATATTTTGGAAGCAGGTCTTCCGCCCATGGAGGCGCAGTGGAATCGCTCCCCGCCGTGTTTCGCCAGGATCATGAGCGCTTGGACGCCAGCCTGGAAGCCGCGCGCCAGAGCGCGCAGGGCGGTGCTGCCGCCGCGCGCCCGGTCTTCGCGGAGTTCCGCGGCGGCATCGAACGGCATATGGCGGTGGAGGAGGCACTGCTTTTCCCGGCTTACGAGGCGCGCCATGGCGCAGACAATCCGCTGACGTCCACTTTGCGCAAAGGCCACACCGATCTAAAGGTGTTTTTCAGCGAGATGGACGAGAGCCTGGCGGAAGACGACGCCGAGGAGTTTCTCGCCCTGGCCGAGACGGTGGCGCAGATCCTCCTGCACCATGACCGCAAGGAGGAGGAAGAACTCTATCCCGTGGTCGCCCAGTGGCTTGCGGACGCCGGGCGCGAGGCGATCGCCGGCCTGCAAGGATCGTGATCTTCTGAGGTTTCATGAGCGAGTACCAGGGCTGCGAACTGCCGGACGATCTCTACTATGACCTGGACTATGTCTGGGTGCGCCCGGAGGGGGACGGCCTGTTCACCATAGGCGTGACCGATCCGGCGCAGACCATGTCCGGTCGCGTGCAGAAGGCGCGCATCAAGAAGCTGGACGTGCATCTCGAAGCGCGGCGCCACGTCGCCACGCTGGAAAGCGGCAAATGGGCGGGCGGCGTGCCGGTGCCCTTCGACTGCATGGTGGTGGCGCGCAATGAGGCGCTCCTGGAGGATCCCCATCTGATCAACGTCGCACCTTACAGCGATGCCTGGATCGCGCGCCTGCGCCCCGACGATCCCGCGCACGCCCTGGAGCGCCTGAGCACGGGCGCCGCTGCCCTGGATGCCCTCAAGCGCTGGATAGACCGCTACCAGGTGCAGTGCCTGCGCTGCTCGGACTGAGGCGCTAAGCCGCGCGCGCCCACCACAGGCCCGTGTGTACGGTAAAGGAACCGTCCGCCTCGATGGCCAGGGCTTCCCGCACCTCGGCCGGCGTTTCTGTCTGCATCTGCCGGATCATGGCCACGCTCTGCGCCGGGGTGCGCATGCGCCCAACCCAATCGGCGAATTCCAGGCGCGTGGGCCAGCGCGCGTGCTCCAGCAACTCGAAGCCGGACGCAGCCAGCAGGGCCTGCCATTCCCGGTGCGAGCGGTCGCGCACATGGGAGCGGTCGCGCAGCAGTTCCATGGCCTGCAGATGGGTGTCCGCCAAGGCATCTTCGGGCGCCTCGATGTCGATGATCAGGGCATGGCCGCCCGGCCGCACCACCCGCCGCATCTGCGCCAGAGCGGTATCCAGGCGCGTCCAGTGGTGGGCGCTGTAGCGGCTGGCGACGAGGTCGAAGCCGGCGTCGGCAAAGGGCAGCGCTTCGGCTGCGGCGCGCCGGGTCTCGATGGCCGCGAGTCCGCGCTCGATCGCGGCGCTTTGCACCGTCGCCAGCATGCTCTCGGAAGCATCCAGCGCGACGACGCGCCCCAGCGCCGGCGCCAAGGCAAAGCTCAGATGGCCCGCCCCGCATCCCACATCCAGGGCCTGGCCGGTGCGCGGCAGGGCGGCTTCGACCCATTGCCGGGCGCGCTGCAAATCCGGGCCGCGGGCGTGGACGGCGCTGTGCAAATAGGCCGTGGCCAGTGGGTCGAACTGATCGTGTACCGTTTGCTGGTGGCTGCTCATGGCTGCTATCTCCGGGTTTGATGTAAAACAACGCGCAGCGTTGGCGCGCCCCCTCGCCCACGGGGAGAGGGCTGGAGGCGAGCCGGAAAATTCGCGGAATATGTTCCGCGCCCGGCGAGCGGCGCCGGCTTGCCCGCAGAAGCGCGCCTTGCACGGGCGGGAAACGGACAGGGCAGTCAGCGCGTTTCATGATTTGGAGCGGCGGTTCGCCCTATCGTTTGAATTCAGTGGACTGGCAAAAAGCGTAGCTTTTTGCCAGTCCACTGAATGATGTGTTAGCCGCTTTTTGCAACGATGTGAGTAGGAATGCCGTCAATGCTCATTTGGTTTTTTTCCTCCCAGTAGTGTTTCAAACCTTCGTCCCCTTTCTTTTTGGCCCAGTCAGAGAGGAGTTCTCGATCACCAGCATAGGAGAAATAGGGGACGGCCATTCCGCAAGAGGTTTGCACGAGGTCAATTGTGACGTCGAAAATTTGCCGAGCGCCGGGCAATGGTTTAAACAAAGGAAACAGGTTGTTCCACTCGTGATCGCTCTTGTGAATGACCTTCGCTGAGCCGTAAAGCCGAAGAATTAACGGCTTTCCATCAAAGGCACAGAACATGATCGTCATTCGGGGGTCTTGCTGTACATGGGCGGATGTTTCATTGCCGCTACCGGTAACGTTTAGCCAAGCAACACGGGAGTTGCTCAGAACTCTCAATGAGTTCATGCCCTTTGGAGAGATATTCACACGACTTCCTGCGGTAGCTGTTCCAACAAAGAAAATTTTCTGTTCAGTGATGAACCGGATATGGTTCTCGGACAGTTCGTTAAATCGCTTACCCATTTTGCTCCCCGTGTTGTTGGATGGCTAACTATTAGATTCGCACCATAAACCTCGCATCATCCTGGTACAATATTTGTTTTTATCATGGTATAAATGCCAGGAGCCTCTTGGAGAGCAGATGCCAAAAAACGCCCCCAAAACCGCTCCCGCACCCCATGCGCTCGGCCCATTCCTGCGCGCGCTGCGGGAGCGGCTGGCACCGGGAGACTTCGGCCTGGGCGGCGGGCGCCGCCGCACGCCGGGGCTGCGCCGCGAAGAGGCCGCGGCCCTGTGCGGCATCAGCCCGACCTGGTACACCTGGATGGAGCAGGGGCGCACGACGGCGATTTCGGTGCGCGCGCTGGCGGGCATCGCGCTGGGGCTGCGCCTGGCGCCGGCCGAGCGGGCCTACTTGTTCCAGCTGGCCGGACGCACGGACCCGCAGGCGCCCGGCGCGGTTCAGGCCGATGCCGGCCAGTTCCACGAGCTGGTCAGGGCCATGCGCTCTCCCGCTTATGTGCTCGGGCGGCATTGGGACGCGCTGGCCTGGAACGCCCCGGCCGCGGCCCTGTTCCGCGACTGGCTGGGACCGCGCGCGTCCCGACCCGGCATCGCAGCCGCGCCGCAGGAGCGCAATCTGCTGCGTTATGTTTTTCTCGACCCCGGCGCGCCGGCCTTTATCCTCGACTGGGAAGAGCGTGCCCGGCGTCTGGCCGCCGAGTATCGTGCCGACAGCGCGAACTGGCGCGGCGATGCCCAGCATCGCAAGCTGGTCGATGAGCTGTGCGGCGCCAGTCCCGCGTTCGCCGCAGCCTGGCGTTCGCAGCGCGTGCTGGCGCGGGAAGGCGGGACGCGCAGCTTCGACCATCCGCAGCGCGGCAGGTGCGACTACCGGCAGTTCACGCTGCGCCCCGCGCAGCAGCCAGAGGCGAAGCTCATCGTGCTGCATCCCTTGTAGGCGGCCCGCCGCGTTGGGAAAGTCAGGCGCTCGTGGCACCTCTGCTGCAACGCGGCCCGGTTTCCGTTCGATAATGTGAGCTTTATGCATCCCGACGACTGGCGCGCAAGCGCCGCAACGCCCCCCTGCAGCCTGCGCGGCGGCAGGTGCCGGAACCCACCCATGAGCGTGTCACCGCAGCCGCGGCCTAGCAACCCAATCCCCTTTTGGTCATGAACGCCGTACTCGACCGCCGCGGCGCGAAATGGGCGTCGGGGCTGCTCGCCCTCCTGGTGCATGCGCTGTTCTTTCTGGTGCTGGTGTTCGGCCTGTCCTGGCGCGTGGAAAAGCCTGCGCCGCCGGTGCAGGCGCAGTTGTGGATGTCGCTGCCGCCGGTGGTGGGGTCCGTGCTCATGCCGCCGCACGCGGTGCCCGTGATGCCGTCGCCCCCGCCGCGCGCGGCCCGGCCCGCGCCCCGGCGGTCAGCGACGCCTGCACATTCGCCGGCGCCCGCGCAGCACGCTTCCGTTCCCAGTATGGCGGCGGCACCGACGCTGCGCGCGCCGTCCGTTCCCGGTGCGGCCATCCGCCTGCGCGCCGCGCCGCGGCAGATGCCGCACCGCGCCGAGATGCCCGCACCCGCGGCGCCACCGCGCCTGCCCGACTTGGCGACGCTCGGCTCCCAAGTCGAGACGGCCGCTGCCGAGGTGACCCGCCAGTCGGTCTTCCAGCAGATCCACAACCCCGACTCGCTGACCGCGCGCTACTATCTCGCGGCGCTGCTGCAAAGGATCCAGCACGTGGGCGACGTGATCTACACGGGCAAGGGCGTGGGCAGCGTGGCGGTGTATCTGATCGTGGGCGCTGACGGCAGCGTGCAGGCGCTGCAGATCGATGGCGTAAGCGGCGATCCCACCCTGCCGGATTTTGCGCGCGAAATCATCGACCGTTCGGCGCCCTTTCCGCCTTTTCCCGAGAAGCTGGCGCGGGAAAGCAGCCGGATCAAGCTGGAAGTGCGGATGCAATTCCTGGGCACGCACCAGGTGAATTTCTGAGCCTGCCTGGGCGGCTTGCGCGTTCAGTCGAGGGTGTCGCCTCAGGCGTTTTTGCCATGGGCTTCCAACTGTTCCCAGCGCTCCAGCAATTGCAGCAATTCGTCCTCGATGGCGTCGAGCCGCGCGGCCAGGCGCGCGGCTTCCTGGGGCTCGGCGACGTGCAGCGCGGGATCCTGCAGGCGCTGCGTGATAGCGTGCTGCTCGCTTTCCAGGGCATCGATGCGCGCCGGCAGTTGTTCCAGCTCGCGCGCGTCTTTGTAGGACAGCTTGGCCGGGCGGCTGGCGTTGCGCGCGGGGGCGGGCGCGGCCGGCGCGGGCTTGGCCTGGGCGGCGGGCGCAGGGCGCTGGCGCAGCCAGTCCTCGTAGCCGCCGACATATTCGCGCCAGATTCCGTTGCCTTCCGCCACCAGGGTTTGGGTCGCTACCTGGTCGAGTAGGGCGCGGTCGTGGCTCACCAGCAGCAGGGTGCCGGGGTAATCCTGCAGCAGCGCTTCCAGCAGTTCCAGGGTCTCCATGTCCAGGTCGTTGGTGGGTTCGTCCAGCACCAGCACGTTGGCGGGACGGGCGAACAGCCGCGCCAGCAGCAGGCGGTTGCGCTCCCCGCCGGAGAGCGATTTGACGGGCGCACGCGCGCGTGCCGGCGGGAACAGAAAATCTTCCAGGTAGGCGGTGACGTGCTTGCGCTCGCCGTTGATTTCCACAGTGTCGGAACCGGGAGAAATGACGTCCGCCAGGCTTGCTTCCGGGTCGAGCTGGGTACGGAACTGGTCGAAATAGGCCACCGTGAGGCGCGTGCCCAGGCGCACCGTGCCGCTGTCCGGCTTCAGCTCGCCGAGGATGAGCTTGAGCAGGGTGGTCTTGCCCGCGCCATTGGGGCCGATGAGGCCGACGCGGTCGCCGCGCAGGATGCGGCAGGAAAGATCGTCCACCACTACGCGGTGTTGCGCGCCCGTGCCATAGGCCTTGCCGACCTGGACCAGTTCGGCCACCAGTTGGCCGCTTTTTTCTCCGCCATCGAGCACCAGCTTCACCTGTCCGGCGCGCTCACGCCGCGCCGCGCGCTCCAGGCGCAAGTGTTCCAGGCGGCGCACGCGGCCTTCGTTGCGCGTGCGGCGCGCTTCCACGCCTTTGCGTATCCACACTTCCTCCTGGGCGAGGAATTTGTCGAATTTGGCGTTCTGCTTCGCCTCCTCCGCCAGATCGTCCTCCTTGCGCCGGCGGTAGGCGGCAAAGTCGCCGGGGAAGCTCGTCAAACGACCGCGATCCAGCTCGACGATGCGCGTGGCGAGGCGCTCCAGAAAGCGGCGGTCGTGCGTGACGAACAGCACCGTCAGAGGCGCGGCGAGCAGCAGTTCCTCCAGCCATTCGATGGCGCCGATGTCCAGATGGTTGGTGGGCTCGTCCAGCAACAGCACCTGCGGTTCGGCGACCAGGGCGCGGGCCAGCGCCAGGCGTTTTTTCTGTCCGCCGGACAGCGTGGCCACGCGCGCCTCGGCATCCAGGCCGAAGCGTGTGACGGCGCGTTCCGCCTGGCTGGCCGCATTCCAGCCGCCCAGGGTTTCCAGGTCTGTTTGCAGCGCGTGCAGGCGCTCGAACAGCGCGGGCTGGGCGGCGGCTTCGGCGTGGGCGAGCTGCAGGGCGAGGGCGTGATGCTCGGCGAGCAGGCGCGTACTTGCCCCCAGGCCGGCGACGACGGCATCGTACACGCGTTCCTCGGGCGCGAATTCGGGCTCCTGGGGCACATAGGCGAGCTTGAGCGCGGGGGCGCGCCACAGCTCGCCGTCGTCGAGCGCGCGCTCGCCCGCCAGGGCTGCCAGGAGCGAGGATTTGCCCGAGCCGTTGCGGCCGATGAGGGCCACGCGCTCGCCGGCATCGAGCTGCAGGTCGGCATGATCCAGCAGCGGCACATGGCCATAGGCGAGGCAGGCATTCTTGACGGTGAGCAGGGGCATGGCGCGGCGGGTGGGTCGGCTTGCGGGAGCGGGCTGGTATTATCCTCCGTATCGCGCGCGGCACGCCGCGGGCTTTTCCAGACAGAACGATTGCCGGCCATGTCCCTGCAGCTTTCCACCTACGACCCCAAACTCGGCGGCCACAGCCTGTTCAAGGCGCTGGGCCATCCCCT
>JAJZRU010000034.1 GCA_021802555.1 Pseudomonadota bacterium
CTGGGAGAGCGCTTGCATGGCATGCAAGAGGTCAGCGGTTCGATCCCGCTTACCTCCACCAAACGAAGCGGGCCGACATGCACAAGTTGGGAGTATTTTTTGTGTGGCTGGGTTTGGTGCTCAGCATCGTCGGCGTTGCGGTCGGGTTTTGGCTGATGCTGACCCGCGGCATAGGGACCTTCTGGATGGCCCTCGTGCCGGTAGGATTCGTGTCGTTGGTGGCAGGCGTAACCCTCACGCAGCTTTACCGCGAATAAGCAATTTGTGCCTCGTCCCCATCGTCTAGAGGCCTAGGACATCGCCCTTTCACGGCGGTAACCGGGGTTCGAATCCCCGTGGGGACGCCAGTTTTTCTGGCCCAGCAAGGCTGGCCAGGCCGGATCATCCGGCAGACCGCACGGAGCGGTAGTTCAGTTGGTTAGAATACCGGCCTGTCACGCCGGGGGTCGCGGGTTCGAGTCCCGTCCGCTCCGCCAGTTATATAAGTTGTTTATTTTAAACAACTTTTTCACGTATAGGCCTACACCAAGCGGGCTTTTGTGCACTCTGGCCTTTCTTTAGTTTTTGGATTCGAGGTCAGTTACCAGATGAAATCGGCGCGGTTCCCGGTACACCGGGATCTGACCGGGCTCGACTTCGAGCAGTCGAAGGTGGAGCACGCCCTGATCGCCGAACTGGCTGACCTGTCGTCACGGACAAGGCGCATAACGTCATGTTCATGGGCGGCACCGGCACCGGGAAGAGACCCATCTGGCGACGGCGCTGGGGGTGCCTGGCATTACCCGACACGGCCGGCGGGTGCGCTTTTACTCAACGGTCGATCTGGCCAACAAAAAGCCCCGGAAGCTAGGCTTTACAGGGCTTTGCGCTGCGTCTTGCTACTGCGTGATACTGCTGGATGGTGCCGACGATGAGACTCGAACTCATACGGCTTGCGCCACTGCCCCCTCAAGACAGCGTGTCTACCAATTCCACCACGTCGGCTGATGCTGCTGCCGGCGCAACATTCCGCGTGCTGCGCCGTTTGCTAAAGTCAAAAACTATTTGGGAATTTCCCCGGCCTTGGGCGCGCCCGAAGGCGCCGCAGGCGCCGGGGCCGGCGCTGGCACACTTTGGGTCTGTGCCGGCGCGGTCGGGATTTTACCCACGATTCCCTGGCTATGGTGCTGTCCCAGCGAAAAATAGGTCAGCGCAATGCTGGTGAGAAAAAACAGCGTGGCCAACACCGCGGTGGTGCGCGACAGAAAATTGGCCGAGCCGCTCGCGCCGAACAGGCTGCCGGAAGCCCCGCTGCCGAACGCGGCGCCCATGTCGGCGCCCTTGCCATGCTGCAGCAGCACGAGCACCACCAGGCTGATGGCAAGCAGAATGTGCAGGATCCAGATGAGGGTTTGCATGGCTGCTGCTCCTAGCCCTGCGCCGCTTGGCAGATGCGCAGGAATTCTTCCGCCACCAGCGAGGCGCCGCCGATGAGTCCGCCGTCGATGTCGGGCTGGGCGAACAGCTCCGCGGCATTGCCGGCTTTCACGCTGCCGCCGTACTGAATAATCAGGCTCTCGGCGACCCCTTCGTCCAGGCTGGCAACCCTTTCGCGGATGAAGGCGTGCACCGCCTGCGCCTGCGCCGGCGTGGCGGTCTTGCCGGTGCCTATCGCCCACACCGGCTCGTAAGCGACCACGGCGTGAGCGAAAGCCTTGACGCCCACCTGCTGGATCACCGCACCGAGCTGGCGAGCCACCACGTGCTCGGTGGTGCCCCCTTCGCGCTCCGCCAAGCTTTCGCCGACGCAGAGTATGGGAACGAGGCCGACCTTTTGCGCCGCCTCGAACTTCAATGCCACCTGGGCATCGCTTTCCGCAAACAAGCTGCGCCGCTCCGAATGCCCGACGATGGCATAGGTGCAACCGAAATCCTTCAGCATGGCTCCGGAGACTTCCCCGGTGTAGGCCCCCTGGGTGTATTCGGACAGCGTCTGGGCGCCCCAGGCCACCGGCGATCCGGCAAGCGCCTGCTGCACCTGGGCGAAATAAGGGAAGGGGACGCATACCGCGCTCCCTACCCCCTGTAGATTCGCCAGTGCGGTGCGGAGGGTGCTGAGCAGGGCGGCGTTCACCTCCAGGCTGCCGTGCATTTTCCAGTTGCCCACCACCAGTTTTCTACGCATGTCAGGAAACACCGAGCCGTCGCTGATAAAGCTGACGATTGTAGGGTCTGCGCCACGGCCGGTCAATCGCGGCCATTGCCGGCTCGGGCCGGGGTATTCGCCCGGGCGGCCGGCGGGGGCGGGACAACCCCTGCGTTACAATGAGGTCATGAAGCGCCTGCTGCTTATGAGCCTTTTGGCTCTGACCCTGGCTGGCTGCACCCGCCACCGACCGGTACCGGACCCGGCGATCACCAAGGTGCTGGTCGTCGCCACGCGCAACGGGCCGGCCAGCTATTTCGTCGATGCAAGCGGCGAAATCAAGGGCTATGAGCACGACCTTGTGGCGCATTTCGCCCGTGCGCAAGGCTGGCAAGTGCGCTGGCTGCAAGCCGCCAACCCGAACGACCTGTTCGCTGCGGTGAAATCGAATCGGGCCAATTTCGCCGCCGCCGCCCTCTCCGCGGAACAGGTCAAGCATGCCGGCCTGATCCCCGGCCCGACGCTGTTCGAAACCCAGGTCGTGGTGGTGACGCGCGAGGGCGGCCCCAGAATCACCACCTTTGACGATCTCGCCGGCAAGCGTATCGGCATACTCGCCGACAACGGCTTTGGAGAACTCCTGCGCGGTTTGAGCCGGGGCCGCCCCGCCTTCGTCTGGCAGCCGGTCAAGGACATTTGGCCGGAGGAGCTGCTGGCGCGGCTGGACGAGGGAGATTTCGACGCCGTGGTGCTCACGCGCCTGGATTTCAATCTGGCGCGCAATTTCTATCCCGATCTACAGGCGACGCTGGTATTGCAGCCGCACTGGAAAATGGTCTGGGCGCTGCCGCCCGATGCTCCGCTGCGCTTCGTTGCGGCGCTCGACAATTTTCTCGCTCAGGCCGCGGCGGACGGCACCCAGAACCGCATCTATGAACGCTATTATGGCCACGTGGTCCAGCTCGCTCCCGAGGACATCACGGGATTCCTGCTGCGGCGCATCCAGACCCTGCCCAAGTACATTCCCGGCTTCGAGCGCGCCCAGGCCCGCACGAATATCGACTGGCGTCTGCTCGCGGCCATCGGCTACCAGGAATCGCAGTGGGATCCGCTGGCCACGTCGCCGACGGGCGTGCGTGGGCTGATGATGCTCACCGCGGAAACCGCCGACCGCATGAAAATAGCGGACCGCCTTGATCCGCTGCAAAGCATCCTGGGCGGCGCGCGGTATCTGGAGCTGCTCAAGGACAGCCTGCCCAAGCGCATTCCGGAACCAGACCGTACCTGGTTTGCCCTGGCCGCTTACAACCAGGGCATCGCCCACCTCGAAGACGCCCGCGTACTGACCCAGAAGCGCGGAGGCAATCCCGACAGTTGGGCAGACGTAAAAAAAACCCTGCCCCTCCTAGCCAATCCAAAATATTACCGCCTCACCAAATACGGCTATGCGCGAGGCGGCGAGGCGCTCAATTTCGTCGACAGCGTGCGCAATTATTATGACATCCTCGCCAAGCTCGAACCGCCCTATCGGCCAGGCTACGGCCTGGGCCGTCTGAGGCTCTCCGACCACCGCTTCCGGAGCGATATGGCGGCACGTGCTCCGGGTGCCCCCACTTTGGCAGCCACGGCGCCTCCCCAGAAGCGCCAACCCCCAAAAGGCGAAATCACCCTGCATCCCTGAGGCCCCGGTCCATCGCGGCTCAGGGCAGCGGCAACAGCTCGCGAAAACTCCCCAACGCGGCAAATTCCTCGCTGTCCTTGAGCGGCTGGCGGCTGTCCGGGTATTTGACCGCGAGTAGATAGGCCAGGCCGGCGCTCCTCGCCGCGCGCAGCACGGGCAGGCTGTCGTCCACCATGAGCGTACGCGCCGGCACATAAGGCTCGATCTTGTGCAGATCGACCCAGAACGCCGCGTCTTCCTTGGGCAGGCCGACCTGATGCGAACTGACAAGTGCATCGAAATAGAGATCGAGCCCGGTAAGGCGCATTTTCAGCTCGAGGCTCTTGCCGTGGGCATTGGTCACCAGGACCACGCGCCGGCCGCTTTGGCGCACGGCTGCGAGAAAATCACGCACATCGGGGTGCACGGCGATGAGATGGGCGACTTCCTGCTTCAAAGCGACGATGTCCAGATCCAGCTCGCGGCTCCAGAAATCGACGCAATACCATTCCAGCGTGCCGGCACGGCTGCGATAGCGCGCCGCCAGTTCTGCGCGTGCCGCCGCCACGCTCAGCGAGCGCTTCTGCGCGTAACGCATGGGCACGTGCTCCTGCCAGAAATGGTTGTCGAAATAGAGATCCAGGAGAGTGCCGTCCATGTCGAGAAACACGGCATCGACCCGTTCCCAATCGACCATGCCGTGCGTCGCATCGGCGGCGCGCGCACCGTTCACAGCAGCTCTTCGCGCGAAACGCCGCGCCGGCGCAGCATCTGACGCAGCAGGCGCAGGGCCTCCATCTGGATCTGGCGCACCCGCTCGCGCGTGACCTTGAGTTCCTGTGCCAGATCTTCGAGCGTGGCGATATCGTGTCCGTTCAAGCCGAAACGCCGCTCGATGACCCAGCGCTGCTTGTCCGACAACTGCGACAGCCACTCGCGCACATGCTTCTCGACCTCGGCATGCTGGAGAAAATCCTCCGGCAGCTGGGCGTTCTCGTCCGCAATAGCCTCCCCGAGGGACAGATCCGGGTCCACATCCAGGGGCGCATCCAGCGAGGCCACGCGCTCGTTCAAGGTCAGCATGCGGCGCACATCCTCCACCTCATGCCCCGTCAGACTGGCGATGTCCTCGGGCGAAGGGTCGGTCACGCCATGGGTTTCCAGATGACGATGGGCGCGCAGGTAGATGTTCAGCTCCTTGATCACATGCACCGGCAGCCGGATGGTGCGCGACTGGTTCATGATGGCGCGCTCGATGTTCTGCCGGATCCACCAGGTGGCATAGGTGGAAAAACGAAAGCCGCGCTCGGGATCGAATTTTTCCAGGGCGTGGATGAGCCCCAGATTGCCCTCCTCCACCAGATCCAGCAGCGCCAGACCGCGATTGGCATAGTGCTTGGCGATGTTCACCACGAGGCGCAGGTTGTGCTCGATCATCTTTTGCCGTGCTGCGAAATCGCCCTGCCGGCTCAAGCGCGCAAGCTCGATTTCCTGCTGCGCGCTGAGCAGCGGCGCCTGCCCGATCTCGTTGAGATAAAGCTGCGTGACGTCGGCCTGGACATCGAAGTCGGCATGCGCCGGTTCTTCGCTTTGGGCGTCGGGTTCGGCTGCGGGCTCTTCACCGCTTTCCTGGGCGGGGCGTTCTTCGTCGGGATCGTATTCTCGGCTCATGAGCGGGGCGGCAGCAGTTTCATGGGGTCCAGGGCTTTCCCGAAGCGGCGGATTTCGAAATGCAGCTCCACACGCTGGGCGTCCGAATCGCCCATGAGGGCGATGACCTGGCCCGCCTGCACTTGCTGGCCTTCCTTGACCATGGCCTTCTCGTTGTGGGCATAGGCGCTCAGGTAATCGTCGGCGTGGCGGATGATGATGAGCAGGCCGTAGCCGCGCAGCCCGCTGCCGCTGTACACCACCTTGCCGGGCGCCACGGCAACGATCGGGGAGCCCAAGGTTCCGACGATGTCTATGCCCTTGCTGCCGTTTTCTCCGAAGCGCTCGACGATGTTGCCTTGCGCCGGCCATTGCCACTGCAGCGGCCCGCTTTGCGCCGGGTTGGATGACGTCGCAGCGGCGCCGGAAGCGGGCACGCCGGCCGTCGCAGACGAGCCCTGCGCGGCTGAAGCTGCGGAGGGCGGCGCCGTCTCGATGCCCCGGCGCACCGCATTCCAGTTCGCCGCACTGTAGGCCATCCGGGTCACCACCGGCGAGCTGATGACAGGCAGCACCCCCGGCACCGTACCCGCCGACGCGCCGGCGCCCTGCCCTGCGACCTGGCCTTGCCCTGTGGTTTGGCCTTGCCCTGTGGTTTGGCCTTGCGCGACCGCTTGGCCTTGGGGCGGCGGCGCCGAGGCCAGAGGCGTCACCGTCACACCGCCGCCCGTGAGCGCCGGGGCAGGGCTGTTCGCGCTCTGCGCCACCGCGCCCGTACTCGATGCAGCCAGAGGCGTCAGGCGCAACACCTGCCCGACCTCGATCAGGTCCGGGGAGGCAAGCTGGTTCCAGCGGGCCAATCGCTTGTAGTCGAGATCATGGGCCAAAGCGATGCTGTAGAGCGTGTCGCCCGGCCGCACCACATAAGTTGCACCACTCGGTGCGGCAGCCGCTTTGACAGTGGGCTGCGGCGCGGCTCGCGTAAGCGGCGCAACGGGCGCCCGTGCCGCGGTGCTGCAGCCTCCCAGCGCGATCACGGACACGACGAAAAATCCCCAGTACCTCATGCCACCCCCGGCAACAATGGAACAAAATGCGCCGCCTCGAATTTCTCCTGCTGGAAGCTCGCACCCTGCCGTTCCACGACGCACAACGATTGTATGTCACCGGCGCCCAGGGGCATGACCAGCCGCCCGCCTTCCGCGAGCTGCGCCTTGAGGGCCTCCGGAATCTCGGCAAACGCGGCGCTCACGACGATCGCGTCGTAAGGCCCCAGATCAGCGGCAGCGGAAAAGCCGTCGCCGTGCTTGAGTTTGACCCGGTTCATCCGCAGCTCGCGCAGGCGCTGACGGGTGCGCCCCACAAGGGCCGCCACCCGTTCCAAAGTGATCACTTCATGTGCGACCTGCGCCAGCACCGCGGCCTGGTAGCCGCAGCCGGCCCCGACTTCCAGCACGCGGCCCAGTTCGCGTCCGGCGCGCGCCAACTCGGCCATGCGCGCCACGGTATAGGGGCTGGAGATGGTCTGCCCGTATCCGATGGGCAGGGCGGTGTCCTCATAGGCTCGGCTTGCCAAGGCCTCGTCGACAAACAAATGGCGCGGCACCGTGGCCATCGCAGCAAGCACCATGGCGTCCCCTATACCCTGCTCGCGCAGCCGATCGACCATGCGGCTGCGCGTGCGCGCCGAGGTCATGCCGATGCCGGCGCGGGCATTCAGGTCAACCATGCGCGCAGTCCCTCGATCTGGCCGTGGCGGGTAAGGTCCATTTGCAGCGGCGTGACGGAAACGCGGCCGTTGGCCACCGCTTGGAAATCGGTGCCCGGCCCCGCATCCTGCGCCGGCCCCGCCGCGCCCACCCAATAAACCGTCTGGCCGCGCGGATTGACGCTCTTGACCACGGGCTCGGCACTGTGGCGCCTGCCCAGGCGGGTGACTTCGTAGCCCAGGAGGGACTCGTGAGGGCGGTCCGGCACGTTCACGTTGAGCAGCACCGTTTCGGAAAACTCGCCATCCTGAAAGCGCCGCACCAAATCGGCGGCCACGCGCGCGGCCGCCGCGTAGTTCGCGGCGCGAAAATCCGCCAGAGATATCGCCAGGGAAGGAATGCCAAGGAGAAATCCTTCGGTCGCCGCCGCCACGGTGCCGGAATAAATGGTGTCGTCGCCCATGTTGGCGCCCTGGTTGATGCCGGATACGACCATGTCCGGAAGGTAGTCCAGCATGCCCGTGACAGCCAGATGGACGCAATCGGTGGGCGTGCCATTGACATAAAAAAAGCCGTTGGGCGCCTGTCTCAGCATGAGAGGGCGATCCAAAGTAAGCGAATTGGACGCCCCGCTGCGGTCGCGCTCGGGCGCCACGACGGTAATCTCGGCCAGCGGCCGCAAGGCTTCCGCCAAGGCCGCGAGACCGGGGGCGAAATAGCCGTCATCGTTGGAAAGCAGAATGCGCATATGCGGCGTCTAGCGGGTATATGCCCGGCCGTGCACGCTACGCCCAGTTGAGGACCGGAGCCGGGGAATTGCCGCCGCCCCGCAGCCCGCGGCCGATAACGCGACAGGAATAGGTTGCTGCTTCAGCATGGTGCGCGGACTCGGTTTCACATTCGTTAACCTCCGCGCACGTGCGCCGCGGGGTCAGGTTATTCTAACATCGCGTTAACGGGCGTCACCCCCTTGAAGAGGCAGAAATCCGCGGCCTCCGGTCGGCGGCTGCAAGGATGCGTCAGAGACGTTGCCGCGCAGTTTTGCAAGGTTGCCTTGAAAGCCGCGCGTGAGCCGCGGAGACCCGGGGGAGAAGAAGAAAGAGACAAAGACCCGCGTCACAAACGCCGGCCGGCCGTCGGGCGAGCGCTCGAACCCGACGGCCGGCCGATTTGTATTTCTCCGTTCCCGTGCCTCTGCGACGAGGAGCTTATTCCAGGTGCGCCCGGCCCTCAGGCGCGACGCCGCAGCCCCGGGTCTCCCGCGTACATGCCCGCATCCAGAATGCGATTGTCCCGATCTCTGCCCCAGACCTGGCCCGCCATACGCTCCAGCCGTATGGCCTGGGCGGAGTTGAGACTGTGGTCCAAGGACAACAACGCCTCCAGCGCCGCGGCCAGATCGGACACGTCCGGCGGCAGCGTGCGGCGCCCGCCCAGGACGATGCTGCGCTTGCCCAGCCACAGCATGATGCGCGCTTGCTCGACCTCGTCGCGCTGATCTTCGGAGGCAAAGAAAGTGAGCAAAGCCTCCAGCTCCGTCCGAAGGTCGTCACGGGTGGGTTTGCGGTTGGCGCTCAGTTCGCTCAGCGACGGTATCGTCTGCATGGTTCTCTCCTTGGCAGCCCCGTGAAATGGCGGCTTGCCGAACGGGGCAACTCCGGCAAACCTGCGTAACCCGCGTTAGGCGCAGCACGCGGCGCCGCCTCGAAACTATGGTTTCTGAGCAGCCTCCGCGCAGGGCGATCCCGCTTGCTTCCCCCGATCACTCGCAACGGCCTATGATGCAAGTGTGGCGCTTGGTTAAGCATAGTCGCGCGGCAGCACCGCTGCCAGCTCGACGATGAAGGGTCAGACCCATAGTGAAGCGATCTCCGCTCGTGGCCAGGGTATACCGCCTGCTGAAGCCGGGTTGGACTGCCCAGGGCGGGCTCAGAGGGGACGGCGGCCTGCTCAAGCCGCTGCGCGTGAAACAGCCCCACCGGGGCTTACGCGGCGATTTTGCGGAAGGCCTCGAAATAACCGGGGAAGGTTTTGTTCACGCAGCGCGGATCGTTGATGCGCACCGGAACGCCGCCCAGTGCGACCAGCGAAAAGCACATGGCCATGCGGTGATCGTCGTAAGTGTCGATGACGGCATTGGCCACGAGTTTGCCGGGCGGGCTGATGCGCAGGTAATCGGCGCCCTCTTCCACCTTCGCACCCAGCTTGCGCAGTTCCGTCGCCATGGCCGCGATGCGGTCGGTTTCCTTCACTCGCCAACTGGCGATATTGCTGAGCGTGCTGGTGCCCTGCGCGAACAGCGCCATGACCGCCAGAGTCATGGCGGCGTCCGGGATATGGTTGCAATCCAGTTCGACGGCCTGGAGTTTCTCGCCGCAGGGCAGGCGCGCCTCGATCCAATTCTCGCCCATGCCGATTTCCGCTCCCATGCGGCCGATGGCCTGGGCGAATTTCACGTCGCCCTGGATGCTGTTCCTGCCCACGCCTTCCACACGCACCGGCCCGTGCCCTAAGGCGCCGGCGGCCAGAAAATAGGAGGCGGAAGAGGCATCGCCTTCCACCCAGATTTCTCCCGGACTCACGTAGCGGCTGCCCGCCGGAACGACGAAGCGCCGCCAGCCCTCGCGTTCAACCAGCACGCCGTAGCGCGCCATGAGGTTGAGCGTGATCTCTACATAGGGCTTGGAAATCAGCTCGCCCTGCACGACTATGCCGACCTCCTTCGCCAGCAGCGGTGCAGCCAGCAGCAGGCCGGTGAGAAACTGGCTCGACACATCGCCCCGCACCATGACCTCTGGCGCTCCCACGACGTCGCCGGGAAGGATCTCCAGCGGCGGAAAGCCGGACTGGCCAAGGTATTCGATTTTGGCGCCCAATCCGCGCAAGGCATCCACCAGATCGCCGATCGGCCGTTCGTGCATGCGTGCGGCCCCTTTGAGCAGGTAGTGTCCTTGGGACAGGGCGCAGGCCGCCGTGAGCGAACGCGCCGCGGTGCCCGCATTGCCCAAAAACAGCTCCGCCTGCTTGACCGGAAACGCGCCTCCCGCTCCGGTCACTCGGCAATCTTCGCCCTCGCGCGTCCAAGCCACGCCCAAGCGGCGCAGCGCTTCCAGCATCACCTGCGTATCGTCGGAATCGAGCAGGCCGCGCACATACGAGGTGCCCTGAGCCAGCGCCGACAGCAGGAGCATGCGATTGGATATGCTCTTGGAACCGGGCAGCCGAACCATGCCGCGCGCGGCGGACAAGGCCGGCAGATCGAGAAATTCCATCACTGACTCCAGTCCTTGCGCGTGTTGCGCGCGCGCGTGAAGATGGCTTCCAGAGCAGCGCCGTCACCCGCCTCCAAGGCCTTGCGCAATGCCTGCCAGTGGCCTTCGAATCGGCCTATCTCGGCCAGCAGCACGTCGCGGTTGGCCAGCGCGATGTCGCGCCACATTTCCGCGCTGCTGGCCGCGATGCGGGTGAAATCGCGAAAGCTGCTGGCGGCATAATCCAGGCACAAGGCGCGGTCCGCGCGTGCGGCGATCATGTCCATGTAAGCGTAGGACAGCATATGCGGCAGATGACTGACGGCGGCGAAAACGGTGTCATGCCCGGCCGGTTCCATTTCCGCCACCTGGGCACCGCAGGCCTGCCAAAGCGCGCGCACTTCCTGCAGCGCAGCGGTTTCGGTTTCCGCCAGCGGCGTCAGAATCACCCGGCGCCCGTCATAGAGATCGGCGCGCGCCGCCGCGGCCCCGCTGTGCTCGGTGCCGGCAATGGGATGGCCGGGGACGAAGCGCGGCATGCGCGCGCCCAGACGGGCACGCGCCGCCGCCACGACATTTTGTTTGGTGCTGGCGGCATCGGTCAGCACCGCCTGCGCCGGGAGATGCGCCGCGATGTCGCCCAGTACATCGTCAACTTGCCCCGCCGGGACGGCAAGCATGACCACGTCGGCGCCCTGCACCGCCTGCGCCGGATGGTCGGCGATGACGTCGATGACGCCGTGGGACAAGGCCCATTCCAGATTGGCGCGGCTGCGCCCGCACCCCACCACGGTAGCGACCTTGCCGGCGCGCTTCAGGGCCAGGGCAAAGGAACCTCCCATGAGGCCCACGCCGATGATCGCCAGACGCATGTTCATGACGGACTGCCCCGGTTTTCAGGCCGCGGCGGGATAGGAACCCAGCACTTTGAGCATGACCGTCTGGCGGCCGACGTCCTTGAGCAGCTCGGCGATTTTCGGGTCTTGCCGATGCCCCTCCAGGTCCAGGAAGAACACGTATTCCCAGTTGGCGGATTTGGACGGGCGCGATTCCAGCTTGCTCATGGACACCCCTGCCTGGGCGATGGGCTTGAGCAGCTCGACCAGGGCGCCCGGGCGGTTGGGGATGGACATCACCAGGGAAGTCTTGTCCCGTCCCGAAGGCCCCGCGTCATGATTGGAGAGCACGAAGAAACGCGTCGTGTTGTTGGCCTCGTCTTCGATATGCGATGCGAGCACGCGCAGGCCGTAAAGCTCGGCGGCTTCCTCTCCGGCGATGGCCGCCGTTCCCGCGTCCTCGCTGGCCAGGCGCGCGGCCTCCGCGTTGCTGGAGGCGTTCACGCGCTCCACGCCCGGCAGGTGATGGTCCAGCCAATGTTGGCACTGGGCAAGGGATTGCGCGTGGCTTAGGACGCGCACCAGGCCATCCAGCCCTGCGCGCTTGCGCAGGAGGTTCTGATGCACGGGCAACAGCACTTCGCCGCAGACCTGGAGCGGCGAGCCCACGATCAGGTCCAGGGTACGCGGCACGGCACCTTCGGTGGAGTTCTCCAGCGGCACCACGGCGTAATCGGCACGCCCCGTTTCCACGGCGCGAAAGACTTCGTCGATGGTGGCAACTGCAAGACTGGTCACGGCATGGCCGAAATGCTTGTGGGCGGCCATCTGGCTAAAAGTGCCTTCCGGGCCCAGAAAGGCGATGCGCAACGGCTCTTCCAGCGCGCGGCAGGCCGACATGATTTCGCGGAACAGGAAGGCCACCGCATCGCCGCCCAGCGGCCCGCGGTTGAGCTGACGCACGCGCGCCAGCACCTGGGCCTCGCGCTCGGCGCGATAAACCTGGCCGTTCTTGCGCCGGCCGACCTCCTGCGCAAGCGCGGCGCGCTGGTTGAGCAGGTCGAGCAGTTTCGCATCGAGGGCATCGATGCGCGCGCGCAGGTCGGACAAATCCTCGTTCTTCATGCCGTGGGCAGATAGCGCACCTTGAGGACGCCGGTAACGCCTTTGAGGCGCGCCAGCAGGCTGTCCGCCACCGGGCTGTCGACATCCACCAGGGTATAGGCCATGTCGCCTTTGGATTTGTTGACCATGTTGTGGATGTTGAGATGGGCTTCCGCCAGCAGGGTCGATATCTGCCCCACCATGTTGGGCACATTGGCATTGGCGATGCCCAGCCGGTAGGCGGACTCGCGCGCCATGTGCACATTGGGGAAATTGACGGCGTTCCCGATGTTGCCGTTTTCCAGGTAGTCGGATACCTCCGCCGCCACCATGACGGCGCAGTTCTCTTCCGCCTCCGCGGTGGAGGCGCCCAGGTGCGGCAGCGTGATGACGTCCGGGCGGCCCTTGAGCTTGTTCGCGGGAAAGTCGCAGACGTAGGCATGCAAGCGCTTTTCGTCCAGTGCGCCCAGCACGGCGTCGTTGTCCACCACGCCCTCGCGGGCGAAATTCAGCAGCACGGCGCCGGGTTTCATGAGCGCCGCGCGCTGGGTATTGATGAGATTTTTTGTGGCATCGACCAGCGGCACATGCAAGCTAACGAAATCGGACACTTTGAGCAAGTCCTCCACCGAACCGGCCTTTTTGACCTGGGAAGGCAGGCGCCAGGCCGCATCCACGGTAATGGCGGGATCATAGCCGATCACGTCCATGCCCAATTTGATGGCGGCATCGGCCACCAGCGAACCGATGGCGCCCAAGCCGATGATGCCCAAAGTGCGGCCCGGCAGTTCGATGCCGGCATAGTGCTTCTTGCCCGCCTCCACCGCCTTGTGCATCTCCTCATCGCTGCCGGAAACCGAAGCGGCAAACTGCCACGCCGGTAGGAGGTTGCGCGCGCCCATCAACAAGCCGGCGATGACCAACTCCTTGACCGCATTGGCATTGGCGCCGGGCGCATTGAACACGGGGATTCCGCGCTCGGACAATTTGCGCACCGGAATGTTGTTGGTGCCGGCACCGGCGCGGCCGATGGCCTGCACGCTCGGCGGAATGTCCATGTCGTGCATGTTGGCCGAGCGCACCAGGATGGCGTCCGCCTGTTCGACGCCGTCGCCCACCACATAATCGGCGGGGAGGCGCGCCAGCCCCTTGGCGGAAATCTTGTTGAGTGTGCGGATGCGGAAAGCGCGGCCCATGGGCTTATCCGTGGCTTGTTTCGAACTCGCGCATATAGCCCACCAGCGCCGCCACGCCTTCGTGAGGCATGGCGTTGTAGATCGAGGCGCGCATGCCGCCGACCGACCGGTGGCCCTTGAGCTGCAGCAGACCACGCGCAGAGGCACCCTTGAGGAAGGCCTCGTCAAGACCGGCGTCGTGCAGGGTGAAGGGCACGTTCATGAGCGAACGGTTTTGCTTCGCCACGGGGCTCTTGTAGAAGCCGGTGCCGTCTAGATAGTCGTACAGCAGGGCGGCTTTCTCGCGGTTGCGCTTTTCCATGGCCGCCAGGCCGCCCAGCTTCTTCAGCCACTGGAACACCAGCCCGGCGACGTACATGCCATAGGTCGGCGGCGTGTTGTACATGGACTCGTTGTCGGCATGTATCTTGTAATCGAACATGGTCGGCGTGCCGGCCGCCGTCTGACCGAGCAGGTCTTCCCGCACGATGACCAGGGTCAGCCCGGCGGGGCCGATGTTCTTTTGTGCGCCGGCGTAGATAAGGCCGAATTTGGACACGTCGATGGGACGCGAGAGGATGGTCGAGGACATGTCCGCCACCAGCGGGGCATCGCCGCTCTCTGGAATGTCGAAGATTTCCACCCCGCCGATAGTTTCGTTCGGCGTGTAATGCAGATAGGCGGCCCCAGGATCGCGCTTCCAGCCGGAAAACTCGGGCGCGTAGGAAAAGTTGCGATCCTCGCTGCTCGCCACCACGTTGACGTTGCCATAGCGCTTGGCTTCCTTGATGGCCTTCTTGGACCACTCGCCGGTGTTGAGGTAATCGGCCGAAGCTTTGCCGCGCAGCAGGTTCATGGGCACCATGGCGAACTGGCTGGACGCCCCACCCTGCAGGAACAGCACCTTGTAATTCGCGGGAATGCCCAGCAGCTCGCGCAGGTCGGCCTCGGCCTGCTTTGCGATGCCCATGAATTCCTTGCCGCGATGGGACATTTCCATCACCGACATGCCGCTGCCGTGCCAGTCCGGGAGTTCGGCCTGGGCCTGCAGCAGGACTTCCTTGGGCAATACCGCCGGGCCGGCGCTGAAGTTGTAAATGCTCATGCCTGTTCCTCTTCCGTCTCGATCACTTTTTCCAAACCCGAGAGTTTCTCGCCCTGGTCCAGATTGATGAGGGTCACGCCCTGCGTTGCGCGCCCCAGGGCGCGCATCTCTTTCACCCGCGTGCGGATGAGCACGCCGCCGGTCGTGATGAGCATGATCTCGTCCTCCACCTTCACCAGCTTGGCCGCCACCACGCGGCCGTTGCGCGCCGAAGTCTGGATGGCGATCATGCCCTGGGTGGCGCGCGCGTGGCGTGTGTATTCGACGATGGAGGTACGCTTGCCGTAGCCGTTTTCGGTGGCGGTCAGAACGAAATCGGTCTCGTCCTCCGCCACCAACAGGGAAATCACCTGCTGCGCCTCGCCCAAGCGCATGCCGATGACGCCGCGCGCATTGCGCCCCATGGGACGGACGTCGTTCTCGTCGAAGCGCACCGCTTTGCCGCCGTCGGAGAACAGCATGACGTCGTGCTTGCCGTCGGTGATGGCCGCGCCGATGAGGTAGTCGCCGTCGTCCAGATCCACGGCAATGATGCCGGCCGAGCGCGGACGGGAGAATTCCGCCAGCGGCGTTTTCTTGACGATGCCCTTGGCGGTGGCCATAAAGACGTAATGCTCGTCGTCGAAGGTCTTGACCGGCACCAGGGTGTTGATTTTCTCGCCTTCGCCCAGCGGCATGAGGTTGACGATGGGCTTGCCCCGCGAGGCGCGCCCGCCCTGCGGCACGTTATAGACCTTGAGCCAGTACATGCGCCCACGGTTGGAGAAGCACAAGATGTAATCGTGCGTATTGGCGATGAAGAGCTTCTCGATGAAATCGTCTTCCTTGGTGCCGGCCGCCTGCTTGCCGCGCCCGCCGCGCTTCTGCGCGCGGTAGTCGGTGAGCGGCTGGGACTTGATGTAGCCGCCGTGGGACAGCGTCACCACCATGTCCTCCGGAGCGATAAGGTCTTCGGTCGACAAATCCTGGGTGTCGGTGACGATTTCCGATTTGCGCCCGTCGCCGAACTGGGTCCTGATCTCGCCCAACTCGGTTTCGATGATGGCCGTGATACGGGACGGGTTGGCGAGGATGTCCAGGAGATCGGCGATACGCGCCATGACCTCCCGGTATTCGGTAGTGATCTTGTCCTGCTCCAAATTGGTCAGGCGCTGCAGCTGCATTTCCAGGATGCGCTGCGCCTGCACCTCCGAGAGATGGTAGCCGTCGGCATGCAGGCCGCAATGGGCCGGCAGGCCGGGCGGGCGGGAGAAATCCGGCTCGACGCGCGCGAGCATCTCCTCCACCAGCGCCGAGCGCCAGGCGCGCCCGAGCAGGCGTTCCTTGGCCATGGCCGGCGTGGCCGAGGACTTGATCAATTCGACGATTTCGTCCACGTTGGACAGGGCCACCGCGAGGCCCTCCAGCACGTGGCCGCGCTCCCTGGCCTTGCGCAGCTCGAACACCGTGCGCCGCGTCACCACCTCGCGGCGATGGCGCAGGAAAGCGTCCAGCATGTCCTTCAAATTGAGCAGGCGCGGCTGGCCGTCCACCAGGGCCACCATGTTCATGCCGAAGGTGTCCTGCATCTGCGTCATCTTGTACAGGTTGTTCAGGATGACGTCGGCATTCTCGCCGCGCTTGAGTTCGATGTAGACGCGCATGCCGGTCTTGTCGGATTCGTCGCGCAAGTCGGCGATGCCGTCGATCTGCTTCTCGCGCACCAGTTCGCCGATCTTGATGAGCAGATTGGCCTTGTTCACCTGATAGGGCAGCTCGTCGATGATGATCGCCTGCTTGCCGGCCTTGTCCACCTCCTCGACGTGGCACTTGGCGCGCATGACCACACGCCCCCGCCCGGTGCGGTAGCCGTCGCGCACGCCGCCCACGCCATAAATGATGCCCGCGGTGGGGAAATCGGGCGCCTTGACGATGTCGATCAGGCCATCGACGGCGATGTCCGGATCATGCAGCAGGGTGATCAGGGCGTCGCAGATGTCGGATAAATTGTGCGGCGGGATATTGGTCGCCATGCCCACGGCGATGCCCGACGAGCCGTTGATCAGCAGGTTGGGAATCTTGGCGGGCAGCACCAGCGGCTCCTGCTCGGAACCGTCGTAGTTCGGCCCGAAATCCACCGTCTCCTTGTCGATGTCGGCCAGCAACTCGTGGGCGATCCTGGCCATGCGGATCTCGGTGTAACGCATGGCGGCGGCATTGTCGCCGTCCACCGAGCCGAAGTTGCCCTGCCCGTCGATCAAGGGATAGCGCAGGGAGAAATCCTGCGCCATGCGCACGATGGTGTCGTACACGGCCGTGTCGCCGTGCGGATGGTATTTACCGATGACGTCGCCGACGATGCGCGCCGATTTCTTGTAGGCCTTGTTCCAGTCGTTGGACAGTTCGCTCATGGCGTAAAGCACCCGCCGATGCACCGGCTTCAAGCCGTCGCGCACGTCCGGCAGGGCGCGGCCGACGATTACGCTCATGGCGTAATCGAGATAGGACCGGCGCATCTCCTCTTCCAGACTGACCGGCAGAGTTTCCTTGGCGAATGAATCCATGAGCTGAAGGAGCGTTTTTGCTTATCAAAGTCGGTGATTTTACCACGCGCCGGCAGCCGCCCCGGGGCCTTCCCAGCGCCCGCGCTTGCGGTCACAATCAAGGCAAAACCCTCCCGCGCCCGATGACCGCCACCGTCGATCTCCTGCTCTACCCCGCCTGGGTCATTCCCGTGGATGCTCCGGGGGTGTTGGCCGACCACGCAGTGGCCGTGCACGGCGGGCGCATTTTCGATGTGCTGCCCGCGCGCGAAGCGCGGCTGCGCTATGAGGGGCGCACCACCCTGGAATTGCCCGGCCGCGCCCTCATTCCCGGCCTGATCAACCTGCACTGCCATGCCGCCATGAGCCTGCTGCGCGGCTACGGCGACGACCTGCCGCTCATGGAATGGCTGAAGGCCAGGATCTGGCCGGCCGAAAAGCAGCATGTCGGCCGCGACTTCGTGTTCGACGGCAGCCTGCTGGCCTGCGCGGAAATGCTCAAAGGCGGCATCACCTGCTTCAACGACATGTATTTCTTTCCCGATGCCGCCGCCGAAGCCGCCCTGAAAAGCGGCATGCGCGCGGTCATCGGCATGATCGTCATCGGCTTTCCCACCGCTTATGCCGCCGACCCCGACGACTATCTGGACAAGGGTCTCGCCGTTCGCGATCGCTACAAGGGCGAGCGTCAACTCGCTTTCAGCTTTGCCCCGCATGCGCCCTATACCGTGGACGATGCCACCCTCGGGCGCATCGCCACGCTCGCCGGCCAACTCGAATCGCCCATCCATATCCATGTGCACGAAACCCTGCAGGAGATCGCCGAGAGCGAGCGCCAGTTCGGCGTCCGCCCCCTGGAGCGTCTGGCGCGACTGGGCCTGCTCTGCCCCCAGTTCATCGGCGTGCACGCCGTCCACCTGACCACCGGGGAAATCGGGACGCTGGCCCGCCACGGCTGCCATGTGGCGCACTGCCCGACCTCCAACCTCAAGCTCGCTTCCGGCATCGCTCCGCTGACGGCCCTGCGTGCCGCCGGGGTGAATGTCGGCCTCGGCAGCGACGGCGCTGCCAGCAACAACCGCCTGGACCTGCTGGGGGAAATGCGCCTGGCAGCCCTGCTTGCCAAGGGCGCGAGCGGCGATCCGACCGCGGCAAGCGCTGCTGAAATGCTCGCCGCCGCCACCCTCGATGCGGCCCGGGCGCTGGGCCTGGAGGAAACCCTGGGCTCGGTCACGCCGGGCAAGCGCGCCGATCTGGTGGCAGTGCGGCTGGACGATCTGCAGCATCAGCCTCTGTTCGATCCCCTCTCCCACCTCGTTTACGTGGCCGACCGGCACGACGTCACCCACGTCTGGGTGGACGGCGAGGCGCGCGTCGCCGACGGCAGGCTGATCGATCTAGATGAAAGCGACCTGCGTGCGAGAGTAAACTACTGGCGCCAGAAGCTCCTGCCCCATGCCTGAAGCATTGCCATGACCGCCTCCATCCCCGAAACCGAAAACGTCGACCCGGCCGAAATCGCCAAATTCAGCGAGCTGGCGCATCGCTGGTGGGATCCCGAGTCGGAATTCAAGCCACTCCACGACATCAATCCCCTGCGCCTGGGCTGGATCGAGCGCGTGAGCGGCGGCCTGGCGAACAAGCGCGTGGTCGACGTGGGCTGCGGCGGCGGCATCCTGGCGGAAAGCCTGGCGGCCGGCGGAGCGCAGGTCACCGGCATCGACCTCTCGGACAAGGCCCTCAAAGTGGCGCGCCTGCACCTGTACGAATCTGGCCTCAAGGTGGACTATCGCCTGGCCGCGGCCGAGACCTTGGCGGCCGAACTACCCGGCGCTTTCGATGTCGTGACCTGCATGGAAATGCTCGAACACGTGCCCGAGCCCGCCAGCGTGGTGGCGGCCTGCGCCCAGCTCGTCAAGCCGGGGGGCTGGGTGTTTTTCTCCACACTCAACCGCAATCTGAAAAGCTATGTGTTCGCGGTGCTGGGCGCCGAATACGTACTCAAGCTGTTGCCGCGCGGCACCCACGACTATGCCAAGTTCCTGCGTCCCGCCGAACTGGCCCGCATGGCGCGCGAAGCCGCGCTGGAGGTCGCCGAACTCATGGGCATGACCTACAACCCGCTCACTAAGATTTACAAGCTGGAGCCGGATACCGACGTGAATTATTTGATGGCCTGCCGCAAGCCGTGAGCCGCCCCCCCATGACGCAGAACCCCCGAGCTTTCCAAGCCATCCTATTCGATCTGGACGGTACCCTGGTGGATACCGCGCCCGATCTGGGCCTGACGCTCAACCTGCTGCGTGCGCGCCACAAACTGCCGCCCTTGCCCGCCGATGAAATCCGCCCCCACGCCTCCCACGGCGCGCGCGGCCTGCTCAAGATCGGTTTCGGTCTAGATGCCGGCCATGCGCAATTCGAGGCCTACCGAAACGATTTTCTTCAGCTTTATGCCGAAAACCTCTGCCGCGAGTCGCGCCCTTTCGACGGCATCCCGGCATTGCTCGACACCCTGGAAGCACGCCGCGTGCCTTGGGGTGTAGTCACCAACAAGCCCGCCCGCTTCACTGAGCCGCTGCTCTCCCTGTTGGGTCTGGCCGAACGCGCCGCTACCGTGGTCAGCGGCGATACCTGTCCGCAACCCAAACCACACCCCGACCCCATGCACTACGCCGCGGAAGAACTAGGTTTGCCCGCCGACGCCTGCCTGTACGTCGGCGATGCCGAACGGGACGTCGAAGCCGCCCGGGCCGCGGGCATGCAGGCCGTGGTCGCACTGTGGGGCTATCTCGCCGGCCACGACCGTCCCGGGGACTGGCAGGCCCTGGCCTGCATCAACGCGCCGGCCGAGATATTGAACTTTTTGGCGGCATCCCCATCTATCGCTTAGAATCTGATTCAGCCGGATTTCAGCAAATTCCGGTTTCACCTTCACAGGGGGCGACCCGGTTTCGACGTGGGTTGCGAAGCAGTTAGGGCATACCGAGGATCGGGCTACCTCGTAAATCCATCCGTAAAAAAGATAGTCGCCAACGACGAATCTTACGCTCTGGCCGCTTAAGGCCGGACGCTGCGCCGATCGGCCTGCGGGTCGGGCTGGGTAAAACCAGCAGCAGCGTCATAAACAGCAGGAAGTAAGCTTGGCCCATGCCGCGGGGGTCAGGACGAAAATCCAGCGGATCGCTCACAACCAGCCTGCCTGTCGGCGGGTTGCGGGCTAAATCAATAGGCAAGGCTAAGTATGTAGAACTGGCTGTAGAGAGCTTGCGGACGGGGGTTCGATTCCCCCCGCCTCCACCATTACCTAGTCCAAAACAATCCGGTAACATCCGAGCACCCCGCCTAAGTGCGGGTTTTTTTTGCCTATATCATCCAATAATGGGTAACAGTCTATTCTCGGCTGCCTTGACCCGCGCATCAG
>JAJZRU010000013.1 GCA_021802555.1 Pseudomonadota bacterium
CGACGAGGAAGCCGGCCAGCGCCCCGGCCAGGGCCAGGATCCGCGCCAGCGGCGCGTTGCGGTCCGATCCGGTCGCCAGCACCAGCGCCCCCGCCGCGATCGGCACCCAGATCACCAGGCTCAGCAGTATTCCCTGAAACATGCGGTTCCTTGTTGTTGGTTGTGTCAGCCGGCCAGACGCGTGAACAGGGTCACCAGGGCGAAGGCGCCCACCAGCATGGCAAGCGCATAGTGGTAGATGTAGCCGGTCTGGAAATGGCGCAGCAGCCTGGAGGCCGCGCCCACGGCGCGGGCGGCGCCGTTCACCAGCCAGTTGTCGATCACCGTCACGTCCCCGCGCCGCCAAAGTCCGCCGGCGAGCAGGCGCGCGCCGCGCGCGAAAAACCAGTCGTTGAACTCGTCGAAGCCGTACTTGGCAACCAGCACGGCATAAAGCCAGGACAGACGCCGGCTGATCTTTTCCGGCAGATCGGTGCGCACCAGGTAAAGCCACCAGGCCAGGGCCACTCCGGCCGCCGCCAGCCAGAACACCGGGGTTACCGGGGCGTGCAACGCCATGGCCACGGCGCCCTGAAAATGCTGCGCCATGTCGGCCAGCGCCGGATGGGTGTCGGCGACGTAGATGGAATTGCCGAAATAACTGCCGTACAACAGCGGTCCGATGGTCATGTAGCCGATGGCCAGCGAGGGTGCGGCCAGGGCCAGCAGGGGGATGGTGACGACCCAGGGCGACTCCTGCGGCATCTGGCCGTGCAGCAAGTCATGAAAACGCTCGCGGCCGTGGAAGACGAGGAAATAAAGACGGAAGGAATAAAAGGCCGTGACGAACACGCCGGCCTCCAGCATGGGGTACACCCACTGCGCCACCCCCAGATTAGAGGCATGCACGGCCTCCAGGATGCTGTCCTTGGAATAAAACCCGGAGAAGAATGGCGTGCCGATGAGAGCCAGCGAGCCGATGAGAAAAGTGATCCAGGTGATGGGCATGTATTTGTAGAGCCCGCCCATCTTGCGGATGTCCTGCTCGTGGTGCAGGGCGATGATCACCGATCCGGCGGCCAGGAACAGCAAGGCTTTGAAGAAGGCGTGCGTCATGAGGTGGAAGATCGCCACCGAGTAGGCCGAAGCGCCCAGCGCCGCCGTCATGTACCCCAGCTGGGAGAGCGTTGAATAGGCCACCACGCGCTTGATGTCGTTCTGCACGATGCCCAGCAGCCCCATGAGCAGCGCCGTCAGGCCGCCCACCGCCATGACGGCGGCCAGCGCGGTATCGGAAAGCTCGAACAGGGGCGACATGCGCGCCACCATGAAGATGCCCGCAGTCACCATGGTGGCGGCGTGGATCAGCGCGGAGATGGGCGTGGGGCCTTCCATGGAATCCGGCAGCCACACGTGCAGCGGCATCTGTGCGCTCTTGCCCATGGCGCCCACGAACAGGAGCAGGCAGACCACGGTCAGGAGCGACCAGGGATGTCCGGGGAACAGACTGACGGTGACCTGCGTGTACATCGGGGCTCGCTGGAACACCGTGGCGTAATCGAGGCTGCCGAAATAGGCCAGCACCATGGCGATGCCCAGGATGAAGCCGAAATCGCCCACCCGATTGACGAGAAAGGCCTTGAGGTTGGCGTAGATGGCCGTGGGGCGCGTGTACCAGAAACCGATGAGTAGATAGGACAGCAGCCCCACCGCCTCCCAGCCGAAGAACAGTTGCAGGAAATTGTTGCTCATCACCAGCATGAGCATGGAGAAAGTGAACAGCGAGATGTAGCTGAAGAAGCGCTTGTATCCGGCATCGTCCGCCATGTAGCCGATGGTGTAGATGTGCACCATGAGCGAGACGAAGCTCACTACCAGCATCATGAGGGCAGACAGGGGATCGATCAGAAAGCCGACGGCAAACTCCACCCCGCCCACATGCATCCAGGTGTACAGGTTGGCATTGTAAGTGTGCCCTGCCAGGACATCCTGGAACACCAGCCAGGACGCCACCAGCGAGACGGCCACGCTGCCGGTGGCCACCCAATGCGACAGACGGCGCCCCATGGCCCAGCCGAACAGGCCGGTGGCGAGGGCGCCGATCAGGGGCGCGAAGGGGACGATGAGATAAGTAATGGGCATAGCGGCCTCAACCCCGGAGTTGATCCAGTTCTTCCACGTCCACGGTGCGCTTGTTGCGGAACAACACCACCAGGATGGCCAAGCCGATGGCCGACTCGGCCGCCGCCACAGTGAGGATGAAGAACACGAACACCTGGCCGGCCAGATCCCCCAGATAATGGGCGAAGGCGAGGAAGTTCAGATTGACGGCCAACAGCATCAGTTCGATGGCCATGAGCAGGATGATGACGTTGCGGCGATTGAGGAAAATGCCCAGCACCGAAAGGGCGAACAGCAGGCCGCCCAGTATCAGATAAGAAGAAAGCGTCACCATGTCAGCGCTCCCCGGACGATGAGGCGGCGTCCGCGCCGCCGTGGGGCGCATCATGGTCGTGCATTTCCTCGCCGTAGCGCGATACTTTCATCTTCAGCACGCGCAGGCGATCCTCCTTGTGCACGCGCACCTGCCGCGCCGGGTCGATATACTTGCTGTCCTTGCGGCGCCGCATGGTAAGGGCGATGGCGGCCACGATGGCCGCCAGCAGAATCACCGCCGCCACCTCGAAGGCATACACATACTGGGTGTAGAGCACCTCGCCCAGCGCTTTGGTATTGCTGTAGCCGGCCGGCAGCGGCGCGGGCGCGGGCGCGGCGGCGAAATAGCGCGCGCCGAGGATCAGCACCATCTCCACCGCGATCAGCAGCGCAACCGGCAGCGCGACGGGAAGATAACGCCAGACGTTCTGCCGCAACCGGTCGGGGTCGATATCCAGCATCATGACCACGAAGAGAAACAGCACCATGACCGCGCCCACGTACACCAGCACCAGAACGATGGCGAGGAACTCCGCCTCCAGCAGCATCCACAGGCTCGCCGCGGAAAAGAAGGCCAGCACCAGGTAGAGCGCAGCATGCACGGGATTGCGCGCGATGATGACGCGCAATCCGGCGCCGAGCAGGATGGCGGCGAAAAAATAGAACAGAGCGGCTTGAAAATTCATTTTTATGCGGCGGGCAGGCGCCCTTCGTTTTCCCTCGACGATATCAGCGGTACCTCGCATCCGCCGCCCGGTCGGCGGCGATCTGCGCCTCGTACTTGTCACCCACGGCCAGCAGCATTTCCTTCGTGTAGTAGAGATCGCCCCGCTGCTCGCCGTGATACTCCAAAATGCGCGTCTCCACGATGGCATCCGTGGGGCAGGCTTCCTCGCAGAAGCCGCAGAAGATGCACTTGGTCAGATCGATGTCGTAGCGCGTGGTGCGGCGCGTGCCGTCCTCGCGCTGCTCCGACTCGATATGGATGGCCAGCGCCGGGCAGACGGCCTCGCACAGCTTGCAGGCGATGCAGCGCTCCTCGCCGTTGGCATAACGCCGCTGGGCATGCAGGCCGCGGAAACGCGGCGACTGGGGGGTTTTTTCCTCGGGGAACTGTATGGTGATCTTGCGTGCGAACAAATGGCGCCCGGTAAGCGCCATGCCCTTCACCAGCTCGGTGAGAAACAGGCTGGAGAACCAACGGCTGACGGGATTCTTCATGGCGTCCTCAATGCACCAGATAGGCGTAGCGCGTCTGCATCACCAGCCCCACCAGCACGATCCAGACGAGCGTGACGGGTATGAAAACCTTCCAGCCCAGACGCATGATCTGGTCATAGCGGTAACGCGGGAAAGTGGCGCGGAACCAGAGGAACAGGAACAGCACGAAGGCGACTTTGAGCAGCCACCAGAGCAGCCCATCGGGCAGGAAAGGCAGGGGCGACAGCCAACCGCCCAGGAACATGAGGGTGGTGAGCGCCGAGATGAGGATCATGTTGGCGTATTCCGCCAGGAAGAACATGGCAAAGGCCATGCCGGAATATTCGACATGAAAACCGGCGACGATTTCCGATTCCCCTTCCGCCACATCGAAGGGCGCGCGGTTGGTTTCCGCCACACCGGCGATGAGATACACGAGAAAGAGCGGAAACAGCGGCCACACGTACCAGTGCCAGAACCCTCCCGTCTGCCCCTCGACGATGTGGCTCAGGTTGAGGGATTGCGCGGCCATCAGCACGCCGACCAGGGCGAAACCCATGGCGATCTCGTAGGACACGATCTGCGCCGCGGAACGCAGGGCGCCGAGAAAAGCGTATTTCGAGTTGGACGCCCAGCCCGCGATCACCACGCCGTACACCCCCATGGACGTGATGGCCAGCACATAGAGCAGTCCGGCGTCGCTGTTGGACAGCACCCAGCCGGGCGCGAAGGGGATCACCGCCCACGCCGCCAGGGCCGGCGCGATGGACAGCACCGGGCCGAGGATGAACAGCCCGCGGCTGGCGCCGGAGGGGATGATGATCTCCTTCATGAGCAGCTTCACCACATCGGCGATCGGCTGCAGCAGGCCTTTGTAGCCCACCCGATTGGGCCCCAGGCGCACCTGCATGTAGCCGATGATTTTGCGCTCGGCATAGGTCAGATAGGCCACCGAAAGCACCAGCGGGACGAGGATGAGGAGAATGTACAGCAGCGTCCGCACTGCCGGCCATGCCGCCTCCCAGGCCAGTCCCAGATCCGCCATCAAGCTCCCTCCAGCGTGATCGTACCGAACAGCGAACCGAGTTCGGCAGTGAGTTCATGGCCGCCGGGCACGCGCACGCAATTGGGTGCCAGGGTTTCGTCGCGCTCCACCGGCAGCGCCGCCTGCCCGCCATCCTGGCGCACGCGCAGGATGCTGCCCGGAACCAGGCCCAAGGCGTCCATCATGGCGCCGGACAGGCCGATGCGCGGCCCGGCGCCGATGGCCGTGCGTTGCAGCGAGCCGGCGCGGCGCACGACGGCATCGCTTTGATAGAGGGGAATTTCTCCCAGGCGCTGCAATCCCGTCTCGGCCGCAAATTCCAGCGCCTGGGGCGCCACCTTGTTGCGGAGGAAAGCGGCCGCGCGCGCAGTGCCCTCTCCGCCCAACAGCTCGTCGCGCACGGCCGCGCTGTCGTCATAGTTGAAGCCGGGGATATCCAGCAGGGTGCCCAGCAGCCGCAGCACCTTCCAGGCCGGTCTGGCTTCGCCGTAAGGGCGCACGACCGCATGAAAGCCCTGCACCATGCCTTGCAGATTGACGAAGGTGCCGGCCGTCTCGGTAAAAGGCGCGACGGGCAGGATCACATGGGCGTAATCGGTCGCGCGATGGCGGTAGGGGCTCAGCGCAACCACGAAATCGCTCCGTTGCAGCGCGCGACTCGCCTGGCCCGGATTCTGGCAATCGAGCTCCGGCTCCAGACCCAGCAGCACATAAGCCCGGCGCGGCTCTTCCCACATGCGCCGCGCGTTCATGCCGACGCGGGCCGGTGCGCCCAGCGGGCCCCGGTAAGGCACCGCACCGGCAAGCTGGGCGCCCAGGCCGTTGGAGGCATCGAGGATGACGCCCCAGCCAGCGCCCGCCAGGGCCGCGATTTCCTGCGCCAGCCACAGGATTTGCGCATAGGCGGGATGTTGCTGGGCCTGGTTGCCCAGCAACACGGCGCTGGGGTGGCGCATGAGATTCTGCGCCAGCGTGGTTTCCTCGGCCGCCGGCTGCAAGTCCTTGCCCCATTCCGGAACGGCCACGCCGCGCAGCGCGCACAACGCGGCATGGACCTTGGCCAGGCGCACCACCCAGCCCGACGGCGGCGTGACCATGTGCGGGCGAATGTTGCACAGATAATCCTCTTCGGAGGCCGCGAGCACCGCAAACAGGCTGTGGCGGCGGCAGGTTTCGCGCAGGCGGTGCGCGATGAGCGGATGCTCCTTGCGCAAACGACTGCCGATCAGCAGCACCGAGCGCAGCTTGTCCAACTGCGCGACCGGCATGCCCAGCCAGAACGCCCCCTCGTGCTTGCCGTCCAGGCTGAAGTCGGCCTGGCGCAAACGGTAATCGACGTTGCCCGTGCCCAGGCCGCGCATGAGCTTCTGCAGCAGGTAATACTCTTCCAGCGTCTGATTGGGCGCCGCCAGCGCGCCGATGGCATCGGCACCGTGGCGCGCGCGGGTTTCCGCCAGGCCCGCTTTTACCCGCCCCAGGGCGGTCTGCCAATCCGTCTCCACCCAGCGCGCGCCGTCGCGCACCATGGGCCGCTCAAGGCGATCTGGGCTGTTCAATCCCTCGTAGCTGAAGCGGTCCCGATCCGACAGCCAGCATTCGTTGATGGCTTCGTTCGCCAGCGGCAGCACGCGCATGACGCGGTTGTCCTTCACGTGCACCTGGAGGTTGGAGCCGAGGCTGTCGTGCGGACTCACCGACTTGCGGCGCGCCAGCTCCCAGGTGCGCGCGCTATAGCGGAACGGCTTGGAAGTGAGCGCGCCGACCGGGCAAAGGTCGATGATGTTGCCGGACAGCTCGGAGTCCACCGTCTGCCCAAGGAAAGGCATGATCTCGGCATGCTCGCCGCGGAACGCCTGCCCCAGCTCGGTCACCCCCGCAATCTCCTGGCAAAAGCGCACGCAGCGCGTGCAATTGATGCAGCGCGTCATGTCCGTCGCCACCAGAGGGCCAAGCTCCTTGTTCTCGACCACGCGCTTGTCTTCCTGATAGCGCGATTTTCCCGCCCCGTAGCCCACGGCCAGATCCTGCAGCTCGCACTCGCCGCCCTGATCGCAGATCGGGCAGTCGAGCGGGTGGTTGATCAGTTGGAACTCCATCACCCCCTTCTGGGCCTGCACCGCCACGGCCGAGCGCGTCTGCACCTTCATGCCGTCGGTGACCGGCGTGGCGCAGGCCGGCAGCGGCTTCGTGGCCTTCTCCACCTGCACCAGGCACATGCGGCAGTTGGCGGCAATGGAAAGCTTTTCGTGGTAGCAGAAATGCGGAATGTAGATGCCGGCCTTGTTGGCCGCATCCATGATGGTCGCGCCGGTTTCCACCTGCACCTGTTTGCCGTCGATTTCCACGGTCAACATGTCGTCACACCATGCATTGCTTGTGGCGCACGTGATATTCGAACTCGGCGCCGAAATGTTTGAGAAAGCTCTTCACCGGTGCGGCCGCTGCGTCGCCCAGGCCGCAGATGGTGCGCCCGCCGATGTTGCCGGCCACGTCGTTGAGCAGCTGCAAATCCTCGTGACGGCCCTCGCCGTGCTCGATGCGGCGGATGATGCGGTAAAGCCAGCCGGTGCCCTCGCGGCAGGGCGTGCATTGGCCGCAGGACTCCTCGTAGTAGAAATAGGACAGCCGCTCCAGCGCCCGCACCATGCACATGCTGTCGTCCATGACGATGACCGACCCGGCGCCCAGCATGGAGCCCGCCTTGGCGATGGAGTCGTAGTCCATGGTGCAGCCCATCATGATCTCGCCGGGCAGAACCGGCGTCGAGGAACCGCCCGGAATGACCGCCTTCAGCTTGCGCCCGCCGCGCACGCCGCCGGCCATCTCCAGCAATTCGGCAAAAGGCGTGCCCATGCCCACCTCGTAGTTGCCGGGACGCGCAACATGGCCGGACACGGAAAACACCTTGGTGCCGCCGTTGTTCGGCCTGCCCAGTTCGAGAAATTTCTGCCCGCCTTCACGCACGATGTAGGGAATGCTGGCGAAGGTTTCCGTATTGTTGATGGTGGTCGGCTTGCCATAAAGGCCGAAGGAGGCCGGGAACGGCGGCTTGAAGCGGGGCTGCCCCTTCTTGCCCTCGATCGATTCCAGCAGGGCGGTTTCCTCCCCGCAGATGTAGGCGCCATAGCCGTGATGGTTGTGCAGATGGAAGCTGAACTCCGAACCGAGGATGCGCTCGCCGAGGTAGCCCGCCGCCCTCGCCTCCTCGACTGCGCGCTCCATGTGCTCGTAGATGTCCCAGATTTCGCCGTGAATGTAGTTGTAGCCCCGCTCCGCGCCCAGGGTGTAGGCGGCGATGGCCATGCCCTCGATCAGCGCATGCGGGTTGTAGCGCAGGATGTCGCGGTCCTTGAAGGTGCCCGGCTCGCCTTCGTCCGAATTGCACACCAGGTATTTTTCGCCGGGAAACGCGCGCGGCATGAAGCTCCACTTGAGGCCGGTGGGAAAGCCCGCCCCGCCCCGGCCGCGCAGCGCCGAAACCTTGACCTCGTGGATGATGTCCTCGGGCGCAACCTTCTCCTGCACGACGCGCCGCAGCGCGGCGTAGCCGCCGACGCTTTCGTAGCTTGCCAGCGACGCAGGCTGCGGCAGATGCAGGGTGCTGAACAGGACGGGGCCGGGTTTCACGACCATTTCAATCGCCCTTCCTGTTCTTCAACTCGTCCAGCAGGGCATCGACCTTCTCGACGGTCAGGCCGCCTTCCATGCGATGGTTGTTCACCAGGCACAGGGGCGCATCGCCGCAGGCGCCCATGCATTCCCCCTCCTTGAGGGTGAACAGGTTGTCCAGGGTCGTCTCGCCGAAATCCACGTCCAGGCGCGCCTTGAGATGGGCGGCGATTTCCGGCGCGCCCATGAGCATGCAGGAGATGTTGGTGCACAAGGTGATCTTGAAGCGCCCGACCGGGTCGGTTTCGTACATGTTGTAGAAGGTCGCGACCTCGTACACCGAAACCACGGGCATGGCGAGATAGTCGGCGACGAAGCGCATGACGTCCCCGGACAGCCAGCCTTTCTCCGCCTGGGCGATGCGCAGCGCGGACATGACGGCGGACTGGGCGCGGCCGGGAGGGTATTTGACGATCTCGCGATCGATCTGGGTCAGGGCTTCGCGGGACAGCATCAGCGGTCGATCTCCCCGAAGACGATGTCCTGGGTGCCGATGATGGCCACCACGTCGGCGATCATGTGGCCGCGCGACATCTCGTCCAAGGCAGCCAGATGCGCAAAGCCCGGCGCGCGGATCTTGAGGCGATAGGGCTTGTTGGCGCCGTCGGAGACGAGGTAGATGCCGAATTCGCCCTTGGGGTGCTCGACCGCGGCGTAGGCCTCGCCGTGCGGCACGTGCATGCCTTCGGTGAACAGCTTGAAATGATGGATAAGCTCTTCCATGTTGGTCTTCATGGAAACGCGGTCGGGCGGCGCGACCTTGTGGTTGCCGGTCATCACCGGGCCGGGGTTCTCGCGCAGCCACTCGATGCACTGGCGGATGATGTGGTTGGACTGGCGCATTTCCTCCACGCGCACCAGGTAGCGGTCGTAGCAGTCCCCGTGGCTGCCCACGGGCACGTCGAAGTTGATCTGGCCGTAAACCTCATAGGGCTGCTTCTTGCGCAAATCCCAGGCCACGCCCGAGCCGCGCAGCATGGGGCCGGTAAAGCCCAGCGCCTTGGCCCGCTCGGGGCTCACCACGCCGATGCCCACGGTGCGCTGCTTCCAGATGCGGTTGTCGGTCAGCAGCGTCTCGTAGTCGTCGACATAGGCCGGGAAACGGCGCGTGAAATCCTCGATGAAGTCGAGCACCGAGCCCTGTCGGCTGGCGTTGAGCTTGGCCACTGCCTCGGCATCATGGTACTTGGAGGGCTGGTAGTGCGGCATGGTCTCGGGCAGGTCCCGGTACACCCCGCCGGGGCGATAGTAGGCGGCGTGCATGCGTGCCCCCGACACCGCCTCGTAGCAGTCCATGAGGTCCTCCCGCTCGCGGAAGCAGTAGAGGAACACCGTCATGGCGCCGATGTCCAGGGCGTGCGCCCCCAGCCACAGCAGATGGTTGAGGATGCGCGTGATCTCGTCGAACATGACGCGGATGTATTGCGCGCGCAGCGGAACCTCCAAACCGAGCAGTCTCTCGATGGCCATCACATAGGCATGCTCGTTGCACATCATGGACACGTAATCGAGGCGGTCCATGTAGGGCACGGATTGCAGGAAGGTCTTGTGCTCGGCCAGTTTTTCCGTCGCCCGGTGCAGCAGGCCGATGTGAGGATCGGCGCGCTGGATGACCTCGCCGTCCAACTCCAGCACCAGGCGCAGCACCCCATGCGCCGCCGGATGCTGGGGGCCAAAATTCATCGTGTAGTTGCGTATCTCGGCGGCCACGTCAGCTCACGTCCCCGTAGGCGTCGTCGCGCACGATGCGCGGCGTGACCTCGCGCGGCTCGATGCTCACGGGCTGGTAGATCACGCGGCGCTGCTCCGGGTCGTAGCGCATCTCCACCTCTCCGGAAAGCGGGAAATCCTTGCGGAAGGGATGGCCGACGAAGCCGTAATCGGTGAGGATGCGGCGCAGGTCGGGATGCCCCTCGAAGACGATGCCGAAGAGATCGAAGGCCTCGCGCTCGTACCAGTTGGCCGACGGCCAGGCGTCGCACACCGAGGCAAGCACGGGAAAATCATCGTCCGGGCAGAAGGTGCGCACGCACAGGCGCACGTTGTGGTGCAACGACAGAAGGTGATAGACCACCGCGAAGCGGCGTCCGTCCCAGGCGCCGCCGCCATACTCCCGGTAATCCACGCCGCACAGGTCGATGAGCTGCTCGAAGCGCAGGTCGCCATGCTCGCGCAGGCTGTGCAGGAAAGCATGAGCGTCCGCGGCCGCCACCTCGACGGTGAGTTCGTCCAGCCGCTCGATGCGACGCGTGATCTGCTCGCCCAGCAGGCGGTCGAGCCGTTCCGAGAGGTCGTTGAGCGTCAGGCGCATGTCAGCGGGCGATGGTATTGGTGCGGCGGATCTTGTTCTGCAACTGGATCACGCCGAAGAGCAGCGCCTCGGCGGTGGGAGGGCAGCCGGGCACGTAGATGTCCACCGGCACGATGCGGTCGCAGCCGCGCACCACGGAGTAGGAATAATGGTAATAGCCGCCGCCGTTGGCGCAGGAACCCATGGAGATGACCCAGCGCGGCTCGGCCATCTGGTCGTAAACCTTGCGCAGCGCCGGCGCCATCTTGTTGCACAAGGTGCCGGCGACGATCATGACGTCCGACTGGCGCGGGCTGGGCCGGAACACCACGCCGAAGCGGTCCAGATCGTAGCGGGCCGCCCCGGCATGCATCATCTCCACCGCGCAGCAGGCCAGGCCGAAAGTCATGGGCCACAGGGAGCCGGTGCGGGTGAAATTGATGAGCTTGTCCGCCGTGGTGGTGACGAAGCCCTTTTCCAATACGCCTTCGATGCTCATGGATTCCTGCCGCGCAATGCGGCCACGCTCATTCCCATTCGAGCGCGCCCTTCTTCCATTCGTACACGAAGCCCACCACCAGGATGGCCAGGAACAGCATCATCGCCAGGAAGCCGATCAGACCGATCTTTTCCAGGACGACCGCCCAGGGGATGAGGAACGCGGTTTCCAGATCGAACAGAATGAACAGGATGGCCACCAGGTAATAGCGCACGTCGAATTTCATGCGCGCATCCTCGAACGCCTCGAAGCCGCATTCGTAAGGCGACAGCTTTTCGCCGTCCGGGCGGTCCGGCGCCAGCAGTCGGCCCGCAAAAATCGCAATGCCGCCAAAGATCAGCCCTACTGCTATGAACAGCAGGACAGGCAAATAGTTCTCCAGCATGGGGCCTTTCTCCTCCTCAAATGACTGGCTCCGGGGACAGCCCGCGGACTGGTCGAGTGTATTGAGGCGCTCCATCCGGGTCAATCCGGCGGCGCCATTTTCATTGTCGTGAACAAGGCATGGGAACAAGGCATGGGGGGTTCCCGAAGATACCAGATGTGGCGCCGGCAACCTACTGCCAGCAATGGAAAAAAATTTATGGCCTGGCGCCGGATCGTTATGGGCGACACCGGCATCGCCACCGGGAGGCGGCCTGCGCTTCCGCCGCAAAGAGTCGCATCTCCCGCCTTTGGCCCCTTGTTTAAGCTGTCGCGCCGGATTAAAAATAACCATGAGGACGGAGGCACCCACGCCGCGTCAACTCTCGTACGGAGGGCCCATGGACGATCTCCTGAAACGCCTGTTGGATGCCGAATTGCAAGGCGAGGCGATCGCGGAGGAAGCCAACTGGGAGCGCGAGCGCATGGTGCAGCAGGCTGCTGGACGAAGCCGGCGCCGCTTCTCGATCAGATCACCGCGCCGGCAAGCCGCCTCCACCTTGTCCGGCAGGCCGTGCGCCAGGGACCGCTCGGCCACTTCCCGCGGATAGTTCGTAGGCGTACCGCTCCGAGGTGGAACGCCACTGCACGGCCGTTAGCTGGCGCCGACGCCGCGCCAGAACGCACTGCCGCGATCGAGAAATTCGTTCCAGCCCATGTAATGAGAACCGTCGCAGGAAAAGGTGAGGCTGATCATGCCGTTGAAAATGTTCATCGAGGCCGAGCGCAGATAGATGTTCTGGTCGGCCAGCCTCAGTTCACGCATGCCCGCGAGTATGTCGCGGATGCTCTCGCGCGGGATGAGGGCATCCTGCGGGTAAGGCTGGTGCGGCCAAGCCAGGCATATGTCGGGATCGGCCAATGCCTCGTGATCGAGGATGCGGTAGCGGTAAGGATCGTCGAGAAACCAGGCGGTCGTACGGCTGCTGGAAAAATGGATGACTGTTTGGAACATGCCGCGTTCGGTCGCCAATTCTTCGAGGATGGACATGGCCTGGGTAATGTTCCGGTCCATCGGGCTCTCCACCCGGCTTTGCAGGAACACCGTTTCGCGTATCGACGGATCGCCGCGGATCTGGCGCCAGCCCAGCGGCTCGGTGCTTTCCGCGGGGGAGGCCGGCAGATCGCGCAGGTCGAAATCGGCACCGAGATAGCCGCGCACCTCGCCGTCGCGCCAGATGCAGTGCAAGGCGGTGAGCGACGGGCGTTGCCCCAGCAGGCTGATATAGGCGTCGGAAAGCAGGAACCCCCAAGGCGGCATGGGCTCGCGCATGTAGGGGCGCTGGGAGCGGTCGCGCCCCTGGTGCCCGGCCACGATGCCATCGGGGCCGATGTTGTCCGATAACTGCACGCCCCGCGCATCCAGGACGTATAGCGAGGTGCAATAGGGAATGCTGGCAAAGCCCTCCAGCAGCAGCCGGTTGAGTTGTTCGCGCTCGTCGCCCGCCAACGCACAGACTTGCGCAAGCCGGGTAAGCGGCTCATGCAGCATATTCGCGAGCTCGGTGCGTTGTCGGTGTATGGTGTTCTTCCAGCCTGCTTCCATCGATTTCCTGCTTTCTATTTTCCGCTGCGCCCCAAAGGCGCCCATTCATGCATGAGACCATGACCGGAGGGTGACGCGTACTCCTGTCGGGAATCCGGCATTAAATTGGGGCGATGCGCCACAAAACAAGCGGCCTCTGTCTCAGCGGACAAACAAAAGGCGCCTTCCGATTGTGCCGGTGCCGTATATATTGAAATTCGACAGGGCGTCGGCCAGGAAGTGCTTTTGCCAGCAGACTTTTCAGCGTCTTGGAAGGAGGCGCCCCATGAAAAAAGCTCTCATCCTCTTCGCCGCCGCTGCCTTGCTTTCCCCCGCGCGGAATGTTTTAAGCGACGGCCCGCCCGTCAGCGTGGATGTGCAAATCGGGGTGCCGGCATATGTAGGGCCGCCGCCCGACATGGTCTGGGTGCCGGGCTTGCGCGTATATGTTGCCGTGGGTTCGCCCTACCCCATCTTTTTCCTCGACAGCTACTACTACCACCGGTATCGGGGAGACTGGTACCGGGGCCCCGGCTACAACGGCCCCTGGGCGCGGATCAGGAGGACGCCTCCGCCCGGCATACGCGCCCTGCGTGAACACCGTCTGCGGCAGGCTCCAGCCCCAATCGCAGAGCCGCCGCCCGGCAGCACTGCATCGAGCTCGCCGTAGCCGCTGGCAATCGCCTCGCCCGCCATCTGCGCGCATAGGCCGCCGCGCCATAGGGCGGGGTGTTTGAGCAGAGTATCGAGGGCTGCGCTCACAGCGCCTTGTCCCTTCTCAAAACCCCTACCCCTATCCCTTCGATGACCAATTCACGCCGGCGCAAGTCCACCACCAAGGGGGAAAAATCGGGGTTTTCCGGCAGCAGCTCGACGATGGGCCCGCGCCGGCGCAGGCGCTTCACGGTCACTTCGTCATCCAGCCTGGCCACCACCACCTGGCCGTTGGCCGCCTGCGCGCTGCGATGCACTGCCAGCAGATCGCCGTCCAGGATACCGGCGTCCTTCATGCTCACGCCACGCACCCTGAGCAGATAATCCGCGCGCGGCGCGAACAATTCCGGCTCGATGCGGTGCCAGGAATCGATGTGCTCCTGGGCCAGCATGGGGCTGCCGGCCGCCACGCGCCCGACGACAGGCAGGCCGGCCGCCTGGCTATGGCGTCGCGGCCTCAAGTTTTAGAAATTTCTGTCGAAAAATTGACAACCCGGCTAAGATAGCCCAGAAATAAATTGAGGAGTCCCCGTGAATCCGGTGCACCATCCCACTCTGCTGCTGGTCGACGACGATCCGCTGATTTCCGATACCCTGAGTTTCGTGCTCGGCAAGGATTTCGACGTCGTAGCCGCCGAATCGCGCGCCCAGGTCAAAAGCATCCTGACCCAGCGCAATGAGCCGCCCCAGCTCGCCCTGGTCGATCTGGGCCTGCCGCCGCAGCCGCACCGGCCGGACGAAGGCTTTGCCCTCATCGCCGATCTGCTGGGCATCTCCCCGAGCATGAAAATCGTGGTCCTCTCGGGCCAGACCGACGAAGCCAACGCCCGCCATGCGCGCGCCCTGGGGGCCATCGATTTCGTCTCCAAGCCCTGCGAGCCGGACCGCCTGAAGTCGCTGCTGTTCAACGCCCTCATGATCCAGGACGCGGAAAAAAGCGCCGACCGCGCGCCCGCCACGCCCAAGGATCCCGGCATCGTCGGCGAGAGCGCCGCCATGGACAAGCTGCGCCAGCAGATCCGCCAATACGCCGGCTCGCCCTTCCCCGTACTGATCGAAGGCGAATCGGGCAGCGGCAAGGAAAAGGTCGCCGCCAGTCTGCACCAGCTCTCGCCGCGCGCCGCCAAGCCCTACCTGGCGCTCAACTGCGCGGCAATTTCACCGACGCTGGTGGAGCCCACCCTGTTCGGCTACGCCAAGGGCGCCTTCACCGGGGCAAACAACGCCCGCGCCGGCTATTTCGAGGAGGCCGAGACCGGCACCCTGTTCCTCGACGAGATCGGCGAACTGCCCCTGGAACTGCAGGCCAAGCTGCTGCGCGTGCTGGAAAACGGCGAGTATCAGCGCGTGGGCGAAACCCAGCCGCGCTTCTCCAACGCCCGCGTAGTGGCGGCCACCAACCGCGACCTGCGCGCCGAAATCAAGGCCGGGCGCTTCCGCGCCGACCTCTACCACCGCCTTTCCGTCTTCACCATCAATGTGCCGCCGCTGCGCGAGATGGGCGAGGACAAGATCAAGCTCCTGGAGCACTTTCGCGACTTCTACGCACGCGAGGCGCGCGTTGCGCCCTTCCAGTTCGATGCCCGCGCCCAGCGCTTGTGGGAGGACTACCACTTTCCCGGCAACGTGCGCGAATTGCGCAACATCACCATCCGGCTCACCACCAAGTACGCCGGACAGGCGGTCAGCGCCGAGCAACTGGAGGCGGAACTCGACACCGATCTCGCCTTCCCGCAGGAAATCCCCATGCCCGGTGATGCCAAAAGCCTCATCGAAACCGCGCGCAAGCAATTGCAGACCCTGGCCAATTTCAATCTCGACGCCACCCTGCGCCAATGGGAGAAGGCCTATGTGGAAGCGGCCCTCAACATGACGCACGGCAACCTCTCGCAAGCGGCCAAGATTCTGGGCATCAACCGCACCACGCTGTACAGCCGCATGCAGACCTACGGCAGCGACTGAAGCGCCTTGCCCACAGCAGACGCGGCAGGCACAATGCGGCCCTGCCCCCGTTTTGCTGCCCCTGCCTTGCTTACCGTCCAGGACCATGACCGCGCCGCGGTCGGCATGACCTATGTCTATCCCGTGGTTTCGCGCCGCGCGGGCGGCGTGTCGGTGGGCGTCAATCTCAACCCCAACAACGCCTGCAACTGGGCATGCATCTACTGCCAGGTGCCCAACCTCAAGCGCGGCGGGCCGCCGCCCGTCGATCTCGCGCGCCTGGAAGAGGAATTGCGCCACATGCTCGCCGACATCCTGGAAGGCGACTTCCTGAAGCGCGCAATCCCCGCCGCGGCGCGCCGCCTGAACGACATCGCGCTATCCGGCAACGGCGAGCCGACCAGCGCGCGAGAGTTTCCCGAGGTCGTGGAACTCATCGGTCGCATCATGAGCGAGCTGGGCCTGGTGGGAAAAATCAAGCTCGTGCTCATCACCAACGGCAGCCTGGCCGACCGCGCGCGCGTGCGCCAGGGCATCGCCCGCATGGCAGCGTTCGGCGGCGAGGTCTGGTTCAAGCTGGATGCCGCCACCGCCGCCGGCCTGCGCGCCATCAACCAGACGCGCACGGCACCGGAAAAACACCTCGCGCGTCTGAGGAGCGTCGCCGCCCTCGCGCCCACCTGGGTGCAGACCTGCGTATTCGCCTACGACAGCCAGCCGCCGGCCGAAACCGAGCAGCAGGCCTATCTCGACGCGCTCGCGCAACTGGTGCGGGACGGCGTGCCCCTGCAAGGCGTGCTGCTCTACGGCCTGGCACGGCCCTCTTTGCAGCCGCAGGCACCGCATCTGTCTGCCCTGCCGGCCGCCTGGCTGGAGGTCTATGCCGAGCGCATACGCGCGCTGGGCCTGAGCGTGAAGGTCACGCCATGATCTACGGCATAGGCACCGACCTCACCAATACGGCGCGTTTCGAGCTGGGCCTGGAACGCTTCGGCGAAACTTACGCCGAGCGCCTGCTGAGCCCGCTGGAGCTGGCCGAATTCCGCGCCAGCACCATGCCCGGGCGCTTTCTCGCCAAGCGCTTCGCCGCCAAGGAGGCCTTTGCCAAGGCGGCGGGCACCGGCCTGCGCCCGCCGGTCACCCTGCACAATCTCACGCTCGCGCACGACGATCTCGGCCGGCCCCTGCTGTCCTTCGCGCCCGCCCTGGCGCAGTGGCTCGGCGCGCGCGGCATCGGCGCGCACCACGTGTCGCTGTCCGACGAAGGCCAGCACGTTCTGGCCTGCGTGGTGCTGGAGCGGGACGCATGAGCCTGGGCCCGCTCATGCTCGACGTGGCCGGCACGGAGCTCGCCGCCGCCGATCGCGTGCGCCTGGCCCATCCCCTGGTCGGCGGCGTCATTCTCTTCGCGCGCAATTACCGCGACCCGGCGCAGCTCGCGCAGCTCACCGGCGAGCTGCGCGCGCTCAAGTCCCCTGCCCTGCTGATCGCCGTGGACCACGAAGGCGGGCGCGTGCAGCGCTTCCGCGCCGGCTTCACGCGCCTGCCGCCCATGCGCGCCCTGGGCGAGGTGTGGGACCGCCACCCGCATCAGGCGCGCACGCTGGCGCGCCAGACCGGCTTCGTGCTGGCCGCCGAACTGCGCGCCCACGGCGTGGATCTGAGTTTTGCGCCCGTGCTCGATCTCGATTACGGCGTCTCCTCGGTGATCGGCGACCGCGCCTTGCATCGCAACGCCGCAGCGGTGACGGAGCTGGCGCACGCCCTCATGCTGGGCATGAAGGAGGCCGGCATGGGCGCCTGCGGCAAGCACTTCCCCGGCCACGGCTACGTCGCGGCCGATTCCCATGTCGCCATCCCCGTCGACGAGCGCACTTACGCCGACCTGGAGGCCGCCGACCTGCTGCCGTTTCGCGCCCTCATCGACCTGGGACTGCCGGCCCTCATGCCGGCTCACGTGATCTATCCCCGCGTCGATGACCGCCCTGCCGGCTTTTCCCCGGTCTGGATCAAGGACATCCTGCGCGGCCGGCTGGGCTTCGAAGGCGCCCTGTTCAGCGACGACCTGACGATGGAGGGCGCCAGCGTGGCCGGCCCCATTACCGACCGCGTGGTCGCGGCGCTGACCGCGGGCTGCGACATGGCCCTCATCTGCAACCGCCCCGATCTGGCCGACCAGGCGCTCGCGGAATTGAAATTTCCTTGGCCGGCCGCCAGCCGCGCGCGTTTGGCCCGGCTGCACGGCCACGCCCACCCGCCCGGCCTCACGCAGCTGCGCGAGAACGCACACTACATGGCGGCGCTGCACGCGATTGCCGGGCTGGGCCTGGACAGCGGCAAGCTCGCGCTGGACGACCCCACGCAAGCCCATCTCAAAAGCTGACATGCCCCCTCATTACCACGACCACTCCGCGGCCGACCACAACCGCGCGCACCATCGCCACAGCCACGCGCATCGCACTTTCGCCTGGGCGCTCGTGCTGACGCTGAGCTTTTCCGTCGTCGAGGCCGCCGCCGGCTGGTGGGCCAATTCCCTCGCGCTGATGTCGGATGCCGGCCACATGCTCACCGACAGCTTGTCCCTGCTGCTCGCCGCCGTGGCGGCCTGGCTCGCGCGCAAGCCGCCCTCCGCGCGCCATTCCTACGGCCTGGCGCGCGCCGAGGTCTTGGCCGCGCTGGCCAACAGCCTGCTCATGCTGGCCATCGTGGCCTTCATCGTGTTCGAGGCATTGGAGCGTTTCCAGCGTCCGCCCCACGTCAACGGCGAGGTGGTCATGGGGGTGGCCTTCATCGGCCTGCTCATCAATCTCGGCATCGGCTGGCTGCTCGTGCGCGGCGAGGACAGCCTCAACCGCCGCGCCGCGCTCATCCACGTCGTCGGCGACGCCTTGGGCTCGGTGGCGGCGCTGGCCGCCGGCCTGGTCATTTATCTGACCGGCTGGATGCCCATCGACCCCATCCTTTCCGTCGTCGTCTCCCTGCTCATCCTCACCTCCACCATCAATCTGCTGAGGGAAGCCCTGCATGTCCTCATGGAAGGCGTACCGCGCGGGCTCGACCTCGACCAGGTGGGCGTCGCCCTGGCCAAGATCGAAGGCGTGCGCGAGGTGCACGATCTGCACATCTGGACCCTGGCGTCCGGCCAGGTCGCGCTTTCCGCTCATCTGAGCATCGCGCATATGGGCGAATGGCCGCGCATCCTGCACGGGGCGCGCCATCTGCTGCAGGACGATTTCGCCATCGGCCACGTCACCCTGCAGCCCGAAGCCGTCGAGCCGCAACCGCTCAAGCGCGGCGTCTACGCGCCCGCCCAGCACGGACAGCACGGCCATGCTCGCTGACTGCCGCGCCTGCCCGCGCCTGGCCGGTTTCCTCGACGAGGTGCGCACGCGCCACCTGGACTACCATGCGCGCCCAGTCGCCCCCTTCGGCGACGCCGCGCCGCGCCTGCTGATCGTGGGCCTCGCCCCCGGCCTGCACGGAGCCAACCGCACCGGCCGCCCATTCACCGGCGACCACGCAGGAATCCTGCTGTACCAGACGCTGCACGAATTCGGCTGGGCCAGCCGGCCGCATTCGGTAAGCCTGGACGACGGCCTCGAACTGCCCGGCTGCCGCATCACCAACGCGGTGAAATGCCTGCCCCCGGCGAACAAGCCGGAGCCCGTGGAAATCCGTCAGTGCAACGGCCATCTGCGCGCCGAACTGGACGGCCTGACCAGCACCACGGCCGTCCTCGCCCTGGGCCGCATCGCCCATCAGGCCGTGCTCATGGCGCTGGGTCTCAAGCCCGCGCAACACCCCTTCGCCCACGGCGCCGTGCATATCCTGCCCGACGGCAGGCGGCTCTACGACTCCTTCCACTGCTCCCGCTACAATACCCAGACGCGGCGCCTGACCGCGGACATGTTCCGCGCCGTGTTCGCGCGCATCCGATCCGACCTGGAGTAAGCCATGCCCGTCGTCACCATCAAGCTCGCCGGCAAACTGAGCCGGGCGCAGCGCAAGGCCATTGCCGAGGAAATCACTGCCACCCTGGAAAAACACGCCCACAAGCCGGCTTCATACACCTATATCGCGTTCGAGGAACTGCCCGACGAGAACTGGGCCATCGCCGGCAAGCTGCTGGACGAGGAGGCGTAAGCTGTTCGACGCCACGGTCCTTCTTCAGTCCCTGCCCACCCTGCCCGGGGTGTACCGCATGCTCGATGCGGACGGGCAGATGCTGTACGTGGGCAAGGCCAAGGACCTGAAAAAGCGCGTCTCCAGCTATTTCCAGAAGACCGGCCACTCGCCCCGCATCAGCCTCATGCTCAAGCAGGTGGCGCAGGTGGAAACCACCGTCACGCGCACCGAGGCCGAGGCCCTGATCCTGGAAAACAACCTCATCAAAGGGCTCAATCCGCGCTTCAACATCCTGTTCCGCGACGACAAGTCCTACCCCTACGCCCAGCTCACCGGCCACGCTTTCCCGCGCCTGGCCTATTACCGCGGGCCGCTCGCCAAGCCGCACCAGTATTTCGGCCCCTATCCCAACGCCTGGGCGGCCAAGCAGGCCATCACCCTCATTCAGCGCGTGTTCCGCCTGCGCACCTGCGAGGATACGGTGTTCAGCAACCGCTCGCGCCCCTGTTTGCTGTACCAGATCCGGCGCTGCAGCGGCCCTTGCGCGGGACTCATCAGCGCCGAGGATTACGCGCGCGACGTACACAATGCCGCCCTGCTGCTGCAGGGCAAGGACAACGAACTCACGGCTGCCCTCACCCAGCGCATGGGCGAACTGGCCGAACGGCAAGAGTATGAGGAGGCCGCCGCGCTGCGCGACCAGATCCGCAGCCTGGCACGCGTGGGCGAGCAACAGTTCGTCGATGCCGGGCGCGCCACCGATGCCGACGTTGTCGCCTGCGTAGTCGAACAAGGCCTGCTCGCGGTCAACCTCACCATGATCCGGAGTGGGCGCCATCTGGGCGATCGTACCTTCTTCCCCGAACACGGCGAAGGCTTCAGCCCGGCCGAGGCGCTGGCCGCCTTTCTGGCCCAGCACTATCCCGACCAACGCATCCCACCCACCATCCTGCTCAACCAGGCCATCGACGGCGCCGAGCTGGAAGCCCTACTGAGCGAGCAGGCCGGCCATGCCGTGCGCCTGGTGACGCAAACCAGCGGCGCGCGCCGGGTCTGGGTGGCCATGGCGGAAAAGAACGCACGCCTGGCGGCGCAGCGGCGCCTGCTGGACAAATCCAGCCAGAATCAGCGCCTGGAGAAATTGCGCGAGGCGCTCGACCTGCCCGCGGCCAGCCGCATCGAGTGCTTCGACATCAGCCACACCCTGGGCGAGGCCACCGTAGCGAGCTGCGTCGCCTTCGACGGCGAAGCGATGCGCAAGAGCGACTACCGCCGCTACAACATCACAGGCATCACGCCCGGCGACGACTATGCCGCCATGGCCGAGGCGCTCGCGCGCCGCTACCGCCACACGGTCATTGGAGATGGCCCGCGCCCGGACCTCGTGCTCATCGACGGTGGCAAGGGCCAGCTCGGGCGCGCCGTCGCGGTGATGGCGGAGCTCGGCCTGAACGACATCGCGCTGGTGGGCGTCGCCAAGGGCGAGGAACGCAAGCCCGGCCTGGAAACCCTGGTGTTTCCCGACGGGCGCGAGCTGCATCTGGCGAGCGACAATCCGGGCTTCCATCTCATTCAGGCCATCCGCGACGAAGCCCATCGCTTCGCCATTACCGGGCACCGCGCGCGGCGCGCGAAAGCGCGCCTGAGCTCGACCCTGGAAGACATTCCCGGCATCGGCCCCAAGCGCCGCAAGGCCTTGCTGGAACGCTTCGGCGGCCTGCAAGGCGTCAAGCGCGCAGGCGTCGAAGAACTTGCGCGCGCACCGGGCATCAGCCGAGAATTGGCGGAAAAAATCTACCAGAGCCTGCACTGATGCCCTTCAACCTGCCCAATCTGCTCACCTGGCTGCGCATCCTGCTGATCCCCCTGCTGGTGGGCGTGTATTACCTGCCGACCGGCTGGCTGGGCGCAGGCAGCGCCAATCTGTGGGCGGCGGCCTTCTTCGTCCTGGCGTCGATCACCGACTGGCTGGACGGCTGGCTGGCGCGCCGGCTCGGGCAGACCTCGGCCTTCGGCGCCTTTCTCGATCCGGTCGCCGACAAGCTCATGGTGGCGGCCGCGCTCATCGTCCTGGTCGATCTGCACCGCGCGCCCGCCGTCATCGCCCTCATCATCATCGGACGCGAGATCGCCATCTCCGCCCTGCGCGAATGGATGGCCAAGATGGGCAAATCCGCCAGCGTGGCGGTGAGCTTCGTGGGCAAGCTCAAGACCGCCTCCCAGATGATCGCCATCGCCCTGCTGCTCTACCACGCCCCGCTCGCCGGCCTGCCCGTCGCCGCCGCCGGGACCGTGCTGCTGATGCTGGCCGCCGTGCTCACGCTCGTGTCCATGGCCTATTACCTCTACCTGGCGGCGCGCGCCTGGTCGGAACCGCGCCCAGGTTGACACCGGGAGCAAAATTCTTCAGAATTCGCGGCCTTGAATGCGGGAATAGCTCAGTTGGTAGAGCGCAACCTTGCCAAGGTTGAGGTCGCGAGTTCGAGACTCGTTTCCCGCTCCAATTACCGGGGAAAGCGCACGCTTTCCCCTTTTCGTTGCGGGCTGGCGCCCGGCACGAAACCGTTTGCGGCGGGGTAGCAAAGTGGTTATGCAGCGGCCTGCAAAGCCGTCTACGCCGGTTCGATTCCGACCCCCGCCTCCATCCGCCCCTCCGCCTTCATCCGCAGCAATCCTCCGGAAAACGCCCACCTCAAGCGTCCCCCTGGGGCATCATTTGGGGTTCTTCGATGCTCCCCGCCGATGCCCAAACATCGTGATGTCGGATACGAAGGTGCGAGCACTAAAGCCCAAGGGAAAGCCTTACAAGGGGCATCTGCAGTACCGTCCCCCCGATTGACAATATGTAGCCGTCAGACTACAGTTGTCTTGTGATCGAGATTCGGAAGACCGACGTTTTTGCCCAATGGCTCGACGCATTGCGGGACATTCGAGCTCGCGCGAAAGTTCAAGCCAGGATCGAGCGTCTTGCAGCCGGAAACCCGGGCGATGCCGAGCCTGTCGGCGAAGGTGTTTCTGAGTTGCGAATCGACTACGGCCCCGGTTATCGGGTGTACTTCAAACAGCGAGGGCGTGAACTGATCATTCTTCTGGCAGGAGGTGACAAGAACACCCAAGCCGAGGACATCAAGGCAGCCATACGTCTCGCTCGAAATCTGTCGGAGTAGCCGCCATGACCAAAACCACCACCACTCGTTATGACGTTGCGGAGCACCTCAGAACCCCGGAGGAAATGGCCGCCTATCTCGAAGCCTGTCTTGAAGAGGCAGACGGCGATGCCGCCTTTATCGCCAAGGCGCTTGGCGACATCGCGCGTGCCAAAGGCATGGCCCAAGTGGCCAGGGATGCCGGCTTGTCCCGCGAAAGCCTCTACAAGGCGCTTTCCGGTGAGCGCAGCCCCGGCTTTGACACCATACTCAAGGTCATCGGCGCTCTTGGGCTCAAGCTCCATGCAGAGGCCAGTCACACCTGACAAGGCGCACCATTGTCCGGATCGACTGGATGGCCGAAGCACCCGCAAGACAGCCAGTCCACAATCTTGCTTGCGTTTCCCCGAAGGGCATCTCGCCGTGCCCCCCGTTGCCGACATGGCCTGCCGCAAACCGGCGCCATGAAAACCCGCCATGGGCGCATGAGCATTTCTCAACCTGCGGCCGCGGCGGCTTGATAAAATCACAATTTTTCCAAGCCCTTGCCGCCATGTTCCACACCCTGCCGCTAGCCAAGACCGATCCCGACCTGTGGGCCGCCATCCAGAAGGAGGCCCGCCGCCAGGAGGATCACATCGAGCTCATTGCCTCGGAAAACTACGCCAGCCCGGCGGTCATGGAGGCGCAGGGTTCGGTGCTCACCAACAAATATGCCGAGGGCTATCCCGGCAAGCGTTATTACGGCGGCTGCGAGTACGTGGACATCGCCGAGCAGTTGGCCATAGACCGCGTGAAGAAGCTGTTCGGCGCGGAAGCCGCCAACGTGCAGCCCAATTCCGGCTCGCAGGCCAACCAGGCGGTGCTCATGGCTTTCTGCAAGCCGGGCGACACCATCATGGGCATGAGCCTGGCGGAGGGCGGCCACCTCACCCACGGCATGGCGCTCAACATGAGCGGCAAGTGGTTCAATGTGGTGGCCTACGGCCTCAACGCGCGCGAAGAGATCGATTACGAGCGCATGGAGGCCCTGGCGCGCGAGCACAAGCCGCGCCTCATCATCGCCGGTGCGTCGGCCTATGCCCTGCGCATCGACTTCGAGCGCTTTGCCCGCATCGCCAAGGAAATCGGCGCCGTCTTCATGGTGGACATGGCGCACTACGCGGGACTGGTGGCGGCCGGCGTCTATCCCAATCCGGTGCCGCATGCCGACGTCGTCACTTCCACCACGCACAAGACCCTGCGCGGCCCGCGCGGCGGCATCATCCTCATGAAGGCGGAGCACGAGAAGGCCATCAACTCCGCGATCTTCCCCGGCCTGCAGGGCGGCCCGCTCATGCACGTGATCGCCGCCAAGGCCACCGCTTTCCAGGAAGCGCTGAGCAAGGAGTTCAAGCATTATCAGGAGCAGGTGCTGGACAATGCCCTGGTGATGGCCAAGGTGTTCACCGAGCGCGGCCTGCGCATCGTCTCCGGGCGCACCGAGTCGCACATGTTCCTGGTCGATCTGCGGCCCAAGAACCTGACGGGCAAGGAGGCGGAAGCGGCGCTCGGCCGCGCGCACATCACGGTGAACAAAAACGCCATCCCCAACGACCCGCAGAAGCCCTTCGTCACCAGCGGCATCCGCATCGGCACGCCGGCCATGACCACGCGCGGCTTCAAGGAACTGGAGGCGGAGCAGCTCTCCCATCTCATCGCCGACCTGCTCGATGCGCCCAACGACGAAGCCGTCATCCACCGCGTCAAGGGCGAGGTGGCGAAGCTCACTGCGAAGTTTCCGGTGTATGGGGGGTAAGTGAAGGGGGAAGGGGGAAGGGGGAAGGGGGAAGGGGGAAGGGGGAAGGGGGAAGGGAGGAACGTGAGGCGAAATCATCGCTCACTCGATGCCTGGCGACAGGCAATGGATCTAGTAATCTTGGTTTACCGGGCCACTTCAAGATTCCCCCAGAGTGAACAGTATGGGCTGACGAGCCAGTTGCGACGCGCGGCGGTGTCCGTTCCCGCCAATATCGCCGAAGGTGCGGCCCGTAATGGAAGCAAGGAATTTTTGCACTTTCTCGGCATCGCGAGCGGCTCGTTATCGGAACTGGATACGCTGACCGACTTATCCAGACAACTTGGCTATTTGGAAAACCCGGAGGAACTAGATGGGAAGATTGATAATGTATCTGGATTGGTAATGGGACTTGCGTCGTCCATACGCCGCAAGCTCTGAACCCTTCCCCCTTCTCCCTTCCCCCTTCCCTTCTCACATGAAATGCCCCTTCTGCGGCCACCCCGACACCCAGGTGGTGGACTCGCGCCCCAATGACGACGACACGGCGATACGCCGGCGGCGCCGCTGCACGGCCTGCGACAAGCGTTTTACCACTTTCGAGACGGCCGACATCCGCCTGCCGCAGATCGTCAAGAGCAACGGCCACCGCGAGGACTATTCCACCGAAAAGCTGCGCGAGGGATTTCGCCGCGCCCTGCACAAGCGCCCGGTATCGACCGAGCTGGTGGATGAAGCCATCGCCCGCATCGAGCAGAAATTATTGGCTTTAGGCGAGCGCGAAATCCCCGCGCGCGAGATCGGCGAGCTGGTGATGGGAGAGCTGCGCAAGCTCGACAAGGTGGCCTACATCCGCTTCGCTTCGGTGTACCGCAGCTTCCAGGACGTGAACGATTTCCGCGACGTCATCAAGGATCTGGGCAAGAACCGGTGAGCGAATTTTCCGCCGCCGATTACGGCCACATGGCACACGCCCTGCGGTTGGCGCGCAAGGGGCTGTACACGACCACGCCCAATCCGCGCGTGGGCTGCGTCATCGTCAAGGACGGCGCGATCGTCGGCACCGGCTGGCACGAGCGCGCCGGCGAAGCCCATGCGGAAATCCACGCCCTGCGTGAAGCCGGCGACGCCGCGCGCGGCGCGACCGTGTACGTAACGCTGGAACCCTGCGCCCATCATGGCAAGACTCCGCCCTGCGCCGATGCCCTGGTGCGCGCCGGCGTCGCGCGCGTGGTCGCCGCCATGCAGGACCCCAATCCCAGCGTGGCGGGCGAAGGCTTGGCACGCTTGGCCGCAGCCGGCGTGCAAGTCGAAAGCGGCCTGCTGGAGGCAGCTGCGCGCGAACTGAATCCCGGCTTCATCAAGCGCATGCTGCTGGGCCACCCCTATGTGCGCCTGAAAACCGCCGCCAGCCTGGACGGCAAGACCGCGCTCGCCAACGGCGCGTCGCAATGGATCACCGGGGCGGCCGCGCGCGCCGATGCCCAGCGCCTGCGTGCGCGCGCCTGCGCCATCCTCACCGGCTCGGGCACCGTGCTGGCCGACGACCCGCGCCTGGACGTGCGCGACTTCGATATCGGCCGTCAGCCCCTCCGGGTGGTGGCGGATACGCGCCTGCGCACGCCGCCGCAGGCGCGCCTGCTCGCGGGCGGCAAGGCCCTCATCGTGTGCGCCGAGCCGGAGCCCAAGAAAATGGCGGCGCTGGAAGCCGCCGGTGCCAAGATTCTGTGCCTGCCGGGCAGCGACGGACGGGTGGATTTGGCCGCCCTGCTCGCCCATCTCGCACGCCAGGGCGTAAACGAATTGCACGTCGAAGCCGGCGCGAGGCTCGCCGGGGCGCTGCTGGCCGCCGGCCTGGTGGACGAATGGGTACACTACGCCGCACCCCTGGTGCTGGGCGAGCCGGGGCGCGGGCTGTTCGCGGGCCTCGATCTCACCACCCTGGAGCAAGCGCGCGCCTTTCGCGTCGCGGACGAGCGCCGCGTGGGCCGGGACTGGCGCTTTACCTTGCGGCCGGACACGAGCGCCGGCCCTGCTACAATGCCGTCCTGACCCGTTTTTCCCCCGCCCATGTTTACCGGCATCATCCAGGCCATCGGCCGCATCCACCGTTTCGAGGCAAAAGGCCCCGACGCCCGCCTCGACATCGATGCCGGCGGCCTGGACCTGGATGACGTGCAAGTGGGCGACAGCATCGCCGTGAACGGGGTATGCCTCACCGTCGTGGCGCTCGCCCCCGGCCAGTTCAGCGTCGATGTCTCCGCCGCGACGCTGTCCTGCACCGCGGGCTTCGTGCCCGGCGCCGAAGTGAACCTGGAAAAGGCCCTGCGCCTGGCCGACCGCCTGGGCGGCCATCTGGTATCCGGGCATGTGGACGGCGTCGGCACCGTCACGCGCTTCGATCCGGTCAGCGCCTCCACCCTGCTGGAAATCGAAGCGCCCCGCGAGCTGGCCCGCTACATCGCGCGCAAGGGCTCGATCACGGTGCAGGGCGTCTCCCTCACGGTCAACCGGGTGGACGACCAACGCTTCGCGGTCAATCTCATCCCCCATACGCTGGAACAAACCACTCTCAAGCATGTGCAGCCCGGTGCGCGCGTCAATCTCGAAGTTGATCTGATGGCGCGCTACGCCGAGCGTCTTGCCACTTTCGACGATCAGCCGACATGAGCCTCGCCCCCATCACCGACATCATTACCGACCTCAAGGCCGGCCGCATGGTCATCCTGGTGGACGAGGAAGACCGCGAGAACGAGGGCGATCTCGTGATGGCGGCCGAATTTGCCACGCCGGAGGCCATCAACTTCATGGCCAAATACGGCCGCGGCCTGATCTGCCTCACGCTCACCGACGAGCGCTGTCGGCAACTGGGTTTGAAGCAGATGGTGGCGGACAACCAGACGCCGCACGGCACCGCCTTCACGGTTTCCATCGAGGCCGCCGCAGGCGTCACCACCGGCATTTCGGCAGCCGATCGCGCGGTGACTATCCAGGCCGCGGTGGCCAGGAACGCCGGCCCCGCCGACATCATCCAGCCCGGCCATGTCTTCCCTTTGCGCGCCCAGCCGGGCGGCGTGCTGGTACGCGCCGGGCACACCGAGGCGGGTTGCGATCTGGCGCGCCTGGCGGGCCTGGAGCCGGCCGCGGTGATCTGCGAAATTCTCAAGGACGACGGCACCATGGCGCGCCTGCCCGACCTGATCGAATTCGGCCAGCGGCACGGCCTCAAGATCGGCGCCATCGCCGATTTGATCCACTACCGCAACCAGACCGAAAGCCTCATCGAGCGCGTGGCCGACCGCCTGATCCAGACCGTCTACGGCGCCTTCCGCCTCCTGGCCTACCGCGACCTGTCCAGCAACGACATCCATCTCGCCTTGGTGAAAGGCGAGATCGCGCACGACCGGGAAACCCTGGTGCGCGTACACGAGCCGCTGTCGGTGATGGATTTCCTCGACGTCACCAGCGGGCGCCACTCCTGGCCCGTGCTGGCCGCCCTGGAGGCCATCGCCGAGGCAGGCGGCGGCGTGCTGGTGCTGCTGCACCGGCCGGAAACCACCGAGGCCCTGCTCTCCCGCCTGGCCCCCGGGCCGCAGACGCCGCCGGCCGCGCGCAAAGTCGATTTGCGCGATTACGGCATAGGCACGCAAATCCTGAAAGACCTCGGCGTCGGCAAGATGCGCCTGCTGGCCACGCCGCGGCCCATGCCGTCGCTGTCCGGCTTCGGCCTCGAAGTCGTCGGCCACCGCCAGCGCGACTGACCCGCCCTTGCGGCGGACTTCGGACGCAACGGCCCCTCCGGCCGCAACGGCTCCCCCTCATCCGCGATCGGGAATACGCCCGCGTCAATCCGGCGCCCTCCGGAGCGCGCGCGTACACGATATTGTCAAATACTTATACTAGGCTTAAAGTCGTTTCCACGGCTGGGCGCAAGAGGATTGCGCACCCCTAATAAACCTTTTAGGAGACTCCCTTGAAGCTGAAAACCCTGGCCATCTTCGCCATCCTGTTCGCTGCCCCGCGGGCGTACGCCAATATCGACATCCAATTCGACTTCAGCTACGACACCCGTTATTTCTTCAATTCGAACTCGGCTGCGCTCAGCGCATTGGACGCTGCGGCCTCGGTATTCGAAACCCGTTTCACGGACTCACTCTCCGCCATCAACTCCGGCGGCGGCAACGACTTCTCGACCGAATTTTTCAATCCGGCGAACCCCAGTGGAGGCAACATCACGCTGTCCAACCAAAGCATCGGCATGAACGTGATTCGCGTCTATGCCGGCGGGGCCGATCTGGGGGGAAACACGCTGGGCGTCGGCGGCCCCGGGGGGTATAGCTGCTCCGGCTTCGGCAATTTCTGCGGCGCGTCCAATCTCGACCGCGGACAGGGCGCGACCAGCGGCGCAAACGCAGTGGACTTCGCCCCGTGGGGCGGCTCCCTCGCTTTCGACGACACGGCATCCACTAAATGGAATTTCAGCGCGGCGCAGGGTCCGTCTTCCGGCCAATCCGATTTCTATTCGGTGGCGGTGCATGAACTGGGCCACTTGCTCGGCTTTGGCACGGCCGACTCGTTTGACGCCTCAGTCAGCGGCAGCGGCTATTTCACGGGGGCGCACGCGGAGGCTGCCTACGGCGGGAGCCCCGTGCCCTTGTACACGACGGACAAAGCGCATTGGGCGGAAGGCGTCATGAGCACGGTCAACGGCACGCCGCAGGAAGCGGCCATGGACCCCACGTTGACCATCGGCCAGCGCAAGTATTTCACCGCGCTGGACTACGCCGCCATGAAGGACATCGGCTGGCAGGTATCGGCGGTGCCGGAAGCGGAGACCTGGGTGATGATGCTGTCCGCGCTGGGGCTGCTCGCCCTGGCGGCCCGGCGCCGCGCCGCGCCGGCCGCGCGAACCACCTGACATAGCCGCCCGCTGCCGTTCGGCAGCTCCGGCCGATGACGAGGCTCGCGGGGGGAGCACCCCTCGCCACCCGTCTCGCGCACTTTTTGCAATTCATCCGCGCCACGAAGCCCGTCATCCGACGGGGCAAGCAAATTTTTTGCATTTAAACAGGAAAAGCGTATCGTCTACTCCTTGCAATAAACACAATATGTTCTACACATAGAGTTGCTTTCAACAATATCTTGTGTAACACCTAAAGGAGACCACGGTATGACCATCGCCCAACTGCCCACCCTGCCCGAGCACGTGATCAAGCGCGACGGCCGCCGCGCGCCGTTCGACGCCGGCCGCATCCGCGCCGCCATCCTCAAGGCCGGCCAGGCCGCCGGGGAGTTCGACGCTGGCGAGGCCGACCTGCTGTGCGCCCAGGTGGTGAAGATCCTGCGCCATCAATACCGCCAGCACGCGCCCGACATCGAGCGCATCCAGGACGCGGTGGAGCAGACGCTCATCGCCGCCAATCATTTCCAGACCGCGCGCGCCTACATCGTCTATCGCGCAAGCCATGCCCGCCTGCGCGAAGACCGCAAGACCGTGGTGGACGTGGCCGCCTCGGTGAACGAATATCTCAGCGGCCAGGACTGGCGCGTGAATGCCAATGCCAACCAGGGCTATTCCCTGGGCGGACTGATCCTCAACGTGGCCGGCAAGGTGACGGCCAATTATTGGCTGTCGCACGTCTATCCCCCGGAAGTGGGCGCGGCGCACAGAAACGGCGACATGCACATCCACGACCTCGACATGCTGGCCGGCTATTGCGCGGGCTGGTCGCTGCGCACCCTGCTGGCCGAGGGCCTCAACGGCGTGCCGGGCAAGGTCGAGGCCGGTCCTCCGCGCCATCTTTCCTCGGCCGTGGGCCAGATCGTCAATTTTCTCGGCACCCTGCAGAACGAGTGGGCGGGCGCGCAGGCGTTTTCCTCCTTCGATACCTACATGGCGCCCTTCGTGCGCAAGGACCGCCTGTCCTATGACGAAGTGCGCCAGTCCATCCAGGAGCTGATCTACAACCTCAACGTGCCCTCGCGCTGGGGCACGCAGACGCCCTTCACCAATCTCACCTTCGACTGGGTGTGCCCGGAAGATTTGCGCGAGCAGGTGCCGGTCATCGGGGGCGAGGAAATGCCCTTCCGCTACGGCGAGCTGCAGGCGGAAATGGACATGATCAACCGCGCCTACATGGACGTGATGACTGCCGGCGATGCCAAAGGCCGCGTCTTCACCTTCCCCATCCCGACCTACAACATCACCAAAGACTTCGCCTGGGAGAGCGAAAACGCCGCCCTGCTGTTCGACATGACTGCCAAGTACGGCCTGCCCTATTTCCAGAATTTCATCAATTCGGAACTCCAGCCCAACATGGTGCGCTCCATGTGCTGCCGGCTGCAGCTGGACCTCAGAGAATTACTGAAGCGCGGCAACGGCCTGTTCGGCTCGGCGGAGCAGACCGGCAGCGTCGGCGTGGTGACGCTCAATTGCGCGCGCCTGGGCTATCTGCACCAAGGCGACGAGGCCGGGCTGCTCCAGCGCGTGGACGAGTTGATGGACTTGGGCAAGAACAGCCTGGAGATCAAGCGCAAGGTCATCCAGCGCCTCATGGATCAGGGCCTCTTCCCCTACACCAAGCGCTATCTGGGCACTTTGCGCAACCACTTCTCCACCATAGGGGTGAACGGCTTCAACGAGATGATCCGCAACTTCAGCGCCGACCGCGAGGACATCACCACCGAGTGGGGCTACGCCTTTGCGCTGCGCCTGCTCGACCACATCCGCGCGCGCATCGTCGCCTTCCAGGAGGAAACCGGGCATCTCTACAATCTGGAGGCCACGCCCGCGGAAGGCACCACCTACCGCTTCGCCAAGGAGGACCGCAAGCGCTGGCCCGACATCCTGCAGGCGGGCACGCCCGAGCAGCCCTATTACACCAACTCCTCGCAACTGCCCGTGGGCTATACGGAAGATCCCTTCGAGGCGCTGGAGCGCCAGGAGGCCCTGCAATCGAAATACACCGGCGGCACCGTGCTGCACCTGTACATGGCGGAGCGCCTATCCTCGGGCGAGGCGTGCAAAAAGCTCGTGCGCCGGGCGCTGGAAAATTTCCGCCTGCCCTACATCACGGTTACCCCCACCTTCTCGATCTGCCCCAAGCACGGCTATCTGGCCGGCGAGCATCCCTACTGCCCGAAATGCGATGCGGAAATCCTCGCGCGCAAACAGGCGGCGTGACCCCGCCGCTTCATCAACCCCAAGGAGAGCGACATGAACGACCTATCCCAACCCTTCGGCACCCGCAACGCCCATCCGGACCTGCTCGACGAAGAGCGCCAGCCCTGCGAGATCTGGACCCGGGTCATGGGCTACCATCGCCCGGTGGCCAGCTTCAACGCCGGCAAGAAAGGCGAGCATGCCGAGCGGCGCTTCTTCCGCGAAGCCTGCACGCAGGTTCCCATGACACGCTAATCCGCATGCCCAGGCTGCGCCTAGGCGGCCTCACGCCGCTCACCACCATCGACTTCCCCGGCCAGCTTGCGGCCGTGGTGTTCTGCCAGGGCTGCCCTTGGCGCTGCAGCTATTGCCACAACCGCCATCTGCAGCCCGGCTGTGGAGAGCAGATGCTTTCCTGGGGCGAGGTGATCAGCTTTCTGCACCGCCGCCGCGGCCTGCTGGACGCCGTGGTATTCTCCGGCGGCGAGCCCACGCTGCAACCGGACCTGCCCGCCGCCCTGCGCGAAGTCAAGGCCCTGGGTTTCCAGGTCGGGCTGCACACGGCCGGCATTTACCCGGCACGCTTTGCCCGCCTGCTCCCCGATCTGTCCTGGGTGGGGCTGGACATCAAAGCGCCCTGGCCGCGCTACGACAGCCTGACCGGCATGCGCGGCAGCGGCGAACGCGCCCAGCATACCCTGCAATTGCTGCAGCGCAGCGGCGTGATCTACGAATGCCGCACCACCTGGCATTCCGGCCTGTTCCCGGAAAGCGAGCTGCGGGCCATGGGGGAGGATTTGGCGGCGCGCGGCGTAAAGCGCTGGGTGGTGCAGCCCTGCCGCGTGCCGGGCAGCGTGCCCGTCAGTCTGCCTTAGGCGCCGAGGCTTCGGCACCCGCTTCCTGTTCCGCCGGCGGGCGTTGCGCCTGCAGATAGTCCATCACGGCATAGCTCAGCGCCTGGCAGCCCGTACCCTTGAGCGCGGAGATGGCATACACCGGACCGTCCCAGCCGTAGGCACGCACGAAATCCTCGATGCGGGCCGCACGCTCGTCCTCGGGCAGGAGGTCGACCTTGTTGAGCACCAGCCAGCGCGGCTTCTGATAGAGCGTGAGATCGTACTTGCGCAGCTCCTCGACGATGGCACGCGCCCCCTGCACGGGATCGCTGCCCTCCCAATAGCTGCCGATGTCCACCAGGTGCAAAAGCAGCCTCGTGCGCTGCAGATGGCGCAGGAACTGGTGGCCCAGGCCCGCCCCCTCGGCCGCGCCCTCGATCAGTCCGGGAATGTCGGCCATGACGAAGCTGCGCTCGCTGTCCACCCGCACCACACCCAGATTGGGATGCAGGGTGGTGAAAGGATAGTCGGCGACCTTGGGGCGCGCGGCCGACACCGCGCGGATGAAAGTGGATTTGCCGGCATTGGGCAATCCCAAGAGCCCCACGTCGGCCAGCACCTTGAGTTCCAGATTCAGCTCGCGCTCTTCGCCCGGCTCGCCGCGGGTGAACTGGCGCGGCGCGCGATTGGTGCTGGACTTGAAGTGCAGGTTGCCCAGGCCGCCCTTGCCGCCGCGCGCCAATTGCGCGCGGGCGCCGTCGCGGTCGAGGTCGGCGATGAGATCGCCGCCCTGCGCATCGCGGATCACGGTGCCCACGGGCACGCGGATCAGAAGATCCTCGCCGCCGCGGCCGTTGCAGTCCGAACCGCGGCCGTTCTCGCCGCTCTCTGCGCGGAAAATGCGCGTATAGCGGAATTCCACCAGGGTGTTGATGTTGCGGTCGGCCTGGGCGTAGATGCTGCCGCCGCGCCCGCCGTCGCCGCCGTCGGGGCCGCCCTTGGGCACGTACTTCTCGCGCCGCATGCTGGCCGAGCCGTCCCCGCCCTTGCCGGCCAGCACCTGTATGGTTGCCTCGTCAACGAATTTCATGCGGGTGGGGAAATGGACAAAGGCGCCATTATCCCCTGCGGCAGCGGGAAGATGAACCGCTTCAGAGCAGCGGCGTGACTACCTCCTCCAGCCGCGCTTCGTTCCAGGCCGGCTGCTTGGCCTGCCAGCCGTCGTAACGCAGCAGGCCCCGGCGGTCGATGACGAAGCTCACGGGGATGCGCCAGATGCGTCCATAGCCGCCGGCCCAGGGGCTGCCCAACAGGCCGACGGGGAAACTCAAGGTCGCCGCGACCGCGCGCACCTTGGGCAAATCGTCGGGACCGTCGAGACAAAACCCCAGCACGCGCAGGCCTTGTTGCGCGTGGCGCGCAGCATAGGCGGAAAGGATGGGCAGCTCGGTGCGGCAGGGGTCGCACCAGGTGGCCCAGAAAGTGACGATCACCACCTCGCCCAGCAGATCGCGCGTGGCGATGCCGGCGCCGTCCAGGGTGTGCAGCACCAGGGGCGGCGCCGGTGCGCCGACCCGCAAATCGTTTGCGCGCGCGATGCCTGGCACGGCCACCGCCGCCGCGAGCGCCGCGACACGCTGCAGCCAGGCGCGCCGGCCGGGTTCAGAACGCATAACTCGCGCCCGCACTGGCGGTCCAGTGCGGAAACAACTGATAGCCTTGCAGCCTGCTGTACACCGGCAACTGGACGAAGCCGTAAACCTGCAAATCCGGCCGCAGGCTCATGGTGAGGCCCGGGCTCAAATAGGCGACCGTGCCGGCGGAATCCTCGCTGTCGGCGAGCGCGCCCTGGTCGTGGCTCTTGCGCGTGAGGTTCACCTGCAGCTGGGGCATGATCTTCGGGCTCGCCTCGTAGCGCAGACCGAAGCTCATGGTGGCGAGATTGCCGGGGCGGAAATTCTCGCCCGCTCGATCGAGCTTGTACATCACGGCGGCCTGGAATTGGCCATTGATGAAGGCGTCGAAATCCTGGCTCACCGCCTGATAGTAATACGCGCCCACAATGACATCGGTGCTGCCGGTGCCGGGCTGCAGGCTGGTGTCCAGCAATTGGCCGGCGCTGGGACCGCCGGAGAAATATACCGGATGATTGCCCACCGTGCCGGTGCCCGCGGCGTTGAGGCCGCCGTAGCGCCCGGTGGGCAGCTTCACGCCCAGTTGCAGGCCCAGGTTATGGGTGGGCAGCCAACCCTGGTAGCTGCCGATCAGCCTCACGTCGCCCAGGCTGGCGCTGCGCGAGGAACTGAGGTTGGCCGGATTGAGTTGGGAGTTGTCGAAAGGCGCCGATGTGGTGTCGGTGTAGCTGCTGTGCGTGCGGACGAGATAAGGGATCAGCAGGTTGAGATTCCACTCGGCGTCCGGGCTGTAGCTCAGGCCCAGGGTGAGGAAGCGGCTCACGGTGTCGTGCTCCAGTTCGCCGGTGGTTGGACTATTGACCACTTGGGCCGGCGAAGCGGCGTGGGTCCCGCTGCGCAGCTGGTCCTGGTTGAGATAATCGTACTGCAGGCTCAAGCGCCAGCCGGCGCCGGCTGAATAGCCCATCGCGGCATCGGCGTTGAGGGTGCAGCCGCAGGTGGCGCAGGCGCGGGCGGCGCCAGTGGCCGCCAGGGCGCTGGCAGCGAGCAAGGGGACCAGGGCATTGCGGAAGGATGTTCTCATTGGTTTTTCCCGATGATCTTGCGGATGGCCCGGCATGATAACGTCGCGGCGACGGCGGCGCCTGCGACCAATGGCCGCAGGCAGCGCCGCGGCCGTCCTATAGTGAACCGACCACAACCCCGGGAGACGCTCATGAAGACCGCCCTGTTCCTTGCCCTCGCCGCCTGCAGCCTGAACGCCTTGGGCGCCGGCCCCGACCTGCTTCCGGTCAAGCAGATCACTCTCGATCTCGCAAATACCATCGCCATGAAAACCATCGAGGCCTGCCGCGCCGAAGGCTACAACGTCTCCGCCGTGGTGCTGGACCGCGCGGGCATCGTGCAGGCCGCGCTGCGCGACACGCTGGCCTCGCGCTATACGCTGGAAATCGCCGAGCGCAAGGCCGGCACGGTAATCCTCTCGGGCGTGTCCTCGGGCGAGTTCGCCCAGGCGCGCCAGGACATCCGGCCGGAAATCGACCACATCAAAGGGCTCATCGTCATGGGGGGCGGCCTGCCCATAGAAGCTGCCGGCAGCCTGGTGGGCGCCGTGGGCGTGTCGGGAGCGCCGGGCGGCGACAAGGACGCCGAATGCGCCCGCGCCGGCCTCAAGGCCGTGCAGGAAAAACTGGGGTTCGCGGATTAACAACCTGGAAACCGCATTTGAACCACGGAGGCACAGAGACACAGAGGAAGAAACCAGGACTTGCGTCGCAACCGCTTCTCTGTGCCTCTGTGGTGAGGAATCCAGGATCAATCAACCCAGCGGCATGGCTTCGCCCTCGTGCAGGCGCAGCCAGCCGCGCACAATGCGGTAGATCACCCACAGGCCGGTGACCACCACCAGCACCAGCGCGGCGGGGATGCCCACGAAGGTGAGCGCCATGAGCAAGGCGATGCCCAGCCACAGCAGGGCGAACCAGAAAGTGCGCCACTGCCAGATGAAGTGGCTTTCCAGCCAAGTGCCGCGCACCTGATCGCGCTTGAAGTAATTGAGCAGGATGGCGATGAGCGAGGGCCAGCCGGTCAGGAAGGCCGTCACCACGAAGGCGGGGCTCAATATCCCGGTCAAGGCCGACAGGCCGTGCAAGGCGTACATGACGTGGGTGAGGGTCACCCAGCCGTCCTTGGCGGGCGTTTGCGAGGGGGTGTTCATGCGGCCTCCGCGATGTGGGGGGCTTCATGATAGGCGAGCGCCGCGCCAAAACCCAAGCGCGCCGCCCTCAGCGCATTGCAGCGCCCCCGCCCAGGCGCGCGAGCAGATGCTTGATCCCCGGCAGCGGCAGATTGGCCAGGCGCTCGGGCAAGTCCAGGGCATCCAGGGTGTTCTTCACCAGCAGGCCCAATTCGGTGTCGCCCTCCGTCACCAGGCGGCGGCTGAAGAACAGCGTGTCGGGATCCTCGCGGCGCAGCGCCAGCGCCAGGAAATCGCGGCTCGCGGCGCGCAGCGTGAGGTCGGCGGCGCCGGGCGACTGGGCGACGAAGCCGCGCGGGCCGAGAGAGAAATGCAGCCGCAGGCCCAGATCGCGCACGTGCAGGCAATAGCGCCGGCCGGCCAGGCCCGAGATGCCATGCTCTTTGAGGGCCGGCCAGACGACGGCATTGAGCCCCAGGGTGAAGGCCAGCGCAGGCGGATAGGCGGGCAGGCGTTCCACCAGCCTCACCAGGGAAAAAGGCAGCAGAGTACGGGAAGTGTTCATGGGTTCAGGCTCCATTCCATGCCCGGGCGGCCCAGCCAATAGCCGTCGCAGGAGGCTCCGGGCTGCCCCCGCTCGGCGCGGGCGAGCGCGTCGCCAGCCGGGATCGTCCCGTCCAGGCAGCCGCGGTACGCCAGCACGACGTCTTCCATGGACTGCGAACGCGGACTCAAACGCAGGATGCCGACGCCCGCGGCACGCAACGGGTCGAGATGGGGTAAAAGATTGTAGACGCCTGCGGATTGCGTCTGAATGCCGTTCAAGGTGAGGAAAGAACGTCCCTCACGCGTGGCGAGCGCCAGTCCGTCGGGATGCTGCAGGCAACTGAAGCGGCAGTCGTCCTTGGGCAGGTTGTAGCGGCGCGCGGTGAAGCAGCGCGCGGAATAGGCGAGCGGCAGACGGCCGTAGGCGAACACCTCGGTTTCGGGCGGCGCCGCCATCTGCGCCAGCAGAGCCATGAGATCGGCCTGGGCGATCTCCACCGGCGCCACCCAGCGCTTCGCTCCCAGCCCCTGCAGCCACGACAGCAGGGCCGGATTGTAGACATTGAGCGTGGCCCCAGCGACGAAGGGCAGGCCCTTGGCATGCAGCAGCCGCACCGCGGCCATGTCGTTGGCTTCCACGGCAAAGCGGCCGTTATCCACCAGGCGGCGCAGCAGCTTGAGATCGGATTCCGATTCGACCAGCGGCTGGCTCGCCAGCACCACCTCCTTGCCCGCCGCCTGCAGGCGCTCCGCGAGTTCCAGCCAGTCGGGCAGGCGCAATTCATGGCGCCGGCTGCACACCGCCTCGCCCAGATAGACGGTCTCCAGGGGCCAGGCCGCCGCCGCCTCGTAAAATCCCAGCACCTCGGCGCGCGGCCAGTAGTAAAGCAAGGGTCCCAGCGCAAGCTTCATGGCGCGATCATTTCCAGGGCCGGTGATAGGCGCCCAGGGTGTGGGTCTGCCCCTCCGCCACCCGGTCGAGCTGGCCCTGCCACTGCGCCTTGACGGTGTAATCCTGCGGCGCGCTGCGGCAGGCGTCGATGGCGGCGCGCCATACTTGGGTGACTTGGGCGACATAGGCCGGGCTGCGCTGGCGTCCCTCGATCTTGACGGCGGCGATGCCCATGGCCTGCATCTGCGGCAGCAGGTCCAGGGTGTTGAGGCTGGTAGGTTCTTCCAGGGCGTAATAGGTCGCCCCATCGACTTCGAAGCGGCCCTTGCACAGCGTCGGATAACCAGCTTTCTCGTCGGGCCCGTAGCGGTCCAGCAGCACGCCATTCAAGCGCGACTCCAGGCCTGCAGGCGTTTCACTCCAGCGCACCGCCTTGGCAGGCGAGCACACGCCGCAAGTGTTGGGGCCGTCGCCGGCGGTGTAGGACGACAGCAGGCAGCGTCCCTCCACCATCACGCACAGTCCGCCGAAGCCGAACACCTCGATCTCGACGTCGGTGTGCTTGACCACGTTCTCCACCTGGGCCAAAGACAGCACGCGCGGCAGCACGGCGCGACGGATGCCGAACTGTTCGCGATAGAGATTGATCGCCTCATAGCTGGTGGCCGAGCCCTGCACCGACAAATGCAGGGCAAGCTCGGGATGCGTGCGGCGGGCATAGGCCATGAGGCCCGCATCGGCGAGGATGACGGCATCCGCACCCAGGTCCGCGGCGCGGTCCAGCGCCGCCGTCCAGCGCTGCCAGTTGCCGGCGCGCGGATAGGTGTTGAGCGCCACCAGCACGCGGGCGCGGCGCGCATGGGCGTAGCGCACGCCTTCGCGCGCCGCCGCCTCGTCGAAGTTGAGCCCGGCGAAGGCGCGCGCGTTGGTCTCGTCGCGGAAGCCCATGTACACGGCATCGGCGCCGTGGTCGACCGCGGCCTTGAGCGCCGCCAGGCTGCCGGCCGGGCAGATGAGTTGCAGAGTCCGCTCAGGCACAGTGCCGCCCTCCCAGGGCGAGCGCGCGGCTGCGCCGGCCCTGCCAACTGCCGCGCCGGGCGAGTTCGTTCTCAATGCCGTTGATGGCCGCCCATTTGCCGGCACACCAGTCGGGCGCCAGCAGCACGTCGCGCGGCGCGGTCGCGGTGATGCGGTGCAGCAGCACCTCCCAGGGAATGCGCTCGATGAGGTCGGCGGCAATGCGCACGTACTCGAACAGGCTCAAAGCGGCGTATTCGCCGCGCTTCCAATCCAGCGCCAGGCGCGTGTGCTTGACCACATGCAGCGGATGCAGCTTGAGGCCGTCCACGCCCTCCTCCAGCACGGCATTGAGGGTGGCGTGGTAATGCGCCTCGTCCTCTCCGGGCAGGCCGATGATGAGATGGCAGCACACGGGAATGTTCAGTTCCCGCGCCGCGCGCAGGGTGGCAACGTATTCGGCGTAACCGTGGCCGCGGTTGACGCGCCGCAGGGTTTCATCGAAGGCCGATTGCAGGCCCAGCTCCAGCCACACTTCATGGCCCGCACGGCGATAGGCGGCGAGCAGGTCCAGGACCTCATCCGCCACGCAATCCGGACGCGTACCGACCGACAGGCCGATCACGCCGGGCGTATCCAGCGCGCGGTCGTACAGCGCCTTGAGCACTTCCACCCGCTCATAGGTATTCGTATAGGCCTGGAAATAGGCGATGAATTTGCGCGCCCCGCTCACGCCGGCCGTCGCCCGGCGGCCCGCTTCCAGTTGCTCGTCCAGGGACGTGCGCCGCCGCGCATTGGGGCTGAAGGAAGCGTTGTTGCAGAAGGTGCAGCCGCCGATGCCGCGCGTGCCGTCGCGGTTGGGGCAGGTGAAGCCGGCGTCCAGGGCAATCTTGTGCACCGGCTCGCCGTACTTGTCGCGCATGGCGCGGCCGAAGCTGTGCAGGCGGGCGGCGCGATCCTGGTTCATGCCGCCACGGTCCCGGCGGGCATGATCCCGGTGAGCAGGTAATCCAGCAGTTCGCGCACGGGCCGGATGGCCTGACCGAACGGCAGCGCCTCGCCGCCGCGGAAAAAAAGGCCCTTCTTCAGATCGCCCTTTAGGGCAGCGGCAAGCTGCTGATCGATGCAGAACTGGCCGCAGCGCGCCAGGCCGTCGCGCAGACCGCACTGGGTCAGGCAATGCAAGCCCACGGCACAGCGCTCGGGATCGGCGCGCGCGGCGCCCTGCAGCTTGGCCTCGCGGCGCAGATAGTTTTCCAGCCAGGGCGTGCGCACCGCGCGCGCGGGTAGGCCGGCCACGCTCATGAAAGTGACGATGTCCTCGGGCCGGGCTTCGGCCAACACTTTCTTGAACAGCGGATGGGCGTCCCCCTCCTCGGTGACGGCGAAGGGCGTGCCGAGCTGCACCGCCGACGCGCCCAGCTCCAGCAGGCGGCGGATTTTCTCGTGGCTGTTGATGCCGCCCGCCGGGATGAGGGGAATGCGCTCGCGCTCCAGGCCAAGCTCTTTGAATGTCTGCAGCACCCCTTCCAGCACCACGGCGAAATCGAAACGGGGGTCCTGGATTTCCTCCTGGCGCGTGGCCCCCAGATGGCCGCCGGCATGGCCCGGATGCTCGATGACGATGGCATCGGGCAGGCGGTTCTTGCGCAGCCATTTTTTCAGCACCAGCGTGACGCCGCGCGCGTCCGAGAGGATGGGCATGAGGGCGACGTCGTAACCGGCGGCCAGATCCGGCAGATCGAAAGGCAATCCTGCGCCCATGACGATGGCCCCGGCGCCGGATTCGCAGGCCTGGCGCACGTAGGACGCATGATCGCTCACCGCCTTCATGACGTTGACGGCGACCAGGCCGTGCCCCTGCGCGACATCCAGCGCCGCCCTCACTTCGCGGTCCAGAGCCTGGAGGTTGATGGCCTGCAATGCCTCGCGCTCGCGCACGTTCCGGCAACGCTCCATCAGATCGGCATGATGATGGCGCAAATCTATGCTGGCGATGGTGCCGACCGCCCCCGCGCACGCCACGGCGCCCGCCAGACGATGGGCCGAGATGCCCACGCCCATGCCCCCCTGGACGATGGGCAACAGGCGCCGCCCTTTCAGATGCAGGGCAGGAAGTTCGGAGACGGACATGCGCGGGACGGCCAAATATGAGTATGCGCGAGATTTTAGTATGAAAAGATACCCATAACCTATTTTGTCCTGACCCGAGAAGATTGCGTCAGCGGAAAACCGGCCCGTGCGGGAAAGCTCAAACCCAAAGCCCCCCGCGCACCCTTCAACCCGGCTTGCCGTCCAGGCGCGGACGCAACAGGATGGGGAAGTACACCGCCAGAAAGACGGCGAAGGCAAACAGCCAGGCAAGCCCGCCCAGGAGCAGAGCTGCGCCGTAAGCCGCCGGCCACAGCAGGGGCAGGATCACCCGCAGCAGGGCCGCGGCGTTGACGGCGACGAACGCCGCCGTCATGACAGGTGCCGGAACCAACGGCCGGCCGCTATGCCCCAGCGAGACCCGTGCCATCATGCCCAGCGTAAGGCCGCCGATCGCGCCCACCGTGTAGGCGTGCAGCGCCAGGGAAACGGGCACCCTGCCGGCCGCCGCCAGCGCCGTCAGGGCAAAGCCCAGCACGATCCAGGCATAGCCCAGGTGCAGCACCCACAAGAGCGGCACCTGCCACAAGGCGCGCCGCTGCCAGCCGGCCAGGCGCAGCAGATTGATGCCCGCGGCCGCCGTCGCGGCCAGCGTCGTATACAGGCTGTGCGGTGCCAGCAGCACCCCGCCCGCGACCGCCGCCACCGAGGCGGGCGCCAGCCACTCCACGACCTGCCAGCGGCGCGTCTGCCCGCCCACGCGCGCATCGGTAAAGAAAGGGATGACGCGTCCGCCCATCATCACCATCATCAGCACGATCAAATAAACGGCCAGGGCCACCCCCGCAGCCGCCGTCGCCTGCGTGTATCCCAGCATTTGCAGGTCCATCAGCGCGGCGGCAACCGTGAGCGCACCCAGGATGAGGGGAAAGGCGTAATTGCGCGCCTGTTTCGTGCGCACGATGGGGCGTGCAAGGGCCACGGCCACGGCCGGCAGGAAGGCCAAATCCAACGCCAATACCAAGGCCGCCGGCAGGCCCGGCAGGAGGAAGGCGATGCGGCCCAAAAACCACAGACCGAAGAGCAGCGCCAGCGGCGTTCCCTGGGGCGTCGGCAAGCCGGTCCAGTTGCGCGCCGCGGTCAGCAGAAAGCCGGCGATGACGGCCGCGCCAAAGCCGAAGAGCATCTCATGGGCGTGCCACAGCACGGGCGCGTAACGCCATGCCGGCGGCGCCAGCGTGCCCCGCAGCCAAAGCAGCCACAAGGCCATCAGCACCAGCGCGGCAGCGCCGGCGCCGAGAAAGAACGGCCGGAAGCCCAGGGCAAAAGGCGCCCAGCCTTTACGGGCCGGTGCGCGTCTTTCCTCGATGGTCAAAAGGCTCATGAATGTCGTCGCTGCGCAAAACCTGCCGCCGGCGGGATGCCGGCGTATATGGTGCAGTTTAGGAAACTCCGCCCGCTCCCGCATTGACGCAAGTCAAACGCTTGCAGCCGCAGCCGGCATACGCCTGGGTCCAGGCGTGCGGGTGGAGCGCAAGCGCCTAGCGTCCCGAGTTGGAAACTCCCTGCGGAAAAATGCCGAGTATCGCCGTCATACTTTTTGTCGCCGTGCGCGCGAGGTGTACAACCTTGCTGTGCGCGGCTTCGCGTCTGACGACGATATCGCCATTTTTCGGGCACATTCCCCCACCCCACGAATATTCCGCAAACCTCCAACTCAGGGCGCTCGCGTTCTACCATCATATTGCCCGACTTATCCTCTCGATTTGATGGAGCTTTCCCACCGCCTGCGGCCCCGCGCCGCCGCCTGCACGCGAGGCGTGATCGCCGCGCTGGTTCTGCCGCTGTGCGCCGCGCTGCAGGCACATGCCGACCGCCTCGAAATCGACGCTCCCGGCAGCCTCAAGCCCCTGCTGGAGAAGAATCTCGATCTGGCCTGGGGCCTGCGCCAGAAGGACGCGCATTTCTCCGCCGACGGCTGGCGCGAGCTGTACGAAAAAAGCCGCGCCAGCGCGCGCGACTTGCTGGAGACCGAAGGCTATTTTTCCCCCCGCATCGAGAGCAGCTACACCTCGACCGCACAGGGTTGGACGGCGCGTTTCCGGGTCGATCCCGGTCCGCGCACCCAGGTGGCGCACGTCGACCTGCGCCTTGCCGGCGCCGTAGCGCAAAGCCCGCAGGCGCAGCGCCTGCAGAAAACCCTCCTGCAAACCCTGCCTCTGCGGCCGGGCATGCCCTTCACCCAGCAGGCCTGGAGCGCGGCCAAGCACGATGCGGTGCTGCGCCTCGCCGCACACCGCTATCCCGACGCCCACCTCGCCGCGTCCGCAGCGCTGATCGATCCGCAAAAGCATGCCGCGCAGCTCAGCCTGACGGTCGACAGCGGTCCGGCCTACGTTTTCGGCGCGCTGGAAATCCAGGGCCTCAAACGCTATCCGCCCGCGCTGGTGCGGCGCCTGTGCGGCCTGCCGCAGGGCGAGCCCTATGAGCAAAGCAAGCTGCTGGAATGCCAGCGCAATCTGGAGTACAGCGGCTACTTCCAGAATGCGGCGGTGCAACTGGGCCGTGCGCCGGAAAGGGCGGCTGCCGCCCCCGTGCAGGTGCGTGTCGAAGAAGCCAAGCCCTATCGACTCACCCTGGGCGCCGGCTACGGCACCGACACCGGCCCGCGCGCGCAGGCGCAGTGGCTGCAGCGCGACTTTGCCCGGCGCGCCATGCAGCTCAAGCTCGCCACGCTGGTGGAGAATACGCAGCAGCAGGCCAGCGCAGAACTGCTCTGGCCGCCCGATGCGGATCGCTATGTGTGGAGCCTGGGCAGCGCCGCCAAGCGCACCGACATCCAAGGCCAGGTAACCCGCGCTTTGCAGATCCTGGGCAAGCGCGCGCGCAAACAGGGCGCGGTGGAAACGGCCCTGGTCGCGCAATTCCAGGTGGAGCAGCAAAGCGTCGGCAACATCCTGCAGCAAAGCAACCGCGCGCTCACCCTGAACTACATCTGGACCCACCATACCGCGCCGGCGACGGATTATCCGCGGCACGGCTGGGTCAGCACCGTGCAGATAGGCGGCGCGCTCAAAGCGCTGCTGTCCGACCAGAGTTTTCTGCGCCTGTACTGGCGCCATTTGCAGTTCTTCCCCGTAGGAAAGCGGGACCGCGTGCTCGCGCGCCTGGAGCTGGGCGCCACACTGGCCCCGAACACCCAGGGCATACCCACCGATTTCCTGTTCCGCGCCGGCGGCGCCAACTCGGTGCGCGGCTACGCCTACCAAAGCCTGGGCCCCGAAGTGGGCGGCAGCGTGGTATCCGGACGCTATGTGGCCACCGGCAGCGTGGAGTATGACCATTTCTTCACCCCCACCTGGGGTGTCGCCCTGTTCGTCGATGCCGGCCAGGCCGCCGACAGCCTGGGCGCCCTGCATCCCCAGGTGGGCGTGGGGCCGGGCCTGCGCTATCGTTCACCCGTCGGGCCGGTGAACCTGGATGTCGCCTATGGCGTGGGCGTGCATCAGTGGCGCCTGCATTTCACCCTCGGGTTGAGCTTTTGAAGACGGTGTTGCGTGCCCTGCTGCTGACGGCTCTGGCCTTCGCCCTGCTGGCGGGCGCCGGCGCCTGGCTCATCACCCAGCCGCAAGGGGCGCGCGTAGCCGCCCGCACCGTCACCCTCCTGAGCGGCGGGCGCTTTGCACTGGAAGGTGTGCAAGGCCGCCTGACGGGGCCACTCGACATCGGCCGCTTCACGCTGCGCACGGCCGACGCGACGATCGAGGCGCGCAGCGTGTGTCTCGACTGGCAGGCCGGTGCGCTGTGGCAGGGCCGGCTGCACATCCGCAGCCTGGACATTGCGCGCCTGGCCGTGTACAGCCGCCGACCCAGCGCCGCAAAGCCGCACCCGCCGACATCGCTCAGGCTGCCGCTGGAGCTCGAGGTGGATCGCCTCACGGTGGGCGCAATCGCGTTCGGTGCGCCGCCCACCGTGCTGCGCGATCTGGTGGCCCGCCTGGCCAGCCGCAACGGGCGCTATCGGCTGCAACTGGGGTACCTTGCCACGCCCTGGGCGACCGTGCGCGGCGACGCTGCCCTGGGCGACGCCCCACCTTTTGCGCTCGCTGCGCGCATGCGATTCCAGCGCACCGCGCCGCAGCGGCTGGAACTGGACGCCACGCTGACCGGCTCGCTGCTCGATCCGCGACTGCAAGCGCGGGCCGTCGGCGCCGGCCTAAATCTGGAGTTGTCCGGGGTCTTCCGCCCCTACACGGCGCTGCCCATTGCCGCCCTCGACCTGCATAGCCGCGCTCTCAATCTGCGCGCCCTTGCCGCCCAGGGCCCGGCGACACGGCTGGACATCACGGCGGTCTTGGCGAGCAGCGGACCGCACACCCTGGCGGGCAACGTCAGCCTGCGCAACGATCTCCCCGGTACGTTCGACCGCGGGCGCCTGCCGCTCATCTCCGCCCGTGCTGGACTGGACGTTGAGCCGGGGCTAGTCCGGATCACCGCCTTGCGGGCCGACCTCGGCGCCGCCGGGCAGGCCACGGGCAGCGCTCGTTGGCAGGGCGGCCGTTACGGCCTGCACCTGAATGCGCCGGCGCTGAACCTGGCCGGGCTGGACAGCCGCTTTTTCCCCACCCGCTACGCCGTCGCGCTGGCCCTCGACGGCGCCGGCCGGCAGCAGCACCTGCAACTCTCGGCGCGGCAAGGCAAGGACCATCTGGACGCCAGCCTGGAGCGCCGCGCAGACCGCATCACCCTCACAGCGCTTGCGGCCCGGCTGCGCGGCGCCCGCCTGGACGCCACGGGCCACCTCACGCTGGCGGCGGCGCGCGGCTTCGCGCTCGACGCCCGGCTGGCGCATTTCGACCCGGCCGCGTTCGGGCGCTTTCCGCGCGGCAGCCTGAACGCGACCTTGGCCGCGACGGGCCATTTAGCTCCCCGCCTGGTCATGGCTGCCAACCTGAGCCTGCCCGCGGGCCAGCTCGCCGGCAGGCCGGTCAGGGGCCAGGCGCAACTGAACATAGATTGGCCCCGAGTGCCCAAGGTGCATGCCGATCTCGACCTGGCCGGCAACCGCCTCGCGCTCGCCGGCGCCTGGGGCGGCCCGCGCGACCGGCTCGACTGGAATGTGGACGCACCCCGGCTGGATCGTCTGGGCTTCGGCCTGGCCGGCCGCCTGCGCAGTACCGGCTGGCTGGCGGGGACCTGGCCGCATCCCGAGGCGGCGTTCAGCGCCGAAGGCAGCGGCCTCAGCCTGCCCGGCCCGCTGCACGCCGCGGCCCTGCACATCGATGCCCGCCTCGCACGCGGCCTGAAGGGGGCGCTGCAAATCGACGCCCAGGGGCAAGGTCTACGCTATGGGCGTATCAACATCCAAGTGGCGCACCTGGCCCTGGCCGGCACGCTCGCACGCCATCGTCTGAGCGTGCGGGCGCAGCTGCCGCAAGCCCAGCTGCAACTCGCCGCCGCGGGCGGCTGGGCAAAGAACGTCTGGACGGGCGAGATCACGGCCTTCGACGCCCAAGGCGAGCCCCCGCTCAACGCGCGCCTGCTGGCGCCCGCCCGGCTCGCCCTCGGGCCGCAGGAACAGCGCCTGCAGGATGCACGCCTAGCCCTCGCGGGCGGCGAGGCCGACCTTGCCTTGCTGCAGCACAGCGCCGCCGGCTTCATCAGCCGCGGCCGCCTGCTGCACTTTCCCGTCGCGCCCCTGCTCGCGCTGGCGCCGCAACCGCTGCCCTTCAGCTCCGACCTGGTGCTCGATGGCAGTTGGAATCTCGATTACACAGGCATATGGCGGGGCGAGCTGCGGTTGGCGCGCAGCCAGGGCGATATCGCCTGGCACAAGCCGCGGCTGGCGCTGGGCCTCAGCACGCTGGAGGTCAAACTTGCCGGCGCGGGCGAGCGGTTGCAAGGCGCGCTGGCGGCCGACAGCAGGAATTACGGCCGCCTGAATATCGATGGTTGGATCTCGCAAACGCGCGGTGCATTCTGGCCGTTGCCGCCCTCCACTCTCCTGGCGATACGCGCGCGCGGCCAACTGCCCACGCTGGCGGCCCTGCGTCCCGCCCTGCCCATGGGCGCGCAGTTGAACGCGCAAGCCGGGTTCGACTTGCGCGCCGAGGGCAGCCTGGCCGCGCCGGAGTTGTCCGGACACCTGGACGTGCACAACATCACGGCGAACTTCCCCGATCCGGGCGTGCGTGTGAAAGACGGCGTGCTCGATTTGATCCTCGCCCACAACCGCATCCAGGTCAGCCAGGGCTGGCTCGCCGGCGAGCAGGGCCGCGTGCTCGTAAGCGGCGGCGGCAACTGGCAGGCCGGCGGCGCCTTGCTCAATCTGGATTTTGCCGATTTCGCCCTGCTCACGCGTCCCGACGTTCAGGCCCAGGTCAGCGGCGCGACGCGCCTGGAGCTGCACGAGGGCAAACTCACCGTCGCGGGCCGGCTCAAGGTGGTGCGCGCGCGCGTCGCCACCATCGCCGCGAGTCGTCCGCGCCTGTCGAAGGATGTGGTGGTGCTGGGCCGTCCGCGCCGGGCCGCCCGGCCCGCCGCGACCGTGCCGGTCAACCTCGATCTCGCCCTCGATCTGGGAGACGATTTTCTGGTCCAGGCCTATGGCCTCGATGCCCAGCTGCTGGGCAGGCTGGAGCTCAAGGGCAGCGGCCTGCCCGCCGCCAGCGGCACCATCCGGGTCGGGCGCGGCACTTATACCGCCTACGGCCAGCGCCTGGACATCACGCGCGGCCAATTGAGCTTCTTCGGCCCGCTGGACGACCCCGCGCTCGACATCCTCGCCGTGCGCAGGACAGGCCAGGTCACGGCCGGGGTCACGCTCACCGGCACGGCGCAGCAGCCCAGGGTCGGCCTCTACTCCGACCCCGCCATGCCCGACAGCGAAGCCCTCTCCTGGCTGCTGTTTGGCCAAAGCCTGAACAGCGTCAGCAATGGGCAGTTTTCCCTGCTGCAGACCGCGGCAGCGGCGCTTCTGTCCCAGAGCGGCGGCGCCGGCGCGCAAGCCACCCTGGCGCAGAAACTCGGGCTGTCCAACATAGACGTCCGCGGCAGCGGCGGCACCCTGGCCGGGACGGTGGTCAGCCTGGGCAAGCAGTTCTCGCGCAGCTTCCGCGTGCGCTACGAGCGCAGCCTGGACGGCCTCACCCAGTTCGTGCGGGCCTACTACACCCTGAGCCCGACCTTGAGCCTGCAGGCCCAGACCGGCAGCCAGTCGGGCGTGGACGTGCTCTACAGCCGCGAATTCGAGTGAAGCGCGACACCGCGGCCCGGCGTGGTAAAACAACGGAATAAAACCGCGCCCGCCTCAGTCCTTACCCTCGTAGTGTGTGTAAACTACGCCCCGCCCCCGATGGGGGAGACGCATCCATCTACTCTACGAGGAGACTTAAGCATGATGTCCATCAAATCCGCCCTTCTGACCCTGGGCATGACCGCCACGCTGCTGGGAGGCCCGCTGCTGGCAGACGCTGCCCAGGCGGCCGAGCACAAGGTGGTGTTCCAGGTCAGCGACAACGACCCGGGCAAATGGAATCTCACCTTGAACAATGCTTTCAACGTGCAGAAGGTGTTGGGCAAGAACGACACCGAAATCGAGATCGTCGCCTATGGCCCCGGCATCAACATGCTCAAGATGGACTCCATCGTGGGCAACCGCATCGACCAGGCGGAAAAGGCCGGCGTGAAGATCGTCGCCTGCGAGAACACCATGCACGCGCAGAAGCTCACCAAGGCCGACATGCTGCCGAGCATCGGCTACGTGCCGGGCGGCGTGGTCGAAATCATGAAGCGCGAAGGCGAAGGCTGGGCCTACATCCGCCCCTGAGCATCCCCCGCGCCTTCAAGGCCCTCGATGGCCGCGCGCAGCATGCGGAACAATTCGCGTGAAGCGCGCGGCGGCTTGTCCAGAACCGCCTCTTGACGCGCGCTGCGCACGAGCTGGCGCAGGCGCGTCGAATCGAGGCCGGGCACATCCCGCAGCAATTCCGTCGCCGCATCATCGTCCGCCAGCAGGCGCTCGCGCCAGCGTTCCGCCCGGTGCAGGCGCGCCGTGGCCTGCGCGTTCTGCCCGTGAAGGGCTTCGAGCTGCACCCGTATGGGCTCGGCGTCCAGGCCGCGCATGAGGCGGCCGATGAACTGCATTTGCCGGCGTCTGGCTTCGTGCTTGGTGAAACGCCGGCAGTCGGCCACCGCCGCGCGCAAGTCCTCCGGCAGAGCGAGCTGTTCGAACTGGCTTTGCGGCAGCTTCACCAGGGCCTCGCCCAATTCCTGCAAATCCTCCATCTGGCGCTTGCGCCAGGTCTTGCTGACGGGTGCTGCCAGCGGCGCCTCGGGTTCGTTCATGTAAGGTTATGCGCGGCCAGGCCGCGGCGGGTAAAATCGTGATTTTATCGCCCAAACCCACCCGTCATGCCCAACCCTTTCAGCTACACCCGTGAACAACTGGCCGACCTCGCCCGCCAGGCCCTGGAATACGCGCGCGATTTCGGCGCCAGCGGCGCCGACACGGAAATCTCCGAGGCGCAGGGGCAAACCGTCACGGTGCGCAAGGGCGCGATCGAAACCATCGAGTACAACCGCGACAAGGGCATGGGCGTGACCGTGTACCTGGGCCGGCGCAAAGGCCACGCCAGCACCTCCGACCTCACGCCCGCGGCGATCAAGGCCACGGTGGAGAAGGCCGCCACCATCGCCCGCTACACCGCGGAAGACGAGGCGGCGGGCCTGCCCGACGCCGCCTGGCTGGCGCAGGAGCAGCCCGACCTCGATCTCTACCACTCCTGGGACATCGGCGTGGACGAAGCCGCCGAGCGCGCACGCGCCTGCGAAGCGGCTGCGCTGGCGGTAGACAAGCGCATCGAGAATTCCGAGGGCGCCAGCCTGTCCACCCACAGCTCGCACTTCGTCTATGCCAATACGCTCGGCTTTGTGGGCGGCTACGCCAGCTCGCGCCACAGCCTGTCGGTGGCCGTGATCGGCGCCGAAAAAGGCCTCATGCAGCGCGACTACTGGTACACCACGGCGCGCCGTGCCGACGAACTGGACGCGGCGGAAAAGGTCGGCCGCATCGCCGGCGAGCGCACCGTGCGGCGCCTGGGCGGGCGCAAGCTGACCACGCGCCAGTGTCCCGTGGTCTTCGAGGCGCCCATCGCCGGCGGCCTCATCGGCAGCTTCGTCGGCGCCGTGTCGGGCAGCAATCTTTACCGCCGCTCGTCCTTTCTGCTCGACAGCCTGGGCAAGGAAATCTTCGCCCCCCACGTTCAGTTGCGCGAAGACCCCTTCATCCCGCGCGGCATGGGCAGCAGCCCCTTCGACAGCGAAGGCGTGCACGTGGCGGCGCGCGACGTGGTGAAGGACGGCGTGGTGCAGGGCTATTTCCTGTCCACCTATTCCGCGCGCAAGCTGGGCATGCCCAGCACCGGCAATGCCGGCGGCAGCCACAACCTGCTGCTGCAGTCCGGCGACAAGGATCTCTCCGGCCTGCTCAAGGAAATGGGCAGCGGCCTCCTGGTGACCGAACTGCTGGGCCACGGCGCCAACATGGTGACGGGCGACTATTCGCGCGGCGCGGCCGGCTACTGGGTGGAAGGCGGCGAAATCCTATATCCGGTGGAGGAAATCACCATCGCCGGCAACCTCAAGGACATGTTCAGGAACATCGCCGCCATCGGCACGGATGTGGACCGCCGCGGCTCGCGCCAGACCGGCTCCGTGCTCGTCAGCCGCATGACCGTGGCGGGCAACTGAGCGCGCGCTGACATACCTCAACCCGCGCGCAGCGCGGCGTGGAACACCAACCCCGCGTGCTCGCGCAGGGCGTGGAATTCGATGTTCTCCCAGCGTTCCTCCACCACGTTCAATTCCGCCTGATGGCTCGCCAGGAAGGTGGGCGCGTCCACCACGTCGAAGGCGATGCGATGGGCATTGCCGTCGATGAAGCGCTTCATCTCCGCCGCATCGCGGCTGGTGACCCAGCGCGCCACTTGATACTTGGAGCCGGCGAAGCGCGCCTCCACGCCGTACTCGTGCTTGAGGCGGTGGGCGATGACTTCGAATTGCAGCGCCCCCACGGCGCCCAGCAGCAGCATGCTGCCGGCGTACGGGCGGAACACCTGGATCGCCCCCTCCTCGCCCAGTTGCAGCAACCCGGCGCGCAATTGCTTGGCGCGCAGCGGATCGGCGACTTCCACGCTCTGGAAGATCTCGGGCGCGAAGAAAGGCAGGCCGGTGAACTGCAAGGTCTCGCCTTCGGTGAGGGTATCGCCCAGCTGCAGCAGCCCGTGATTGGGGATGCCGATGATGTCGCCGGCATAGGCTTCCTCCAGCAGCTCGCGCCGCTGCGACAGGAAGGACACCACGTTGTTGGTGCGCAGCTCCTTGCCGTTGCGGCATATCTTCAGCTTCATGCCGCGCTCGAAGCGGCCCGAGCAGATGCGCACGAACGCGACCCGATCGCGGTGCGCCGGATCCATGTTGGCCTGGATCTTGAACACCACGCCGGAGAATTTGTCCTCGGTGGGAAGCACGCGCCGCTGCAGCGCCCGGCGCGCCCCCGGCGGCGGCGCAAATTCCACCAGCGCGTCGAGCACCTCGCGCACGCCGAAATTGTTGATGGCCGAGCCGAAGAACACGGGCGTCTGGCGCCCGGCGGCGAATTCTTCCGCATCGAACAAAGGCGCCGCACCGCTCACCAGCTCGATCTCCCCGCGCGCCTGCGCGAAGGCATCGCCGAAGCGCGCCGCGCATTGCGGGTTGTCTATCCCCTCCAGGGTTTCTTCGGCGCCGTCGAGGCGCTCCTGCCCCGCGCGGAACACGCGCATGCGGTCGGCGCGGATGTCGAACACGCCGCCGAAGCGGCTGCCCATGCCCACCGGCCAGGTGAAGGGCACGGCGGGCATGCCCAGCACCTGCTCGATCTCGTCGAGCAGGGCGAGCGGCTCCTTCACTTCGCGGTCCAGCTTGTTGACGAAAGTGATGATGGGCGTGTTGCGCGCGCGGCAGACTTCCAGCAGGCGCAGGGTCTGCGATTCCACGCCGTTGGCGGCGTCGATCACCATGAGCGCGGCGTCCACCGCCGTCAGCACGCGGTAGGTGTCCTCGGAAAAATCCTGGTGGCCGGGGGTGTCCAGCAGGTTGATGACGCAGTCGCGATACTCCATCTGCATCACCGAGCTGGCCACCGAAATGCCGCGCTGCTTCTCGATTTCCATCCAGTCCGAGGTGGCGTGGCGGCTCGCCTTGCGCGCCTTGACGCTGCCGGCGATCTGGATGGCGCCGGCGAACAGCAGCAGCTTCTCGGTCAGCGTGGTCTTGCCGGCGTCGGGGTGGGAAATGATGGCAAAGGTGCGGCGGCGCGCGACTTCGCGGGCTAGTACGCCGACCCATAAGTTTGCGTTCATGCCGAGACGCGCACCCGGGCGCCGAGTGCGCGAAGCGAACCGTAGCCATAGCCGTAGCTATGGCGAGGATGAGCGACAAAGCAATCGGCGATGCGGGGCGTGTCGAACATAGCGAAATTTATGGGTCGGCGTACCAGGGACATGGGGGATTCCTCTACTGCATGATGGCGGAACAGGGCGCAGCCAGCGCCGGGGCGCCCTGACGGCAAACGCGGAGGCCGAAACCAGGATTTTACGCCCTTGCGCCCCCAAGGACGCGCATATAATGCGCGTCTGCGGCCCGCGGACCCCGCTCAGGCCACAACGATATCCAACGAACCCGCCATGCTGTATGCCCTGTTGCGCCCCGCGTTGTTCGCCCTCGACGGCGAAGACGCTCACCGCCTGAGTCTTGCGGCGCTGGATCGCGCCCACGCCCTGGGCCTGCTGCGCCTGGCGTGTCCCGCGCCGCCGGACGCGCCGGTGGAAGTCATGGGCCTGCGCTTCCCCAATGCCGTGGGCCTGGCGGCGGGCCTGGACAAGAACGGCGAGCACATCGACGCACTGGGGGCGCTGGGCTTCGGCTTTCTTGAAATCGGCACCGTAACGCCGCGGCCGCAGCCCGGCAATGCGCGCCCGCGCCTGTTCCGCCTGCCCGCCGCCCAAGCCCTCATCAACCGCATGGGTTTCAACAATGCCGGCGTGGCCGCCCTGGTGGCCAACGTGCGCGCCAGCCGCCATCGCGGCATCCTGGGCATCAACATCGGCAAGAATTTCGACACCCCCCTGGCGCGCGCGGCGGAGGATTATCTGGCCTGCCTGGAGGCCGTGTATCCTTATGCCCGTTACGTCACGGTCAACATCTCCTCGCCCAATACCCAGGGTCTGCGCGACCTGCAGCAAGAGGATGCACTGGATCATCTGCTGGCGGCCCTCAAGGCACGCCAGCGGGAACTGACCCAGCGCCATGGCAAGACCGTGCCCCTGGCCGTGAAAATCGCACCCGATTTGCAGGAGGAGGACATCGCCGCCATCGCCGATCTCTTGCGCCGCCACCGCATCGAGGGCGTGATCGCCACCAACACGACGCTGGCGCGCGAGGGGGTGCAGGGCTTGCCCCATTCCGAGGAAACCGGCGGCCTCTCCGGCGCGCCGCTGCGCGCGCGCGCCACCGCGGTGGTGCAAAGCCTGGCGCAAAAACTCCAGGGCGAGATTCCCGTCATCGGCGTGGGCGGCATCTGCCATGGGGACGACGCGCGGGAGAAAATCGCCGCCGGCGCCCGCCTGGTGCAGCTCTACACGGGGCTCATCTACCGCGGCCCGGCCCTGGTGGCGGAATGCGTGCGCGCCCTCGCGCCATCGGCGGCACAAAGTGAACAGGCTACAATAAGCCCTCCCGATCCGGGCAAGCAGAAGCGATGACAATGAATCCGGCGCCGGCTTTGGACGATCAAGCGCGCAAACGCAGCCTGGCCGCCATGGCAGTGGGCGCGCTCGGCGTCGTGTACGGCGACATCGGCACCAGCCCGCTTTACACCGTGCAGGAAATCTTCGCCGGCACCCATCCCCTGCCGGTCACGGCGGACAACATCCTGGGCACCCTGTCGCTCATCTTCTGGGCGCTGACCATCGTCGTCTCGCTCAAGTACGTGGTCTTCATCATGCAGGCCGACAACAAGGGCGAAGGCGGCATCATGGCCCTGATGGCCCTGGTGCAGCAGGCGACGCGCACGCGGCCGCGGCTCAACTGGCTGCTGCTCACCCTGGGCCTGTTCGGCGCCGGGCTGTTCTACGGCGACGGCATGATCACGCCGGCGATTTCCGTGCTCTCCGCCGTGGAAGGCCTGTCCGCCGCGGATTCCGGCCTGAGCCCCCTGGTGGAGCCGCTGTCCATCATCATCCTGTCGCTGCTGTTCTTCATGCAGCGCAAGGGCACCCACAGCGTGGGGCGGCTGTTCGGCCCCGTCATGGCGTTCTGGTTCGTTGTCATCGCCCTGCTCGGCCTGTGGCACGTCGTCCATGCGCCGCAGGTGTTGCTGGCGCTCAACCCCATGTACGGGCTGCGCTTCTTCCTCGAACACGGCATCCTCGGCTTCATCATCCTCGGCACGGTGGTGCTGGCGGTGACGGGGGCCGAGGCGATCTATTCCGACATGGGACATTTCGGCAAGCAGCCCATCCGCCTGGGCTGGTTCGCCTGGGTCATGCCTGCCCTGGTGCTGAGCTATTTCGGCCAGGGGGCCCTGCTGATCCTGAATCCGCAGGCCATCAGCAATCCCTTCTTCCTGCAGGCTCCGGCCTGGGGCATCCTGCCGCTGACCCTGCTCGCCACCATCGCCACCGTCATCGCCTCTCAGGCCGTCATCACCGGCGCCTATTCGCTCACCCGCGAAGCCATCCAGCTGGGCTACCTGCCGCGCCTGAACATCCTCCACACTTCGGTGCAGCAGATCGGCCAGATCTATATTCCGGCGGTCAACGCCGCCCTTTATGTGGGCGTGATCCTGCTGGTGCTGGGCTTCGGCTCCTCCAGCGGCCTAGCCGCGGCCTACGGCACGGCGGTGACCGGCACCATGCTCATCAGCACCATCCTCGGCTTCGTCGTGGTGCGCTATCTCTGGCGCTGGAACCCCTATCTCACCTACGGCGGGCTGGCGGTCTTCCTCATCGTCGACCTGGCCTTCTTCAGCGCCAACCTGCTGAAGATCCCCCACGGCGGCTGGTTCCCGCTGCTCATCGGCCTCGCGCTCTTCGTCATGCTCTCCACCTGGAAGCGCGGCCGCGCCCTGGTGCGCGACCGCCTGCAGCACCAGTCCATCGCGCTGGAACCCTTCCTCGCCAACCTGAACGAATATCCGCCCACGCGCGTGCCCGGCACGGCGGTGTTCCTCAGCTCGCACAACGACGTCGCCCCCCCCGCCCTGTTGCACAACCTGGCCCACAACAAGGTGCTGCACGAGCGCGTGGTCTTCCTCACCTCGCGCACCGAGGACGTGCCTTTCGTGGCGACCAAGGAGCGCTACGAGGTCAAGGATCTGGGACACAACTTCCTGCAGCTCACGCTGCACTACGGCTTCAAGGACGAGCCTGACATTCCCGCCGCGCTGGCGGAATGCGACCACTGCGGCGAGCCCTTCAACCTGCTGGAGACATCCTTCTTCCTCAGCCGCGAGACGCTCATTGCCACCAAACTGCCGGGCATGGCGCTGTGGCGCGAAAAGGTTTTCGTTTCCATGGCACGCAACGCCCAGCACACCATGAACTTCTTCAAGATCCCGCCCAACCGCGTCATCGAGCTGGGGACCCAGGTCGAACTCTGAGGCAACTGAAAAACCTCCAGGACATCCAAGGGCGGCAATTCAAGTGGGGAGGAATCGTCCAGCGCGGTTGCACACGGACGGCAGATCGGCCAGAGCCGTTCTTGGGTTATCTAAAGCGCAACGTCAGCAACATGCGGATAGCCACCGTCGCGATGTTGGGCTCGATGAATGGCGGCCTCCTGCTTCGGCAAAGTAAATCTGCAACTTCGCAGTAGAGTTGCCGTACGTTCGGGTTTGGCCGCACGCTTCAGTACCGGCCTTTATTTTGAGTGAGACAATGGCGCCCTGGAAACAGGACTGTCCCCCTAAGCCCTGTGATCATGCAGGTTTCATGGCGTCGGATACAATTGATTCCGGTAAGGCTTTGCCAGGGGTCGGTCGCATGCAAAAAATATTAATCAGACTGCGAGACCGAGTTGGGTTCGATAGCTTACTGTGAGCGGTGATCCGACACCAATATTAGTTCGTACAACGTCTCGGGGCTGCAAATTGGCCGATGGAAATACTCGACAACATCAATCGTCTCCTCGGCGATGATCTGAAGCAGGTTGTTCGCCCTGGATCCAAGCTCAGGATTGCTGCTTCATGTTTCTCGATCTTCGCCTTCGAAGCGCTGAAAGCGGAGTTGGAGACCATTGATTCCCTCCAGTTTATTTTCACGTCGCCGACCTTCGTTCCAGACGATGCTACCGACCGCCTCAAAAAGGAGCATCGCGAATTTCATATTCCAAAGCTTGAGCGCGAGCGCAGCCTCTACGGCAGTGAGTTTGAAGTGCGTCTTCGCAATGAACTCACCCAGCGGGCCATCGCCAAGGAATGTGCAGAGTGGATGCGGCAGAAAGCGATCTTCCGTTCGAATCGCAGCCGCGCCCCGATGCAGCAGTTTGCCGCAGTCAGTACGGACGGCAACGATTCCGTTTAACCGATGCACACGCTACGGCTATTCGCCTCCGGACAGTTGCAGGTTCCGGCCACGACCGCCTGGTATCTGTCGGACCTGGGCGAGTTTCGCGGCAAGCAGGCGCTTTTCACCCACCAGTCGCCGCAACGGCTGAAGGTGTTGCGCGAGCATGCCTTGATCGAAAGCGCCGTGTCGTCCAACCGCATCGAGGGTGTGGCGGTGGAAGCGTCGCGCATTCGTGAGGTGCTGGTGGCGCCCAAGCCGCTGTTCCGCGATCGCGACGAGGAGGAAGTGCGCGGCTATCGGGATGCTCTGGCATGGATTCATAGCCAGGCCGATGGCATAGGGGTCACGGAAGAATCGATCAAACAACTGCACGCCATGGCCCGGGGGCAGATATGGGATGCAGGCAAGTACAAGGAGAAAGACGGCGACATCATCGAGCGCCATGTCGACGGCCGCGAGCGCGTGCGCTTCAAGACCGTGCCGGCGGCGGAGACCCCGCGCCACATGGCGACATTGGTATCCGAGTGGGCGTCTGGCATCGATCAGCGCTGGGCGCCACCTGTGATCTTGCTGGCGGCGTTCAATCTGGATTTTCTTTGCATCCATCCGTTCCGAGACGGCAACGGGCGCGTGTCCCGGTTGTTGTGGCTGCTGCAAAGCAGCCACCTGGGCTACGAGGTGGGCCGCTACATCAGCCTGGAGCGGCTGGTGGAGCAGAACAAGGACCGTTACTACGAGACCCTGGAGCAAAGCTCCCAGGGCTGGCACGAGGGCAGGCACGACCCCTGGCCGTTCATCAACTACGTGCTGTCGATTCTCAAGTCCGCCTACCGGGAGTTCGAGGAGCGGGTAGGGCAAACGGTTGCGCCGCGCGGCTCGAAGCGGGAACTCGTGCTGGCGAGCATCGAGCGGTTGACCGCAGTGCCCGGCAAGGGATTCGCCATCAGCGCGCTGGAACAGTCCTGCCCCGGCGTAAGCCGGGACATGGTCCGGCGCGTACTGCGCGAACAGCAGACAGCCGGCGTGTTGATTTGCCAGGGGCGTGGGCCTGCAGCAGTGTGGAAGAAGAAGGGGTAATTACCTCCATATAGGGGTAATAGTAGGGGTACTAAGAAATCGCCGGGTTATCGATGAAACTGAAATTCAAGCAACAGGCTTACCAAACAGACGCCGTCAGGGCGGTGGTGGATTGCTTTGCCGGTCAGCCGAAGAGCCGTGGTTTCAAGTACGCCATCGATCCGGGCCGCGCCGCGGCAGGCAGTTCCATGGCCCTCACCGGTTTTGAGGGCGACGGTTTTGCCAACGACAAGATTGCCCTGCCGCCCGCCCAGTTGCTGGAGAACCTGCAAGGCGTGCAGCGGCGGCAGAACCTCGCCACATCTACGACTACGTGTTCACCGATTCGACAAACGAACGAACGTTCGTCGGCGAACTCGATGCCAGTGCGGAAGTCGTCGTGTACGCCAAGCTTCCCCGTACCTTCTATATCCCCCCACCGGTGGGAAACTACAATCCCGACTGGGCAATCGCCTTCCAATCGGGCAAGGTGAAGCACGTCTTCTTCGTCGCGGAAACGAAAGGCTCCATGTCCTCCATGGAACTGCGAAAGATCGAAGAGGCCAAGATCGAATGCGCGCGAAAGTTCTTCGCCAAAATCACCTCGGAGCAAGTGAAGTACGACGTGGTGAACAGCTACGGGAGGTTGATGGAATTGGTGAAGTGATTGGAAACTGGATTGCCGAGCGCATTGTGGTCCTTCGGAATCGAACACTTGCCGAGGCGGCTTCCACTTTGACTGGGTTCGTAGGCGTATAGCGCTGAACAAGGTCATCCCAAGAACCGATTCGGCCGATTGCACACGTCGATTACCTGGCAAGTTTTCCGATGCGAAACCATGCTTTTTCAATCAACCTCGGGTAAAAAACGATAGCCGACGCCCGTCTCGGTGAGAAAAAATCTCGGCTGCGCCGGATCGTCCTCCAGCTTGTGGCGCAGGTGGCCCATGTAGATGCGCAGGTAGTGGCCGTGCTCCACATAGGGCGGCCCCCACACTTCGCGCAGCAGTTGGCGGTGGGTGAGCACCTTGCCCGCGTGGCTGAGCAGGGTGAGCAGCAGGCGATATTCGCGCTGGGTGAGATGTACTTCCGTGCCGTTCTTGACGATGCGGCGCGCCGCCAGGTCCACGCTGACGTCGCCGAATTCCACCTTGGTCTCGGTTCCGCTCAGTTGCGGCTGGCGCCGCAGGGCGGCACGCACCCGGGCCAGCAGTTCGGCGATGCCGAAGGGCTTGCTCAAATAATCGTTGGCGCCGAGGTCGAGGGCTTCCACTTTGTCGCTCTCATCGATGCGGGCGGACAGGACGATGATGGGCAGGCCGCTCCAGGCGCGCACGCCGCGGATGAGATCCAGCCCGTCGCCGTCGGGCAGGCCCAGGTCCAGGATGATGAGTTCGGGCTTGCGGGTGCCGGCTTCGACAAGACCACGCGCCACGGTGTCGGCCTCGAACACGCGATAGCCCTGGCCCTCGATGGCGGTTTTGACGAAGCGGCGGATTTCCCGCTCGTCTTCCACCACCAGGATGCCGGGCTTGTGGTCGCTGGTCATTCTCCTTCCTCGATGGCCTCCGGCTGCGCCTCCAGCGGCAAAGTAAAGCGGAAGCGGGCGCCGCCCTCCGCTCTGTTGTCCGCACGTATGCGCCCGCCGTGAACCTCCACGATGGCTCGGCAGATGGCAAGTCCCAGTCCCACGCCGGGCACGGCCGTTTCCCGGTCGCCGCGCGCAAAGCGCTCGAAGATGGCCTCTTCCTGCCCAGGCGGTAGGCCGGGGCCGCCGTCCCAGACTTCCACCTCCAGCGCATCGTCGCTGCTGCGGGCGGCCACGCCCACCGTCGTCCCCTGTGGCGTATATTTCGCCGCGTTCTCCAGCAGGTTCACCAATACGCGCTCGATGAGCAGCGCGTCGCAGCGCACCAGGGGCAGATCGGCCGGCAAGGCCACGCTCACTGGATGGCCGGCGAGCAGGCCGCTTGCCTCGCGCAGCGCGGCACTGGCGATTTCCTCCATAGACTGCCAGTCGCGCCGCAGCTTGACCTGGCCGGATTCCAGGCGGGCCATCTGCAATAGGTTGTCGACGATGCGGAAGGTGGCGCGCGCCTGACCCCCGATGGCCTCGACCTGGACACGCTGCTGGGGCGTGCCCTCGGCCATGCTCAACGACAGCGTTTCCGCGAGCCCGACCAGGGCGGTGAGCGGCGTGCGCAAATCGTGCGAAAGCGCCGCCAGGAGGGCGTTGCGCAGGCGTTCCGACTCCATCTTCACCAGGGTGTCGCGCGCCACGGTGACGAAATGGATGCGTTCGAGCGCAATGCCGATGAGCGCCGCAAAGGCGTCCAGCAGGCGCTGCTGCTCGGGCGGCAGCGGCATCTGCGCGGCATCCTGATTCACCACCAGCACGCCGCGCACGCGCATGGGCGCAACGAGGGGGAGGTATTGGTGCGGATGGCCGGGGAGGCTGCCGGTGCCCGCGCCCGCCGGTTCCTTGTGATCGAAACACCACTGGGCCACGCCAAGATCGATGTCGGCAGCGTGTGCGGGGTCGGCATGCAGCTTCCCTGCCTCATCGGGCAGGAGGATGCGCGTGCGGGTCTGGAAGCTGGCTTGCAGGCTGCGGGTGCTGATGTCGATGACCTGTTCCTCGGTCAAGGCCGAGGACAGCGCCTTGGCCAGCTCATACAGGTTGCGCGCCCGCCCTTCTCGATAGCGCGCCATGCGGGCCTCGTAGCGCAGGCTCGATGTCAAATGGCCGGTGATGAAGCCGACGATGAGCATGACCATGAAAGTGAGCAGGTATTGCACATCGCTGACGGCAAAGGTGAAGCGGGGCGGCACAAAAAAGAAATCGAAGGACAGCACGCCCAGCACGGCCGTCAGGATCGAGGGGCCGCGGCCGAAGCGATAGGCCATCCCCACCACGCCAAGCAGAAACAGCATGACGATGTTGGCCCGGTCGATATAGGGCGGCAGCGGCGCGGCCACCAGCGTGATCGCCACGCACACGGCTACGGCATAGGCATAGTGGCGCGGGGGGCTGCGCGGCGTGCGCGACGGCGCCATGCCCGGTGGCGGCGCAGCGGCGGCGGGCTGGCGGGCCACGGTGAGGATATCGACGTCGCTGGCGAGCTGCCCCAGGCGGCGCAGGAAAGACTGCCAGCTCCAACGCCCGCTGTGCGACCCGCGCCCCAGCACGAGGCGGCCGAGGTTGTGTTGGCGCGCGTAATCCAGCACCGCAGCAGGCGCGTCCCGTGCGGCGAGCACCGCGGTTTCGGCGCCCAACTGCTCGGCAAGCTTCAGGGTAGCCAGCACGGCCTCCCGGCGCGCGGCCGGCAGGCGTTCCAGGCGGGGCGTTTCCACATAGACGCAATGCCATTCGGCCTGGCGGCGGACAGCCAAGCGTGCTGCCGTCCGCACGACGCGGCCGTCCGTGTCTTCGGGGCCGACACAGGCGAGCAGGCTGTCGCCGGTCTGCCATACCGGGCTTTGGAAGATCGTGCGGCGCACCCCCTGCATCTGCTCATCGACCCGTTCCGCGGTGCGCCGCAGCGCCAGCTCGCGCAGGGCGATGAGATTGCCTTTGCGGAAGAAATTTTCCGCGGCATGGCGCGCCTGCTCGGGCAGATAGACCTGGCCGCGTTTGAGCCGGGCCAACAGGTCGTCGGCCGGCAGGTCCACCAGCAGGACTTCCTCGCAATGGTCGAACACGCGGTCGGGCACGGTTTCCTGCACGCGGATGCCGGTGACGCCGCCGACCACGTCGTTGAGGCTTTCCAGGTGCTGGACGTTGAGGGTGCTGTAGACGTCGATGCCGGCGTCGAGCAGCTCCGCCACGTCCTGCCAGCGTTTGAGGTGGCGCGAGCCGGCCGCATTGCTGTGCGCCAGCTCGTCCACCAGGATCACTTCGGGACGGCGTTGCAGTGCCGCATCCAGATCGAACTCGCGCAGCGTGCTGCCGCGGTAGGCCAGCTCACGCAGGGGCAGCATTTCCAGGCCTTCGAGCAGGGCCGCCGTCTCGCTGCGGCCGTGGGTTTCGGCCACGCCCACCACCACATCGCGCCCCTGCTCGCGCAGTTGGCGCGCGGCCGACAGCATGCCGTAGGTCTTGCCGACGCCGGCGCAGGCGCCGAAGAAGATCTTCAGCTTGCCGCGCTTGGCCTGGGCCTCCTCTTGCTGGACTTGCGCCAGCAGGGCGTCGGGGGAGGGGCGTTGATCCGGCTCAGTCAATGGGTTTGGCGCGGAGCGCGTTCAGGGCGAGGTTCAATTCCAGCACATTGACCCGCGGCGTACCAAACAGGTGCAGCCACGGCCAGTGCGCATTTCTGGCAATCAAGGCCTCGACATCAGCCAGCGGCAAGTGCCGGGCGCGCGCCACCCGGGGCGCCTGATAATACGCGGCGGCAAGCGAAATCTGCGGATCCAGTCCGCTGCCCGAGGCGGTGACCAGATCCACCGGAATCGGCGCATGGTTGTCCGGGTCCGCCGCGCGCAAGGCGGCGATGCGGGCCTGCACGGCGTCGATCAGCGCCGGGTTGGTGGGGCCCAGGTTGGAGCCGCCGGAGGCCTGTGCGTTGTCGGGGTAAGGCGAGGTGGCGGATGGGCGCCCCCAGAAATCGCCGGGCGTGGTGAAATTCTGGCCGATCAGGGCCGAGCCCACCGCGTGGCCGTCAACCGCCAGCAGCGAGCCGTTGGCGCGCCAGGGAAACAGTGCCTGGGCCAGGCCGGTGACGGCGAGCGGATAAATCAGGCCGGTCAATACGGTAAGCAGCAAGAACAAGCTCAAGGCGGGGCGCAAGTGTTTCATGGATTTCCTCGTGCGGTCGATTCAGTACCAACCCATGGCAGTCAGCAGCAGGTCGATGAGCTTGATGCCGATGAAAGGCACCGCCACGCCGCCCAGGCCGTAAATCAGCAGATTGCGCGCCAGCACCGCATCGGCGCCCAGCGCCCGATAGCGCACGCCCTTGAGCGCCAGCGGAATCAGCGCGACGATGATAAGGGCGTTGAAGATCACCGCCGAGAGTATGGCCGAGTCCGGCGAGGTCAGATGCATGATGTTCAGCGCGCCCAACTGCGGATAGGTGGCGACGAAGGCGGCCGGAAGGATGGCGAAGTACTTGGCGACGTCGTTGGCGATGCTGAAGGTGGTGAGCGCACCGCGCGTCATCAGCATCTGCTTGCCGATTTCCACCACTTCGATGAGCTTGGTTGGGTTGGAGTCCAGGTCCACCATGTTGCCCGCTTCCTTGGCCGCCTGGGTGCCGCTGTGCATGGCCACGGCGACGTCGGCCTGCGCCAGCGCCGGGGCGTCGTTGGTGCCGTCGCCGGTCATGGCCACCAGCCGGCCTTCGGCCTGGGTCTTGCGGATCAATTCGAGTTTGTTTTCCGGCGTGGCCTCGGCGAGGAAATCATCCACTCCGGCCTCGGCGGCGATGGCTGCGGCCGTGAGGCGGTTGTCGCCGGTGATCATCACCGTGCGTATGCCCATGCGGCGCAACTGGGCGAAACGCTCCTTGATGCCGCCCTTGACGATGTCCTTCAATTCGATCACGCCCAGCACGCGAGGCTTGCCCTGATAGACCTCGGCGACCACCAGCGGCGTGCTGCCGCGCCGCGATATCGTGTCCACGGCCTGCACCACGGCTTGCGGGTAGCTGCCGCTCTGGCTTTCCATCCAGGCGCGCATGGCATCGGCAGCGCCCTTGCGTATCTGGCGCTGCGGCAGATCCACGCCGCTCATGCGCGTGTGCGCGGAGAAGGCCACGAAGCTGGCCTCCAGCTCATGCACCTGGCGCTCGCGCAGGGCGAACCGCTTGGCCAGCACGACGATGCTGCGCCCCTCGGGCGTTTCGTCCGCCAGGGAGGCGAGCTGGGCGGCATCGGCCAGGTCCTTTTCATCCACACCCGGCGCCGGCAGAAAGGCAGTGGCCTGGCGGTTGCCCAGGGTGATAGTGCCGGTCTTGTCCAGCAGCAGCACATCCACATCGCCGGCGGCCTCGATGGCGCGGCCGGAAGTAGCCACCACGTTGGCCAGCAGCATGCGCCCCATGCCGGCCACGCCGATGGCCGAGAGCAGCCCGCCGATGGTGGTGGGGATCAGGCATACCAGCAGCGCGACCAGCACCGTGAGGGTGACGGGCAGGCCCGCATGAGCCGCATTCACCGAGTAAACCGAAAACGGCAACAGGGTCGCGGTCACTAAGAGAAATACCAGGGTCAGGGCCACCAGCAGGATGGTCAGGGCGATTTCATTGGGCGTCTTGCGCCGCTTGGCGCCCTCCACCAGGGCGATCATGCGGTCGAGAAAGGATTCGCCGGGATCGGCGGTGCAGCGCACGATCACCCAGTCGGACAGCACGCGCGTGCCGCCGGTCACCGCCGAGAAGTCGCCGCCGGATTCGCGGATGACCGGGGCGGATTCGCCGGTAATGGCGCTTTCATCCACCGAGGCCACGCCTTCGATCACCTGGCCGTCGCAGGGTACGAAGTCGCCTGCTTCGATCAGGACGATGTCGTCGCGGCGGAGATTGTCGCCAGGCACGACCGTCCACGGGCCATGGCGGGCTTCCTTGAGCTTCTTTGCCGTCACCGTCTTCTTCATGCCGCGCAGCGAAGCCGCCTGGGCGCGCGCGCGGCTCTCGGCGAGCGCTTCGGCAAAGTTGGCGAACAGCACCGTAAACCACAGCCAAAGCGTCACCGCACCGATGAACCACGCCGGCGCTTCGCCCCGGCTTACCAGCGCCTGCACCCACAGCGCGCTGGTGAACAGGCTGCCGATATAGACGACGAACATCACCGGGTTGCGCCACTGCACGCGGGGATCCAGCTTGCGCAGGGATTCCAGCAGGGCGGGCCTGACCAGGCTGCGGTCGAACAGGGTAAGCGTCTTGCGCGTCATGATGCAATGTCTTTCAGTGCACGGGCAGCGGGCTGAGCTGTTCGACGATCGGCCCCAACGCCCAGGCGGGGAAGAAGTTGAGCGCACCGACCAGAAACAGCGTGCCGATGAGCAGGCTGATGAACAGCGCGCCGTGCGTGGGCATGGTGCCGCTGCCGGGAGGAATGCGCTTTTTGGCGGCGAGTGAGCCGGCCAGTGCCAGGATGGGCACGATGACCGCGAACCTGCCCAACAGCATCGCCACGCCCAGCAGGATGTTGTAGAACGGCGTATTGGCGGACAGGCCGGCGAACGCGCTGCCGTTGTTGTTGGCTGCCGAGGTGAAGGCATAGAGCATTTCGGAAAAACCATGCGCCCCGGGATTGGCCAGGCCGGCCACGCCTGCCGGCAGCACGGCCGCCAGGGCGGTTCCGACCAGCACCAGGATGGGCATGAGCAAGACGGCGATCGACAGCATCTTCATGTCGAAGGCCTCGATCTTCTTGCCGACGTATTCGGGGGTGCGTCCCACCATCAGGCCGCCGATGAACACGGCCACCAGGGCAAATACCAACATACCGGCAAGGCCCGAACCGACGCCGCCGAAGATAACTTCGCCGAGCTGGATGAGGGCCATGGGCACCATGCCGCCCAGCGGCGTGTAGGAGTCGATCATGGAGTTCACCGCGCCGCAGGAGGTGGCGGTGGTCACGGCGTCGAACAGCACCGAGGCAGCGATGCCGAAGCGCGTCTCCTTGCCTTCCATGTTGCCGCCTGACTGCAGGGCGGTGTGCGCCTGGTCGACGCCCAGGGCGCCGATGGCCGGGTTGCCCTGGTGCTCGGCGGCAGCAAGGAGAGTGACCGCGACGGCGAACACCAGCGCCATGGCCGCGAGCAGCGCCCAGCCCTGACGGGTGTCGCCTACCGCGTAGCCGAAGGTGTAGACCAGCGCCGCCGGGATCAGCAGCACGGCGAGCATTTCCAGGAAGTTGGTGAGCGCGTTGGGGTTCTCGTAGGGATGGGCCGAATTGGCGTTGAAGAATCCGCCGCCGTTGGTGCCCAGTTCCTTGATCGCCTCCTGCGAGGCGACCGGCCCCATGGCGATGGTCTGCTGCGGGACGATGACGGTCTGGTTGACGACCTGGCCATCAGCGCCCTTGACGGGCTGTCCCGCTGCATCCAGCTTGGGCGCGGCGTAGGTGGTCGGCTCCAGCGTGGTGACGTTTTGATAGGCGGAGAAATTCTGGATCACGCCCTGGCTCACCAGCACCAACGCCAGCACGAAAGAGATGGGCAGCAAGGCATAGGCGGTGATGCGGTACAAATCCTTCCAGAAATTGCCGAGCAGCCGAGTGCTATGGCGCGCGAGGCCGCGGATGAGAACGAAGGCCACGGCGATGCCCGAGGCGGCGGAGAGGAAGTTCTGTACCGCGAGGCCGAGCATCTGGGTCAGGTAGCTCATGGTGGACTCGCCGGCATAGCCCTGCCAGTTGGTGTTGGTGACGAAACTGATCGCGGTATTGAAGCTCGAATCCGGGCTCACGGCGCCGAAGTGTTGCGGATCGAGCGGCAACCACCCTTGTAGGCGTTGCAGCGCATAGAGCGCGACGGTGCCGATGGCGCTGAAGATGAGCAGGGCATAGCCATACTGGCGCCAGTCCATCTCGCCGTCGTCGACCCCGCAGAGCCGCAGCAGGCGCGTTTCGACGGCGGCCAGAGGCGCCCACGCGGGGCGGCCCTCCATGATCCAGGCAAAGTAGCGCCCCAAGGGCCTGACGGTCGCCAGCAATGCCGCCAGCAGAACCGCCAGCAGCACGAAGAATTCGGTGGTCATCAGAAGTCCTCCGCGCGGAACAGAGCGTAGAGGAGGTAGACCATCAGGGCGACTGCTGCCAGGGCACCGATCACGTAAAAAATGTTCACGTCACTTCCTTCCCATGAGACGTTCGAACAGCGGGATCAGGACGCCCGTCAACGCGAACAGGAAGGCGATCAGCAGCAGGTAGAAAATATCCACGGCTTTTTCCCGGGCATTGGACTCAAATATAGGTTAGTCCGCCGGGCGAATATTTTCTGAAAAGAGAAGAGGTGTTAGCGTAAAAAAGCTGTAAAAAACCAAAAACCCCGATGGGAATGCGTAGATTCACCGACCTGCCTGCGGCAGGCCGCTACCCCGTATTGCGCATGCCGTTGGCGATGGCATTGATGGAGCGCTTCAGCGACAGCAGCCAGGCCTCCCTTTCCCGCTCCGTCAGGCCGGTGTCGCGGTAGCGCGCCAAGAGCCGGACCTGGATGTGGTTGAGGGGATCCATATAGGGCTTGCGGCGCGCCAGGGAAACGGCCAGGGCCGGGTTTTCCTCCAGCAGATTGTCGCTGCCCGCGACGCGCTTGACCCAGGCCACGGTGGCGTCGAATTCCGCCGCGATGGCCTCATAGATGTCGCGGGCGTTCTTCGCCTTGGACAGGCGCGCATACTCGCCGGCGATTTCCATGTCGGCCTTGGCCAGCGACATCTGCACGTTGGACAGCAGAGCGCGGAAAAACGGCCAGCGCGCGTACATTTCCTGCAGCAGCGGCAGCCGGGCCGCGCCGGCCTCGCTCAGGGCGGCGCCGATGCCGTACCAGGCCGGCAAGGTGTGGCGCGACTGCGCCCAGCCGAACACCCAGGGGATGGCGCGGATCGAGCCCATGGAGCGATCGGCCTTCTTGCGATGCGAGGGGCGCGAGCCCATGTTAAGCGAGCCGATTTCCGACACCGGCGTGGCGTCGTAGAAATAATCCAGGAAGTTCGGCGTGCGTTCCGTGAGCTGCCGGTAGGCCGCCTCGCCGCTGCGCGCCAGGCCGGCCATCAAATCCAGATAGGCCTGCGGATATTCCACGCGACCGTGAGCCAGGGCGGTGCAGCTGGCCTTGATGAGGCCGGTGGCGCCCATGCCGATTTCGTAGGCGGCGGTCTCCGGGTTGCTGTATTTGTAGTAGAGCATCTCGCCCTGCTCGGTGAACTTGATCTCGCCGTTCACGGTGCCCGGCGGCTGCGACAGGATGGCCTCGTGGGTGGGTCCGCCGCCGCGCCCCACGGTGCCGCCGCGGCCATGGAACAAGCGGCATTCGATGCCGTGCCGGCGCGTCAGCGCGATGATGGAAAGCTGCGCCTGGTAGAGATTCCAGGTGGACGCGAGGATGCCGCCGTCCTTGCAGGAATCCGAATAGCCCAGCATCACCTCCTGGCGGTTGCCGTTCGCGGCCAGCAGCGCGCGATAGCCCTTGTTGGCGAACAACGTCTGCAAAATGGCGTCGCTCTGGCGCAAATCCTCGATGGTCTCGAACAGCGGCGCCACCATCAGATGGCAATGCCAAGCGCCGCCGCGGTAGCCGCACAACTCCACCAGGCGCCCGAGGAACAGCACTTCCAGGACATGGGAGGCGGCGTGGGTCATGGAGATGACATAAGCGCCGAAAGTCTCCGCCCCCACCTCGGCGCGCAGCTTGGCCACGCGGCGGAACACTTCCAGCGTCTCGCGCGCCTCGGCGTCGAGCGCGCTCTCATCGAAGCTGATGGGATCGATGTGCGCGATCCAGGCCGACAGGCGCGCCTGGCGCGCCGCCTCGTCGGCGCCGGCATAGTCGTAGTCCGGATCGATCAGGCTCAGTACCGCCGCCACGGCGCGGCTGTGCACGGTGGACTCCTGGCGGATGTCGAGCTGCAGGAGATGGAAACCGAAGCTCTCGACCAGGCGAATGAGCTTGCGCAGTTCCTGGTTGGCGATGATGCGGTCGCCGTCGGCGACGAGCGAATTCCGCACCAGGTACAGATCGCGCAGGAACTCCCCGGCGGCGTCGTAGGCCAGCTGGCTGCGGATGGCCGGCATGCCCGCCAGGCACTGGCTCACGTAGGAAAGATTCGCCTCCAGGCGCGCGAGCATGAAACCGCACATGCGCCGATAGGGCTCGTTGGCGTACTGCCGCGCCGCGGAACCGCGGTACACCTGCTCGGCGTATTCGCTCTCGTAGTGCTTCAGGCGCTTCTTGAACGGCGCGCTCAAACGGCACCAGTCGAGGCTGTGCGTGAGCGTCTGGCGCAGTTCGCGCACACGGCCGACATACTCCTCCAGTGCGGTGCGCATCTGGGTATGCACGGTCCATTCGGTGATCTCGGCGGTGACATAGGGGTTGCCGTCGCGGTCCCCGCCTATCCAGGAGCCGAAACGCACAAAACTGGGCACCGCCGCTACGGGCTCGCCCTCAATGTCGCTGCCGTAGTGCTTGTGCACCGCCTTTTCCAGAAAGCGGTAGGCCTGCGGCACGGCCTCGAACAGGCTTTCCTTGACGTAATAAAGCCCGTTGCGCACTTCGTCCTGGACGGCGAGCTTGGCCGAGCGGATTTCGTCCGTGCGCCACACCACCTGGATTTCGGCCGCGAGCTGGTATTCGGTCTCGGCCCGGCCGTCGCGCCCCAGGGTGGGATCGTGCAGCCGGTCGCACAGCAGGAAGATGCGCCGCATGCCTTCCATCACGGCGCGGCGGCGCGCCTCCGTGGGATGCGCGGTGAACACCGGCATGTAGATCGAGCGCTGCAGCAGTTTCTCCAGAGTGGGGGCCGAAAGACCCTGCTCCTTGAGGGCGGCCAGGGTGCGCTCGAAGGAACCTTCCCACAGGCCGGCGCCGTGCGTCAGCAGGCGGCGGCGGTTGCGATGGGCATAGCTCTCTTCCGCAACGTTCACGAGCTTGAAATAGGCGGAGAAGGCACGCACCACCAGCTCCAGCTTTTCCGCCGGGAAGGCATCGATGAGCGCCATGAGCGCCGCGCGCCGCGCCGCGTCCTCCTGCTGATGAAGCTCGGCAAAGCCGCGCCGCAGGGTTTCCACCGCCTCGAACACGTCCCGGCCGGCATGTTCGATGAGCACCTCGCCCAGCAGTTGGCCCAGGAGCTTGACCTGCGCGCGCAATTGATCGTCGGTGAGGAGTTCCAGAGGTGCGTTCATGGCTGGCGGAGTAGCACGGGCAACCGCTGATTTTCGCATTTTCGGCGCTCCTCAGCCCAGCCAGGCGCGTGCGTTGCGGAACATGCGCAGCCAGGGGCCGTCCGCGCCCAGGCCGTCCGGGCGCCAAGACAGTTGCACGCTGCGGAACACCCGTTCCGGATGCGGCATGAGGATGGTGAAGCGGCCGTCGGCCGTGGTGAAGGCCGTGGCGCCGCCGGGGGAGCCGTTGGGGTTGAAGGGATAAGCCTCGGTGGGGCGGCCTTGATGGTCGACGTAGCGCAGCGCCGCAATAGCCGCGCCTGCGTGCGCGGGATCGCGGTAAGCCACCCTGCCCTCGCCGTGCGACACGACGATGGGCAGGCGCGAACCCTGCATGCCGGCGAGGAACAGCGAGGGCGAGTCGAGCACTTCCACCATGACGAAGCGGGCCTCGAATTGCTCGGACGCATTGCGCTCGAAGCGCGGCCAGGTCTCGGCGCCGGGGATCAGTTCGTGCAGTTGGCTCATCATCTGGCAGCCGTTGCACACGCCCAGGGCGAAGGTGTCGGGACGGGCGAAGAAGGCGGCAAACTCATCACGCGCCTGGGTATTGAAGAGGATGGACTTGGCCCAGCCGCCGCCCGCGCCCAGCACGTCGCCATAGGAAAAACCGCCGCAGGCCGCCAGGCCCCGGAAGTCGGCCAGGCGCACGCGGCCGGACAGGATATCGCTCATGTGTACGTCGTAGGCGGCAAAGCCGGCGCGCTCGAAGGCGGCCGCCATTTCCACCTGGCCGTTCACGCCCTGCTCGCGCAGAACCGCGAGGCGGGGGCGCGCGCCGCGCGCGATATAGGGTGCCGCGACATCATCGGCCGGATCGAAACTTGGTTCATAGCTCAGGCCCGGGTCGTGCGCTTCGCCCTGGCGCGCGAACTCCTGCGCCGCGCACTCGGGGTTGTCGCGCAGGCGCGCCACCTGGTAGCCGGTCTCGCTCCAGGCCGCCTGCAGCAGCGCGCGCGGTGCGTCGTACACGCAGGCCTCCAAGCGGAAGACGCGCAGGCGGTCCAGTGCGTTGAGAGTGCCGACGACGTGGAATTCGGAGCGCAGGCCGGCGGCGAAGAAGGCCGCCATCACCGCCGCCGTGTCGCTGCGGCGCACCTGCAGGACGGCGCCCGCCTCTTCGTTGAAGAGGACGCTGAAGAGTTTCTCGCTGTATTGGCCGGGGCTGATCTCGGGTTCCGGCTCGCCGCCCTCTTCCGCATCGAGGCGGATCTTGTCGTAGCACAGCTCGTCGATATCCAGATCCACGCCGCAATGCCCGGCAAAGGTCATTTCCGCCAGGCAGGCGAACAACCCGCCGTCGGAGCGGTCATGATAGGCCAGCAGACGGCCTTCCCGGTGCAGCTTCTGCACCGTGGCGAAAAAGCCCTGCAGGCGCGCGGCGTCGGGCGCGTCGGGGCAGGACTCGCCCACCTGCCTGTAGACCTGAGCAAAACTGGACGCGCCCAGGCGATTCCTGCCCAGCCCCAGGTCGATGAGGATCAGATCGGTCTCGCCCTGGTCGGTGCGCAGCTGCGGCGTGAGGTGGCTCGATGCATCCGGCGTGCGCGCAAAGGCCGAGACCACCAGCGAGATCGGCGCGGTGACGGCCTTGTCGCGGCCGTCCTCCTGCCACACCGTCTTCATGCTCATGGAATCCTTGCCCACCGGGATGCTGATGCCCAGCTCCCGGCAATAGCGCGTCACCGCCTCCACCGTGTCGTAAAGCGCGGCGTCCTCGCCCGCATGCCCCGCGGGCGCCATCCAGTTGGCCGACAGCTTGACTTCGGCCAGACCGGCGACGCTCGCCGCGGCGAGATTGGTCAGCGCTTCCGCCACCGCCATGCGCCCCGAGGCGGGCGCGTCCAGCAGCGCCAGGGGCGCCTTCTCTCCCAGGGCGAAAACCTCGCCCTGCAAGGTTCTGTAGCCCATGACCGTGATGGCGCAGTCGGCCACCGGCACCTGCCAGGGCCCGACCATCTGGTCGCGCGCGGTCAGGCCGCCGACGCTGCGGTCGCCGATGCTGATGAGAAACTGCTTGGAAGCCACGCCGGGCATGCGCAGCACGCGCAGCGCGGCCTCGTTCAAATCGATGCCGGCCAGCCGCAGCGGGCTGCGCACGGGCGCCGCATGCTCCGCTTGGCGCGTCATCTTGGGCGGCTTGCCCAGGATCACGTCGAGCGGCACCTTGACCGGCCAGTTGCCGAAATGGCGGTCGCCCACTTCCAGCAGGCCTTCCGCCGTGGCCTCGCCCAGCACGGCATAGGGACAGCGCTCGCGCCGGCAGCAGGCGTCGAACTCGGCCAGGCGCTGCGGCGCAATGGCCAGGACGTAACGCTCCTGCGCTTCGTTGCTCCAGATTTCGCGCGGCGACATGCCGGAAGCCTCCAGCGGCACGGCGCGCAGCTCGAAGCGGCCGCCGCAGCCGCCGCCGTGCACCAGCTCGGGCAGCGCGTTGGACAGGCCGCCGGCGCCGACGTCGTGGATGGAGAGGATGGGATTTTCGGCGCCCTGCTGCCAGCAGCGGTCGATGACCTCCTGAGCGCGCCGCTGCATCTCGGCGTTGCCGCGCTGCACGGAATCGAAGTCCAGGCTCTCGGTGTTGGCCCCCGTGCTCATGCTCGAAGCCGCGCCGCCGCCGAGGCCGATGGGCAGGCCCGGACCGCCCAGCTGGATGAGCAGGGCGCCGGCCGGCAGAGGCGCTTTGTGCACATGATCGGCGCGGATGTTGCCCACGCCGCCGGCCAGCATGATGGGCTTGTGATAGCCGCGGCGCTGGCCGCCGACAGTTTCCTCGAAGCTGCGGAAATAGCCGGCCAGGTTGGGGCGGCCGAATTCGTTGTTGAACGCCGCCGCGCCGATGGGGCCCTCGATCATGATGTCCAAGGCGGAGACGATGCGCGCCGGGCGGCCGTAGGGCTCGGCCTCCCAGGGCTGCTCGTAGCCCGGGATGTTGAGATTGGACACGGAAAACCCCGCCAGCCCCGCCTTGGGCTTGGCGCCGCGCCCGGTCGCGCCCTCGTCGCGTATCTCGCCGCCGGCGCCGGTGGCGGCGCCCGGAAACGGCGCAATGGCGGTGGGATGGTTGTGCGTCTCCACCTTCATGAGGACGTGGGTCGCCTCCTGCGCATAGCCGTAGGCACCGCCGGCGCCGGGATAAAAGCGCTCGACCTGCTCGCCGGCGATGACGGCGGCATTGTCTTCGTAGGCGGACAGCGTGCCCTGGGGATGGGCCGCATGCGTGGCGCGGATCATGGCGAACAGGCTGCTGTCGCGGGGCGTGCCGTCGATCACCCAGGCGGCGTTGAAGATCTTGTGGCGGCAGTGCTCGGAATTGGCCTGGGCGAACATCATCAGCTCGACGTCCGTGGGATTGCGCCCCAGGCGCAGGAAATTCTCCGCCAGATAATCGATCTCGTCTTCCGACAAGGCCAGGCCGAACTCGCGATTGGCCGCCGCCAGCGCGGAACGGCCCCCGGCCATGACGTCCACCTCGGCATAGGGCTTGGGTTCCAGATGCCGGAACAGCGCCGCGGCGTCCTGGGGGTAGCGCAGCACGCTTTCGGTCATGCGGTCGTGCAGGGCCGGCAGCAGCCGTTCCAGTTCCTCGCCGGCAAAAAATTCGCCGGCCGGGTTTTCCAGCAGATAGGCAATGCCGCGCTCGGCGCGCATCACCTTGGCGAGGCCGCAGTTGTGCAGGATGTCGGTGGCCTTGGAGGACCAGGGCGACACCGTGCCCAGGCGCGGCACTACCACCAGCGCGGTGCCGTCGAAGCCGAGCGGCGCCGGCTCCGGAGCATAGGCGAGCGCCGTTTCCAGCACTTCCTGCTCGCGGCTGTCCAGTTCCTCCCGCACCTCGACGAAATGCCAATAGTGGGTATGCACGCGCCCCAGCGCAATGCCGCTGCGGGCCGCCTGGGCGCGGATTTTTTCGATGCGGAAGGGCGACAGCGCGGTGCCGCCGCGCAGATAGAGGACGTGGGCCATGGGCAGATGGAACGGCGGAAAGCGCCATTTTACCCGAGGCGGCGGGCACGCTCACGGTTCCGTGCGGCGGGCAAAAGCCGCTACACTTGCGGGCGAGTCGGCGCGCGCATCGCGCCGGCACGCATCTCCGCTCTTCGACGAGGCCCGACATGATACTGGTTACCGGCGGCGCCGGTTACATCGGCTCCCACACCGTGGTGCAATTGCTGGAAGCCGGACGGCAGGTGCTCATTCTGGACAATTTTTCCAACAGCAAGCCCATGGTGCTGCAGCGCATCGCGCGCATCGCCGGACGGCAGGCCGAATTCGTCGAAGGCGACGTGCGCGACGAGCGGCTGCTGAACTATCTGTTCCGCGAATATCCGCTCAGCTCGGTCATCCACTTCGCGGGCCTCAAGGCCGTGGGCGAATCGGTCGCCCAGCCCCTGCGCTATTACGAAAACAACGTCGCCGGCAGCATTGCGCTGCTCGCCGCCATGCAGCGCGCCAACGTGAAAACGCTGGTGTTCTCCTCCTCCGCCACGGTATACGGCGATCCGCACAGCGTGCCAATCCGCGAGGATTTTCCGCTCTCGGCCACCAATCCCTACGGGCGCAGCAAGCTCATGATCGAGGACATCCTGCGCGACGCCGCGGCGGCCGATCCGCAGTGGCGCGTCGCCCTGCTGCGCTATTTCAACCCCGTGGGCGCGCATGAATCCGGCCTCATCGGCGAGGACCCGCAGGGCATCCCCAACAACCTCATGCCCTACATCAGCCAGGTGGCCGTGGGCTTGCGGCCCTTCCTGCAAGTGTTCGGCAACGACTATCCTACGCCGGACGGCACGGGCGTGCGCGATTACATCCACGTGGTCGATCTCGCGCGCGGCCATCTCGCGGCCCTGGACGCGCTGGGGAAGCCCCATGCCGATCCGGTTCTGACCGTGAATCTGGGCACCGGCCACGGCTACTCCGTGCTGGAAATGGTGGGCGCCTTTGGCCGCGCCAGCGGGCGCGAGGTGCCCTACCGCATCGTCAGCCGCCGCCCGGGCGATGTGGCCGCCTGCTATGCCGACCCCAGCCGCGCGCGCGAACTGTTGGGCTGGCAGGCAGAAAAATCGCTCGACGACATGTGCCGGGACGCTTGGCGCTGGCAATCGCAGAACCCGCAGGGCTACGCTGCCTAGCCGACAGAATTTCCTAAGGAAATGCTAAGCCGGCAACGGCATCATGCGTTTTTGCTTTCTTCCACGTCGCCATCATGACCGCACAACCGGCCCTGCATAAACCCACCCAGGTCCTGCACAACCTCATGGCCTTGCTGATTACGGCACAACTGGCCGTCGGCGCCCTCATGCACGCCCCGCGCCCCGGCGAAGCGCCCAGCACGATGTTCGAGCTGCACGAGGTGCTGGGCCTGACCAGCCTGGCGACGGTCGCGGCCTTTGTCGCCTGGGCCTTGCTGCGCCGCGTCGATACCCCCGTGCGCCAGCTGTTTCCCTGGTTCGGGGAGGCGCGCGCCCGCGTGCTGGGGCAGTTCGTCCTCCTGCTGCGCGGCCTTTGGCAACGCCGGCTGCCCGACCCCGAGGCCACGGCGGATTTCGCTTCCGCCATCCATGGCCTCGGCCTGCTGGCCGCTCTCGGCATGAGCGCCAGCGGCGGTGTGTATTGGCTGTTGGGCGACCTGCTCGGCGACACCGGAGGCTTCGCGCACCCGGTGGCGGAATTGCACAGCGCGCTGGCCAATCTGATGTGGGCCTATCTGGGCGGCCACACCCTCATGGCCGTCGCGCATCAGTGGCTGGGCCACGGCACCTTGCGGCGCATCCTCGGCAGAGCCTGAGCGCATGGCGCTGACGCCGCGCCGCACGATGATCGGCGCCATCCCCTTGACCGTTTCCCTTACCCCGCCCTCTCCCAGAGGAAGAATAGTCTTTCGCCCTTCTCCCTCTGGGAGAAGGTGGCGCGCAGCGCCGGATGAGGGTGCCGCCGAATCCGGTGGCGGCGACTGTCATGCGCTCAGGCGATCATCAATAAAGTAGCGGGTCATGGACATCCAGCACTGGGTACATCTGTTCACCGCCTTCGTCTCCCTGCATCCGCAGTGGGCGGGCGCCATCGCCTTCCTCACGGCCATGGCGGAGGCCATCGCCCTAGTCGGCCTGCTGGTACCGGGCACTTCCATCCTCATCGGCATCGGCGCTTTGGTGGGCCTGGGGCATCTGCCGCTGTGGCCCATCCTGATCTGGGCCGCGCTCGGCGCCATCGCCGGGGACGGCTTTTCCTACTGGCTGGGGCGCCGCTACCACCAGGCCTTGCGCACGCTTTGGCCCTTTTCGCGCCACCCGGAATGGCTGGGCCAGGGCGAGGCTTATTTCCAGGAAAAAGGCGCCATGAGCATCGTGCTGGGCAGGTTCCTCCCGGTGCTGCGTTCCGTCGTGCCAGCCGTAGCCGGCATGCTCAACATGCCTCCGCTGCGCTTCTACACCGTCAACATCCTGTCCGCCCTGTTGTGGTCCCCGGCGCACATCCTGCCGGGCGCACTAGCCGGCGCCGCCCTGGCGCGCCTGGGCGACGTCAGCGCGCGCCTGGTGGCGCTGCTGGTGGCGCTGCTGCTGCTCACCGTGCTGTTGGACAGCCTGCTGCGGCTGGCCTTCGCCTTCTCGCACCGGCTCTATGGCTGGGCCGCCGGGCCGCTGGGGCGCTGGGCACAGGGCCGCCCGGGCGCCTGGGCCGGCGTGGCACGCTGGCTCGCCGTGCCCGATCTGGCGCCGGCGCGGCTGGCCGCCGTCGGCGCCCTGGCGCTGACCGCCTCGCTCACGCTGGTGGCCTGGCTTTCCCAAGCCGTGCTCAGCCGGCAAACCGTGGCCATGGATGCCGCCCTGAGCCACGCCACCGGCATATTGCGTACGCCCTGGACCGATGCCCTCATGCTGTCCTTCAGCGCCCTGGGCGACCCCGCGGTCACCGCGGGAGTGGCCGCGGTCGCGTTGCTCTGGCTGCTGCTGCATCGGCAATTCCGCGTGGCCGGGTATTTTCTCGGCGGCCTCGGCTTGGCCGGGCTGTTCGTGCTGCTGTTCAAGACCGGAGTCGACCTGCAACGCCCCAACGGCCTGGGTCTGGACGCCTTTCCCAGCGGGCACGCCACCTTCGCCGCCACCCTGTACGGCATGGCCGGAAGCCTGCTGCTGCAAAGCCTGGGTTGGCGCCGCGCGCGCTTCTGGCTCGCGCCCCTCATGCTGCTGGTAGCGCTCATCGCCCTCGCGCGCGTTTATCTGCAAGCGCACTGGCCCAGCGACGTGCTCGCGGGGCTGGCATTCGGACTGGCGATGAGCGTCGCGCTGGGCCTGTTCATCGCACCGCGGCCCCCGCTCGCCATCCACCCGCGCGCCTTTGCCGGAACGGTGCTGGCCAGCCTGCTGCTGCTGGGCAGCTGGCACGTGCCCGCCACCCTGGGCGCGCGCCTTGCCGCCCTCAAGACGCAGCATGCCCACATCGCGGAGCTGGTCATGCCCTGGCGCGCCGGCGGCTGGCAAAGGCTGCCTTTTTATCGCATCGATCTGGTAGGAGAACGCGAGGAACCCATCCTGCTGCAATGGCGCGGCCGTCCGGCGGAGCTCGCCGCAGCGCTGGAACGCCTGGGCTGGCGCAAGCCGCCGAGCTGGAACACCTTCCATCCCGCCGCCCTGCTGCAAAGCGCGGGCGACGTCCTCGCCCTCCCCGTCCTGCCCATGCTCAACGACGGCAGAGCACCCAGCCTCACCCTCATCCGGCGCGCCGCGGTCGCGGGCAAGCCGGGGCGTCTGGTGCTGTATGCCTGGCCTTCCGGCTACGTCTCGGCGAACAGGCCCATACTCGTCGCCGCCCTGCGCTTCGAGCGCGCCTATCACCCCTGGCCCGGCGCCACATTGTTGCTGCCCGACGACGAACTGATGTGCGCCGGGGACGCCCTGCTGCTGGCCCTACCGAATGCGCGCGCCGTCGGCCCCAAGCTGAGCGGCAAGGAAAGCATGTGCGGCGGGCGGCTGGTGCTGGCGGAATGAGGAGTCCCATGCTGCCATGTTGCCATGCGGGAATTCCGATTGGGATGGAGCGTCGCCCGCCGGCCGCATGCAAGCTGCCGGTCTGCATAAGCTGTTAACGGACGGCTCCTCGGCCTTATGTGAAGCTTTCCATAAGGCCGACTTACGCCTATTCATGGATACCGCCGGCATGGCGGGCAAGTCCAACACGAGCCGGTGAGCACGGGCGCGGACACGAATGCCTGCGCTTGCTCGTGCCGCAGCGCGCTGGAGCATGCGCCGATTACTGCGGCCGAGGCGCATGATCCGCAGAGAGTCCAGCACCTGGATGGCGCTGCCGGGCGCCTGCTGAACAAATAGTCCTCAAGAATCTACCTCAGGAGTCATCATGCCGATCAAATCACGCATCCGTACCGTTCCCCACTATCCAAAGCAGGGCGTCATGTTCCGCGATATCACTACTCTGCTCAAGGATCCGGTGGGCCTTCGCGTCACCATTCACGAACTGGTGAACCGCTACACGGGAATGAAAATCGACAAGGTGGCGGGTATCGAATCCCGCGGTTTTATCGTCGGCGCGCCCTTGGCGCACATGTTGGGCGCGGGCTTCGTGCCGGTACGCAAGAAAGGCAAGCTGCCGGCAGAGACCATCGGCCATGATTACGACCTGGAATATGGTACCGACCGTGTCGAAATCCACACCGATGCCATCGCTCCCGGCGAGCGAGTGCTTCTGGTGGACGACCTCATTGCCACCGGCGGCACGGCGGAAGCGGCCGCCAGCCTCGTCAAGAAAATTGGTGGCGAAATCGTCGAATGCGCCTTCGTGATCGACCTTCCTGACATTGGCGGCCGCCAGCGACTGGAAAAACACGGCTACAAGGTGTTCGCCCTGTGCGAATTCGAGGGAGACTGAACATGACAAAGTTGGCGTCAACTAATGTGGAAACCCTGCGCTGGCGGGATGGGAAGCTGGAGATGATTGATCAGCCTCCGCTATCGGCCAGTTGCGTGGCTTTTCACAACATACCTGGACGCACGCCGCGCGGTCGATTCAAAGCAACGGGGATCGTAGAGCCATTTCCGAACAATCTTGGCAGTAATGCCGGAAGCGTCCCCATGCTCTGGGTTGATGAGCGCATTCTGTTCCTCGGGGACGACGATCGAGGGTACTTCGAGTATGGCGGACGCTTTGCCGGCTAGCCATTGATCTCCGTGCTGGATGCTGGCCATGCCGGCCGGCACGGCGTCCCAACCCGAGGGTGCGGTGGCCGCGGTTATCACCTGCCTCGCCAGCCATACGGCATCCGGTATCTCGATCCGCACGAGATAGCGATTGAAAGGCAGACCTCCTTGGGAAAGATGGACAACGGTTTCCAACGCGGCCAGAGCAATCGACGTGGAACAATAGAGCATGGCGCGGCCGGCGCTGTTCCAGCGGCCGCCCGTGATCTTCGCTCCGCTTCCGGTCAGATCAACCGCGCGGTACGCCGGTGCCTCTGCGGCGATCCGCCAAACGATCACGCATAGGCCCCGGATTGCATCTTGGCCAACAGATTCGAGACGATCTCCTGGCCTGCCACGGTGTCCATGAATTCGCCAGGCCTCTTGTTGCTCAACGCAGGAGATGCCTCATCCAGCCATCTGGCGACCCACGCAGCAGCATCAAACGATTTCGCATCTGCACCCGATTCGGCCACCATGACTTCGACTTGGCCTATCAACCTCTGCAAACCCAGGATCCGTTCCGACTGCTCGGGCGAAAATAATGCGTTGAGAGCGAGCTTCCGCTTGGTCGTCGACGCAGGCAAGCGCAGCATTTTGTAAATATGCTCCTGGGGCAGCCGCATGGCCTTGCTGGTGCGCACCAACTCCGTCGGCGAGATGCCCTTGCGTATGAAAGCGATACGCTCCATCAGGTCGGCTTGATACACCTGGGCGAAATGGCTGGGCCTCAACGCCTTGGCCTGTCCAGTCTTTCTGCGGCTCGTCGCTCTTGCGGGCTTGCGTGGGGTTCTTTGCTCCGCGGTCAACATGGGTGTCTCCAATGAGACTAAATGTAGTCCCATTGGAGACTTTTCGTTGCGATTTGTCAATCGCCGCGTTGCGTCCCGGACTGCAAGGTCTCGTGGGGTGACAGCTTGGGCCTGCCCGAAAGCCGGCCGGCTAAGCCGCCGCCTGGATGCGCAGCGCCTGCTCCACATCCACCGCGACGATGCGCGACACGCCGGGCTCCTGCATGGTCACGCCGGCGAGTTGGCGCGCCATCTCCATGGTGATGCGGTTGTGGGTGATGAAGACGAACTGGGTGTGCTCCGCCATGCGCCGCACCAGGTCGCAATAGCGCTGGGTGTTGCTGTCGTCGAGCGGCGCATCCACCTCGTCCAATAGGCAGAAGGGCGCCGGGTTGAGGCGGAAGAGCGAGAACACCAGGGACAGCGCGGTCATGGCCTTCTCGCCGCCGGACAGCACATGGATGGTGCTGTTCTTCTTGCCCGGCGGCTGGGCGGTGAGCTGCACGCCGGCATCGAGCAATTCCTCGCCGGTGAGCACCAGCTCGGCATGGCCGCCGCCGAACACCTGGGGGAACAGCTCGCCCAGATGGCCGTTCACGGTGTCGAACGTCTCCTTGAGGCGTTCGCGCGTCTCCTGGTCGATCTTGCGGATGGCCGCTTCCAGGGTCGCCACGGCTTCGCCCAGGTCGCGCTGCTGGTTGTCCAGATAAGTGCTGCGCTCCTGGGCCTGCTCCAGCTCCTGCAGCGCCGCCAGGTTGACCGCGCCCAGCGCGGCGATGGCCTGGCCCAGGCGGTCGATCTCGCCCTGCAGCGCAGAGGCGCGCGGCGGCGCGGCTTCATAACGCACCTTGAGCTTCTCTTCATCGGCCTGGGCCTGGCGCAGGTTCTCCTCCTGCTGGGATTCGATGAGCAGCCATTCCTGGTCTTTCAGGCGCAACTGCTCCATGCGCGCGCGCAAGGGCTCCAGGCCCTGCTCGCAGGCCAGGCGCTTCTCGTCCTCCTGGCGCAGGCGCTGGTTGATGCCCTCCAGCCGATTGCGCAATTCGCTCAAGGCGGTTTCGCGCGCCTGGCGCTGCGCCAGTGCGCCCTGCAAAGATTCTTCCAGCGGCGCCACCTCCAGCGTCGCCAGTTCGTCCTTCAGGATGGCGCGGCGCGTGCGTGCCGCCGCCACCTCGCGCGCCAGCGCTTCGAGGCCGGCGCCCAGTTCGGCGATCTTGCCCTGCCCGCTCTCGCGCAGGTAACGCGCCTCCTGCAGGCTGCGCTCCGCCTGGCGCTGCAGCTCGCGCGCCTCGGCCAGGGCGCGGTCGGCGATGTCGCGCGCCTGGCGC
>JAJZRU010000035.1 GCA_021802555.1 Pseudomonadota bacterium
GAACGCACTGGTGTTGACGCTGCCGTCGCCGTTGTAGCCCGGATTGTAGTTGTTCAGCAGGTAATACGTGCCGGGCGCGCAGTTGGGCTTGGGGTGGTAGGGCAGCGAGTGCAGGTAATCGACGATGCCGCCGACGCCGGGCTGCGCGCTGTCCGAGCAGTCGCTATAGGAGCCGCCGGAATAGCCGTCCTGGGTATAGAAATTGTTGGTGCCCGGCTGCGGATCGGGATTTTCGATCTGGTTCGCGGGCGGCGTGACCGGGTGGCCTTGGCCGTCGGTGTAGTAAACCGCATCCGCAGCGCCGATCATGACGTGGTTGGCGCCGGTGCCGCCCTGCACGCCCTGGTGGTAGTTGTCGCTCATGGAGTAGGTGCGCGCCAGCAGCGTGAGGTAGGGCGCATCGCCGTTGTTGACGTTGTAGAAGCCCATGGCGGTGGAGCCCTCGCCGGTGCTCTGGTCGTTGAAGCCGGCGGGCTGCGGCTTGCCGTTGCTGCCCGCGCCCACAGTCACCTCGACCCAGGGGAACAAGTCCATTGCGCAGCCGCTGGGATTGGCAGGAGTCGCATAGGCCACGTTGCAATCGGACTGCTGCCAGGCTTGATAGAAGCGATGCACGGGGCTGGCAGCATAGTCGTCATCCGTCAGGCTGGGTGTGAGCGGGAAGGGGCCATCGGGCAAATTGTTGGCATGGGCGATGCGAGTGTCGACGCTATGCTTGGGCAGCCCGGTGGCGCCGGTGGTGAGGATGGGAAGATCCATGGGCAGCAGGGCGCCGCTCTCCACGGTCGTGGCAACCGAGAGGGAAGCCAGGGGCGGCGGATTGGTGTCGCTTGCGCTGGTGTTCGCGCTGCCCGTGAGGGGCGGCGGCAGCACGCTGTACGGCGTCTTGGTCGCAGGGCTCGGCGTGTACTTGGCCGGCGCGGTGAGGTCGGCGCGGTACTGCGTCGCCAGCGCGAAATTGGGGCCGGGCGAACCGTCCGCGTTGATGATGCCTTTGGAGAGCAGGTTGGCCACCGTCTGTCCGCGGGGCGGACGATAGGCGCCGAAGACATGGTCGAAGGTGCGGTTCTCGCCGATGATGACGATGAGGTGCTTGATCGGCGTGGCGGTGCGGTATTGCGCGGCATCGTCGTCCATTTGTTTGGCCGCGGCGAGCGTCGGGATGCCTAAGGCCGAAAAGCCGAAACAAGCCAGACTTACGCCGGCCACGATGCGCTTGAGCTTATGGCCCAGGAATGCGTTCTTGTATTGCACGGTGCCTCCACTGAGGGTTGTTGGGAGGACTTCATCGTGACAGGACGCTGTGACACTTGATCCGGCGCGCAAAGCTGCGCGGATAGTCTGCTCGGGCTATACCCGAGCTGTTTTTTCGCTCAATAGGTTGTTGATAATTAAGTATTAATTATATATCGAGGACGAGCCCAGGGGCCGGTGCGCGTGCCTCAGCGGCGCGACGTCTCGGCGGGGAAATCCTGCGCCTTCTTTCGTCAGGCGAACGAAGGCAGCGCCGGCCGGGGAATATCGGCAACGGCGACGCCCTCGACTTCGATCAGCCATTCCGGCCGGCAGACCGCGCCGTGCAGGATGACCGCGGGCAGATCGGGGAGGCGGTCGTCGAGGTAGGCGCGGACAAGGGGATAATCCGAGGGATCGCGCAGGTAGACCAGCAAATACATCATGTCGCCCAGATCCGCACCGCCTGCACGCAGCAGGGCTTGCACGTTTTCCAGCGCGCGGCCGAGCTGAGCGACGACGTCGTTCAGATGGACCACACGCCCTTCGCGGTCGATGCTGGCGGTGCCGGAAATGAAAAAATGCGCGCGATCGGCATAGGCGACGCGGGTGCCGCGCTCGAACGTGACCTGGTAGTCGCGGGTGGGGCACATCTTGCCGAAGTCGTTGAGATAGGACACTTGCTCCGGCGCCAGGCCCAGCACGGAATATGCGTCCATGGCCACCACATCGTACTGGTGTGCGCAGGCGCCTTCGATGCCCGTGCTGGCGATGTAATGGGTCCGGTCCGTCAGGCCGTGGTGCGCGAACAGTTCGGTGCGGGTCTTGACCATGCCGTGATAGAACACATCCACGTCCTTGAGATAAATCCAGGTGCGCAGACAGTGGTCGCGCATGGTGCCGCCCTGGCCGGCGAGCGCCTGAGAGAGCTCTTCGAACACCTGCCGCGTTTGCGTCTCCGACGAAGAAGCGGCATTCTCGGCCCCCGCGCATAGGCGCGTGCTCCATAGATGGCTTAGGCTGCCGCTTTCCACCAGCACGTGATGACGCGAAAGCCGGCGCTTGGCGATGGGCGAGGGACTGGTCAGGTGATAGGCGAACAGCGCGATTTTCGCCCCCGGCAGGGGCGGCTGCTGGATGATGGAAACGGCCACTGGGCTGTCCGGGGCGTCTTGCGTCAGGCTGCTGCGCTGCACATCCTCCGCCTGATTGAGCACGTCGCTCACGAAAACGCGGCGAAACACCGCGCTCTCCGGCACCAGCCCGGCGCCGTTTAGCGCTTCGGCATAGCGCGTCTCGACGGCGCGCAGTTGCTCGGCCCAGGCTCCCTCCGCGGGCGCCGTGACCACGAGAAAATGTTCGGCGCTCCCATTCGTTCCATGAAAGGTTTTGTGCGCAACGCCGGCCGGCATCGTTGCGTCACAGCGCCGGAATCGGTTGATCAGGGAAAGAGAGCTGGTTGCGATCCCGCCAGCGGGGGTGGACATAGTTGATCTCCATCAGGCGCCGGATGCCGATGATCCTGCGCTTCTCGAAACCGTGCCAGGTATTCGGCCCGGCGACGAATATCGTTCCGGTGTTGAATTCGCCGGAGGAACGGCCGATCCAGCGGCGTTCCTCGTCATAGATGTCGGTGCCCCAATCCTTTGCGCGGGGTCCGGTGCACAGATAGATGACCATGGAGCACAGTTTCTCGGGGATGTCGCGGTGCGGCTCCAGCCAGGCACCGTCGATGTCCTGCATGTATTCCATGCGCACATAGCTGCCCGTGGCGTCGAAGCCGCAGGTCTTGCCCATGAGGTGCGCGACCTCGGGGCGCTGCAGGGCCTGCGCCAGCAGGGCGCAGACCGGAAAATCGGCCTGCAGCGCGGGCGTGAAGAAGGTTCTTTTGGAGTTGTCGGTGTCGCGCACGCCGTGGCAGTCGTCGATTTGCAGCGGAACGATGGGCAGGCTGATGAGGTTCATGCCCACCGCCTCTGGCAGCACGTCGATGAGGCTCCAGCGCCGGTAGGGCGACTCGTGGCGCGCGGCATCGAGCAGGGCGCGGCGGAAATGGCGCGCCACGGCCTCCGTGCCGGGCAGGTCGAAAATGCTCATGCGCGTGCTCCCGTGCGGGTTCGCGGAGAAGGCAGGATTATTTCGGCGCCCATTCGATGATTTTTTTGAGCAGCGGCACCGACTTGGCGAAAGCGCTCAGCCCGTGGCGCATGTACTCGCTTCTCACATAGCGCTCCGAATCCGAGAAACAGAGCTGCAGACTCATGCGCGGACCCTTCTGGGGCAGAAAGCCGTGCCAGGAATGGTCGCAGACTCTGAACATGAGCATGCGGCCGAACTCGGGCGGAAATTCGAACGCGTAATCCTCGCGGTCGGCGCTGCGCAGCACTCGCAGGCGGCCGCGCTCATAAGGCCACTCGCGGCTGAAGCCCAGGATGACGGTGACGATCTTGTGCCTCGAATCGGGATGGGCGTAGCCCTCGTTGTAGTGGCCGGTGGTGTTGCCCATCATCAGGATCACCGGCGGGCGCTTGCTCAAGTCGAGATCGAATTTCTCTTCCATCAGGCGGCGAAAGCGCGGGCTCAGCAAATCCTGAATGACCGTGCCGAAGCGCGGCCCGAAGCGCAGACTGGGCAGGCCGTAGCTGCCGCGGTCCGGGATGCGGGGGGCATCGGCCAGCACCTCGTTCTTGTAACCGAGCGGTATGGCCTGCTCCACGAAGGCATAGTCGTAGGGATCGTGCTTGAGTTGGGCGCCGGCGATGGCGGCCTCGTCGAGCATGGTGAATGGGGACTCCTGCGATGCCATGGGCAAGCCTCCTACTGGCTGGAAGGGCGTCATCCTGCCGCGCCACGGCGCGGAAAGCCATTGACCTTGATCAAGGGCGGTGCGCGAGGGCCGGAGCAATATATGGATAAACAGGTACCATTATGTTTAATTTTGGCGTCCAAGGCAATACCGGCCGCAGCGTCGCGGCAGGCCTTGCCGCCGGAGCGGGTCGGATACAAGGAGCCATCGCTTGCGTTCGTGGGGACAGCTGATGCCAGTATCGAGAAATCCAGAATCGCGGCCGGCCATTCTCGCCGACACCGGTCTGCGCTCCGGCCGCGCCAATATGGACATCGACCGGCTGCTGCTGCAAAGACGGCAAAGCGGGGAATGCGGCGACCTCCTGCGCTTTCATCGCAGCCGCCCGGCTGCGTGCCTCGGTCGTCAGCAGACCCTAGGAGGGCAGCTGCGCGAGGATTTCTGCCGCCGCCGCGGCATAGACCTCGTCCGGCGCGCGAGCGGCGGCGGCGCGCTCTACCTCGATCCCGGGCAGCAGGGGATAAGCCTCGTGATCCGGCGCCGGCAGCTTTGGGGCGCCATGAAGGCCGCGGCGCTGCTGGAGCGCTTTTGCGGAGCCCTGGGAGATGCGCTCAAGACTTACGGCATCGAGGCGGCATTTGCTTTTCCCAACGATCTGGAAATTGACGGCCGCAAATGCGCTTCGGCCTACTTGGCGGCGGCGGGCGACTCGCTGCTGTTTTTCGCCACCCTGCTGATGGACGTCGATATCGAGACGCTGCTCTGCGCCCTGCGCGTGCCGACGGAGAAATTGTCTGCGGACGGTCTGGCCGACGCCCGCGCGCGCTACGCCCCGCTCGCCCCCTGGCTGGAGAGCGCCCGCGCGCCGCGGGATCTGAAGACGGTTCTGGCAGAGCACCTCGGGGCAAGCTTCGGCCTGGCGTTCCAGCCCGCCGGTACCGCTGCCTTCGAAGACCTCTTTGCTCAATCGGAAGACGGCGCGCCGGAAGATTTTCCGCTGCCGGACGAAAACGGCGCAACGGGTTCGGAAGCGGCCTGGCGCACCCGCGGCGGGGTGCTGCGCGCGCGGGTGGCGTGCGATGCGCAAACCGGGGCGATCGCGCGCGCCGAACTGGAGGCCGATGTGCAGGTGCTTCCCGAGAGCCTGTTCGAGCAGATCGCAACCGCCGTGGCGGGCCGCACCCCGTGCATGATCGAAGGTGCGGTGCATCGCGTCTTCAGCCTCGCCCGCGCCGAGCCGGTGGGTTTCTCCGTGGCTGATGTCACGCGCGTGCTGGCCCTCGCGCTCGAAACCGACGCCTTCAAGCAGCGTCACGGGCTCGCCGATACACGCCTCATGCTCTACGACGACGGCTCCGGGGCGCCCGTGGAAATGACGCTGGCGAGCGCCGGCGCGATGCTGGTGCCCTATTGCGCCAAACCGAACTGGTGCAAATGGCGTCATCAGGAAGGCTGCTCGGAATGCGGGCTATGCGAGGTAGGCGAAGCCTATCGGCTGGGGCGCGAGCGCGGCATGGCGGTCATCACGGTGACCAGCTACGAGCATTTGCGCGTCACCCTGGGCGCGCTGAAATTGGCCGGTGCCCAGGCCTATGTCGGCATGTGCTGCAGCCATTTCTTCGTCAAGCGCCACGCCGCCTTTCAGGAGGCCGGCCTCCCCGCCCTGCTCATGGACATCAGCGGCTCCAACTGTTACGAACTGCGCCAGGAGGGCCTCGCCTATGCGGGGAAATTCGAGGCCAACGCGAGCCTCGACGGCGCGACGCTGTCCAAGGTCATGCAGTTGGTGCCGGTGCCGGCCGCAGCGGCAAGGGTTGTGGAGGCGGCTCAGGGTCGGAGATGAACCAAAGCCCGTCAGGCGCGCTGCAGCACCAGATGGAAGACTGAAGCGCGGTAGTAGCCGAGCAGCTCCTTCTGGCGCGGATACTGCACGCCCATGCCGCAGATGCCGATCAGATCGGCCTCGGGATCGAGCGGCACGGGCTCGACGTTTTCGTCGACGATCTCGACCCGCCAATCCGGCGGGCACAGGGCGGCAAGGGTGGCCAGTTAAGCGTCGCGGCCCGCCGAACGGATTTTTCGAAGGACTCATTCATGCGCGCCGCCTGTTCAGTCCCGACGGGGCGGCGCACCATGGCCCTCTGCTTTTTACGACGTTAAGAAGGAGGTTGCATGAGCAAGCTGCTGGTTCTCTATTACAGCACCTGGGGCCATGTCGAGCGCATGGCGCAGGAAGTGGCCGAGGGTGCGCGCTCCGTCGCCGGCACCCAGGTGACACTCAAGCGCGTGCCGGAAAGCATGCCGCCCGAGGCGGCGGCCGCCATCCACGCCAAGACCGATCAGGCTGCGCCCATCGCCGAGCCGGACGAACTGGCCGAGTACGATGCCGTCATCTTCGGCACGCCCACGCGCTTCGGCAACATGTGCGGGCAGATGAGGAACTTCCTCGACCGCACCGGCAATCTGTGGCAGCAGGGCAAGCTGGTGGGCAGGATCGGCAGCGTGTTCGCCAGCACCGCGACGCAGCACGGCGGCCAGGAGACCACCATCACCTCCTTCCACACCACCTTGCTGCACCACGGCATGGTCGTGGTGGGCGTGCCGTATGCCTGTGCCGGCCTCACCAACATGGACGAGATTTCCGGCGGCACGCCTTACGGCGCCACCACCCTGAGCAAAGGCGACGGCAGCCGCATGCCCAGCGCCAACGAGCTTGCCATCGCGCGCTACCAGGGGCAGCACGTCGCGGCCATCGCCAAGAAGATGTTCGGCTGATTTCGCGGCCCGTCGATCAGGACATGCCGGTGCCCATCAGGCGCTCTTCATTGATTCTCGTGCAGCACGCGTCGATGCGCTGGCGCAGATCGTCGAAATTGCGCTTGGAAGGGATGATGGAGTGACGCAGCAGCGCGTCCTTGAAGCGCGCGGTGGTCTCGATCAGCAGCGCACGCAGATCGCAGGGCATGGCGCCGCTGGAATGGGCGGCTTCGATGCGGGCCACCATCTTCTTGAGATCGTCGCGGCTGTCGGGAACCATCGACAGCAGGCGCTTGAATTCTGCAACGAGTACTTCGAAATCTACGTACGGCTGGTGCATGCTCACTTGATGCTCCTGTGATGGGTCGTCGTGCCCCAAGCGCCGCCGGGAGTAACCCTCTGGGGAGCAGGGACAGAGGTCACGACCTCGTAATATGGCGGTGGTTCCCGAGATCGGCCTGACGACCGCACGGCGCGGTGATTGGGGGGGCGGGGCGGGCGGCCTCGGGTCCAACCGCGATATCTGGGCTGCCGAATTCGCAGTCAGCGGAGACTTATGCGACGATTACGGATGCCGTCGTCAATGATTGCCCGCGTCTTTTTTGGCGGCGCCGTCGCTGTTTCTGGAAAAAGGCCCTCGAAATACTACCCAGGCCAGCAGGCCGTAGAGAAATGCGACGGCAAAGAGAGTGGGAAACAAAGTGTTCAACAAATGCATCATGTTGTGTTACCCATGTTGGGTTGCCGGCGATGTCGGCAGGCAAGGACGATCATTCACGGCGCCGATTTGATGGACAGCGCAATGTCCATAGCGTTCGCCTGATTCGGGCTAGTCGCCGTCCTCTTCACGGTGGCGCCAAGAATCGCGGTGACGCCAATCGCGCTCGCCTCGATAGTAGTACCCGGGAGGCGGCGAAGGCGGCCCGTAGTAGCGATAGACGACCGGCGGCGGAGGGGGGGGAGCGACGTAAACGGGGGGGCTATACGTCGGTGCCCCCAGGAATATCCCCAGGGCCACCCGCCCCCAGTCGTCGTCGGCTTGCGCGCTGGAGGCCAGGCCGGCGAACAGCCCCAAGCTGAGCAGCGTCATTACGGAAATTTTTTTTGCCTGGTTCATGTTTTTCTCCATCGGTTGGCGGCCGGTTGCACTATGCGCCGGCCATGACTCAAGCCTAATGGAGGCCCCCGGAGGCAGGGGTATCAGGCGGTAACCCCGAGATTACAAATTGTAACGAGCGCAGAATATATGTAACCGCACGCCGCGGTTCGATGCCCCGAAAAGCATTGCCGACGGCGCCGTTAGTACGCCGACCCATCAGTTTGCGTTCATGCCGAGACGCGCCACCCAGGCGTCGAGTGCGCGAAGCGAACCGCAGCCATAGCCGCAGCTATGGCAAGGATGAGCGACAAAGCAATCGGCGATGCGGGGCGGCAAAGCCAAGCGCTTGCCCTCGGATGCGGATTCCCCGCCCTGCCGGAAGTCAAAACCGGGGCCTCGTCTGCCGCGCGCGGAGACCCAATGCTTGACATGGTTTTGGTTGCGGGGCTATAAACACATCGGCTCCTATGCGTACACCCATGTCCACTCGCCGCCGCATCGCTTTCTGGCTAATCGTTCTCTGGACCGTCATGCTGTCCGGATGGACGCTCGTGCCGGCGCAGGCGGCGATGCCGGTTGGCTGTCCGCAGATGGCGCAGCAGGAAATGGAAACCATGGGCATGGACGCCATGCCTTGCTGCGCTTCGCATCGGCATGGCGCGCCCCGGCACGATGCCGGCTGCCAAGTGCTCTGTGCGGTCGGCAACGGTATGAGCTCCCAGCCCGCCGCGACGCTCGCGCTCGACTTGCAGCACGTACTGCCGACGGGAGCGATGGGTGTGGCTTATATGGCACCCTTGCGCATCGCCGCGGCAATTGTTCCCTCCGCTTCTCCGCCTTTCGGCTCGCCTCCGCCGAGCACTCGCCTGCTTTTGTAGCGTAGCGGTCCCACCCTCCCGGATCGCCACCTAGCCGTCAGCTTGCCTGCCGCCGCGTTTGCGGGCTTTTCCCGGCCCGCATGCGCCTACCGCCCGCTGCCCGCTCTGTGGTCTGCCCCTCAGCCTTCGGGCTGTTCTTCCACGGATCGAGGCTCAAGCATGTATTTTGCTCCCAGGATGTTCATGGGCCGCGTCACCCCCCGCCACGCAACGGGTCGTGCCCTTGCCCTGCTCGCCGCCGCGCTGTTTGCTTCGCCAGCGCTGGCGGGCGCCGAAACGCTCTCCCTTGCTCAGGCCGAGGCCTTGCTGCTGCGGCAAAACCCAGGCCTTGCCGCGCTCATGCAAAAAAATGTCGAACTGCGCCATCAGGCTGTGGCCGCGGGCCAGCTACCCGACCCGCGCCTGTCCTTGGACGCAGTGAATCTTCCGACCGATTCGCTGGCGCTCAACCGGCAGGGAATGACCATGCTCAGCGTGGGCGTGAGCCAGAGTTTTCCGCCTTGGGGCAAGCGTCCCCTGGAGCGCGACAGGATGGAGACGGACGCCCGCGCGGCGCTTGCCGAGCACGGCGCCAGCGCCGCAGAGTTGACGCTGGCGCTGCGTCAGGCTTGGTTCGACGCCGTCTATGACGAGCATGCGCGGCAGATCGTGGCGGCGCAGCAACGACTGGCCGAGAAAAGTACGCAGGCATCCCTGGCGGCCTACCGCGCCTCCCAGGCGCCCGAAGCCGACGTGCTGCGCTCGCGCCTGGCGCAGGAAGAATTGGCCAATGCGCTGAGCCGGATCGACTCCGAACGTGCGGACGCCCTGGCGCGCATCGCGCAGATCCTCGGCCTGCGCGATGCGCCCGATCTCGATGCGCGCTGGCCCGCGTTGCCCGCGCCGCCGAGTCTGCCGCAGATGTTGGCGACACTGCCCGGGCAACCCGCCCTGCGCGCCGCCCAAGTGCAGACCGAGGCGGCCCGTTTGGGCGTGGCGATCGCGCGGCGCGACTATTACCCCGAGTTCACCGTGAGCGTGGGCTACGGGCAGAGCTATTACCCGGGCAGCCCGAACTGGCTCTCCGCGGGCGTGGAAATGAATCTGCCCATCTTTCCCGGCAAGCGCCAGGACCAGAACCTGGCAGCCGCGCAGGCGCAGGCACTGCAGGCCCAATATCGCTACGAGGACAAGCGCCTCGCCTACGCGCGCCAGGCGCGCAGCGCCTATGCCCGCTACGATGCGCTCACGGCCCAGTGGCGGCGCACCGAGCGTGAACTGCTGCCCACCGCGCGCAATGCCTACCAGGCCACCCTGGCAGCCTATACGGCGGGGCGCATGGACATGAGCGCGGTGCTCAAGGCCCAGCAGGACGTGCTGGACATGGGCCTGGCCGCGCTGCGCTATCGGCGCGACCTCGAATCCGCACGCGCCGAACTCGATTACCTCGCCGCTCAGGGAGAAATTCAATGAATACCCGACATCTCGTCATCGTTCTGCTGGCCCTGGGCGGCGGGGCGGCCATCGGCGCCGGCGTTACGGCATGGCTGCGTCCCGCTGCCAAGGCACCCGCGGCGCCCGCGGCCGCGACCAAACCATCCACTGAACAAACCACCAACGGCCGCCGCATTCTTTACTGGGTGAGCCCCATGAACCCCAGCATCCGTTCCGCCCGCCCCATGAAGGACAACATGGGCATGGATTACGTCCCCGTATATGCGCCCCAGGCGGGCGCGGCGCCTGCCGGCGGTTTGAGCGTCGACCCACGCATGGCGCAAAACCTCGGTGTGCGCGTGATGAAGGTGGAAGCGCGCGCCATGGGTCAGGCCATCCATACGGTGGGCACCGTGGCCATCGATGAAAACCGCCTCTACAGCGTCACGCCGCGCTACTCCGGCTGGGTGGTGCGCCTCGCAGTGCGCGCGGTGGGCGACCCGGTGCGCCGGGGCCAGGTATTGGCGGAGCTTTATTCCCCCGACCTGTACAGCGCCGAGCAGGAATACCTCATCGCCCTGCGCGAAAAAAATGCGCCCGATCTCGCGGCCGCGGCGCGTGAGCGCCTGCGCCTGCTGGGCTTGTCCGACAGCGAGCTCGCGGCGCTGGCCCGCGACGGCCGGGCGCGCCGTGACGTGGCGGTGCGCGCGCCGGCCTCGGGGGTGGTCACGCGGCTGGATGCGCGCCAGGGCGGCTATGTCTCTTCGCAGACGCCCTTCTACGAAATCGCCAACCTGGAGCGCGTGTGGGTCAATGCCGCCCTGTACGACTATCAGTTGCCGTGGGTGGCCCTGGGCGATCCGGTGCGCTTGCATCTGCAAGCTCTGCCGGAGCGTACCTGGCGCGGCAATGTGAGCTTCATCTATCCCACGCTGGACCCCCAAACCCGCACCGTGAACGCCCGGCTGAGCATCGCCAATCCAGACGGCAGGCTACGCCCGGGCATGTATGCCAACGCCACGCTCGTCGCGCAACCACGCACGGCGCTCGCCGTGCCGCAGAGCGCGGTGCTGCACACCGACCAGGGCGACTTCGTCATCTTGGCCCAGGGCGAGGGACATTTCCTGCCCGTGCAGGTGGCTCTGGGGGCGCAGGCTGACGGATGGGTGGAAGTGCGCGAGGGGCTCAAGGCCGGCGATCAAGTGGTGGAAAGCGCCCAGTTCCTGCTCTATTCCGAATCCCAGTTCCAGTCGGTCAAGGCGCGCATGCTGGGCGGCAACCTGGCCCCCCTGGGGGTGCCCAAGTCCGCAGCGAACGGAGGTACCGCGCCATGATCCGCCGGCTCATGCAATGGTGTCTGGAGAATCGCGGGCTCACGGTATTCGCCAGCCTGGCGCTGGTGGCGGCCGGGGTGCTTGCCGTGCTCAACATTCCGCTGGAGGCCATCCCCGACATTTCCCCCACCCAGGTCATCGTCAAGACTTCCTATCCGGGGCAGGCCCCGCAAGTGGTGCAGGACCAGGTGACCTATCCGCTGGAGACCACGCTGCAATCCGTGCCCGGCGCGCAGGCCGTGCGCGGCTATTCCATGTTCGGCGATTCCTATGTCTACGTGATCTTCCAGGACGGCACCGACATCCATCAAGCCCGCAACTTGGTGCTGCAATATCTGAGCCAGGTGCAATCCCGTCTGCCCGCGGGCGTGAACCCCGTGCTGGGTCCGGACAGCTCGGGCGTGGACTGGATTTACGAATATGCCGTCAGCGATCCCGGCGGCACGCTGAACCTGGCGCAACTCACCACCTTGCAGAACTGGTTCCTCAAATACCAGCTGCAAGGCATCCCCGGCGTGGCGGAAGTTGCGACCGTGGGCGGCATGGTGCAGGAATACCAGGTCGTGGTGGATCCGCAGAAGCTGCTGGCCTACGACCTGACCCTGCCCCAGGTGGAAGCCGCCATCCGCGCCGCCAACGGCGAGACCAGCGGCTCGGTGGTGGATATGGGAGACACGAGCTACATGGTGCGCACCACCGGCTACATCCGCTCGCTCGCCGATCTCGAGAGTGCGCCGTTGGCGGTGCGCGGCGGCGTGCCCATCACCCTGCGCGAGGTGGCGCGTGTGCAGCTGGGGCCGGAGCTGCCCAACAGCGTGGCCGATCTCAACGGCCAGGGGCAGGTGGTGGGCGGCATCGTCATGATGAACCAGGGCGGCAACGCCTATGCACTCATCCAGAAAATCGAGGCCAAACTGAAGGACATCCGTGCTTCGCTGCCCCCGGGCGTGAAGATCGTCACCGCCTACAGCCAGGCGCCGTTGATCGAACGCAGCGTGCACACGCTGGCGGAGAAGCTGGTCGAGGAATCGCTGGCGGTGGCTTTGGTGTCGCTCCTGTTTCTGCTGCGTGCGCGCTCGGCCCTGGTGGCCATCGTCGCCCTGCCGCTGGGCGTGCTGGCGGCATTTCTGGTCATGTGGCTGCAGGACATTCCGGCCAACATCATGTCCCTGAGCGGCATCGCCATCGCCATCGGCGCCATGGTGGACGCCGCCGTGGTGATGATCGAGAACATGCACAAGCACCTGGAGCATAGCCCGCAGGCCGACCCCTGGGCGCTGGCCACCGCCGCGGCGTCCGAGGTGGGGCCGGCGCTCTTCTTCTCGCTGCTCATCATCGCCGTCTCCTTTCTGCCCGTGTTCGCCCTGAGCGGGGAGGAGGGCAAGCTGTTCCGCCCGCTGGCTTTCACCAAGACCTATTCCATGGCTGCCGCGGCCATACTTTCGGTGACCCTGGTGCCGCTGCTCATGGCCTGGTTCATCCGCGGGCGCGTCCTGCCGGAAGAAAGGAACCCGCTCAACCGCGTGCTGGTATCGCTCTACCGGCCGGCCATCGGAACGGTGCTGCGCGCGCCCTGGCTCATGGTGTTGCTGGGCGCGCTGCTCACCGCCAGCCTGTACTTCCCATGGCAGCGCCTGGGTTCGGAATTCATGCCGCCGCTCAACGAAGGCACCCTGCTGTACATGCCCATCACCCAGGATCCTTCGGTTTCCATCGGCCAGGCCGGCGCGGTGCTGCAGTTGACCGACCGCATCCTCAAGCAGTTTCCCGAAGTGGAAACGGTGTTCGGCAAGGCCGGGCGTGCGCAATCCGCGACCGACCCGGCGCCCATCTCCATGTTCGAGACCGCGGTCACGCTGTCGAATCCGGACAAGTGGCCGCCCGGCACCACGCTGCACGGCCTGCAGGAGAAGATGAACCGCGCGCTGCAAGTGCCCGGGCTGTCCAATACCTGGACCCAGCCCATCAAGGGACGCGTGGACATGCTCACCACCGGTCTGCAGACCCCACTGGGCATCAAGGTGGCCGGCCCCGATCTGGCCGTCCTGAACCGGCTGGGGCAGGGCATCCAGCGCGTGCTGCAGGGCGTTCCCGGCACGCAGAACGCCTATGCCGCCAAAGTCACCGGCGGCCGCTACATCGTGGTGCACACCGACCGCGCCGCCGCAGCGCGCTACGGGCTGTCGGTGGCGGACGTGAACCGCTTCGTCGAGACGGCCCTGGGCGGCGAAGTGCTCACGACCGCGGTCAACGGCGTCGAGCGCTTTCCCGTCAACCTGCGCTATCCGCGCGATCTGCGCCAGTCGCTGGACAGTTTGATGGCAGGGCGCATCGCCACGCCGCAAGGCAGCCAGATCCCGCTTGCCCAGGTCGCCCAATTGCGCATCGAAAGCGGTCCGTCCATGCTCACCAGCGACAACACCCAGCTCAACAGCTGGATCTACATCGACATCAAGCCCGGCGTCAGCATCGGCAGCTACGTGAATGCGGCCAAGGCGGCCATTGCCAAAGCCGTGGCGCTGCCCTCCGGCTATACCCTGTCCTGGGTCGGCCAGTATCAGGTCATGGAGCACGCCGCCAAGCGCCTGGAACTGGTGATCCCGGCGGTGATCGCCTTGATCGGCCTGCTGCTTTATTTCAACTTCAAGAACTGGATGGAAGTGGCCATCATCCTGCTCACGCTGCCGCTCTCATTGGTGGGCGGCCTGTGGCTGGTTTATGCGCTGGGCTACAAGCTCTCGGTGGCGGTGGCGGTGGGCTTCATCGCACTCGCCGGCGTGGCGGCCGAGTTCGGCGTGGTCATGCTGCTGTATCTGGACCAGGCGGTGCATCGGCGCCAGCAGCGCGGCGAACTGCGCGACTGGCATGAGCTGAAACTGGCCGTCACCGAAGGCACCCTGCTGCGCCTGCGTCCCATGAACATGACCTTTGCCATCGTCATCGGCGGCCTGTTGCCCATCATGGTCAGCCACGGCACGGGCGCCGACGTGATGAAGCGCATCGCCGCGCCCATGGTGGGCGGCATGATCACCGCCGCCGTTCTCGCCCTGTTGGTGATCCCGGCCGTGTACGCCCTGTGGCAGAAGCGGCGACTGGGCTTGCGATGAGCAGCCATGGCCTCACGGCAAAGAAAGGAGGCTCGCCATCCGATGAAACAGTGTTGTTCGGCCCCGCCAGGCGTTGTGGCTTCGCGCCGCGGCGCCACGGGAATTTATTGACTCTACTGGAAGGGCTTTCATGAAACACATGCAACTCGCGCTTCTCCTGGCCGGTGCGCTGGCGCTGCCGGCCCATGCGGCCATGGACAACATGCCTGGCATGGGCGGCGGCTACGAGATCGGCAGTCAAGCGCATCAGGATCCCGCCGGCCAGTCGTTCATGGCTCAAGGCAAGATCAACCGCGTCGACGCCGAGGCGGGGACGGTCAATATCACGCACGGGCCCATCCAGGCCCTCCATTGGCCCGGCATGACCATGAGTTTCCGCGTGGCGGACAAGTTTCTGCTCAAGGGCCTCAAAGCAGGCGATATAGTGGATTTTGATCTGGCGAAAGCGCCGGAAGGCAACTATGTTATCTCCAGGATCGCCCAATCGAAATGACGGAACCGCTGTCGCGGCCGTTGGCAAGGCCGGCTGCCTCGGCGGGAAACCGCCCGGGGGCTGCGCTGCTATTTTTTGTCAAACCCGAACAGGAAAGGAAAAGCCAAATGAACACCAACTTCAAACCTCTTGCCACCGCGTTGGCCCTTGCGGCATTTCTGGCCGTTGCCCCCGCTCATGCCGAAGAGGCGCACCACGAAGCGGCGCCAAGCCAAGCCCAGGGAGCCCCCGCAGGCCCTCAAGGCATGGGGGGAATGATGGGCCCGCGCATGATGGGCAAGCCTGCCGCCGGTTCCCCCTCGATGTCCGGCAACATGGACATGATGGGGATGATGCAGAGGTGCCCCATGATGCACGGCATGATGGGCATGCACGGTGCTGGGACGACACCCGGTTGGGGGATGATGATGGGCTACGGGGGTCTGGCGCTCAGCGATGCGCAGGCTGACAAGCTCACCAGCATCCAGAAAGCGTTGCTCCGCAAGCAAACCGAGCTGATGCGCCGGATGTACGACGCCCGGCTGGAAGCGCAGCGCGACGCCTACGCCGTGCTCAGCAAGGCGCAAAGGGAACAACTCGGGCGCGGCGGGAACATGATGGGCGGGGCGGCAAGCGCGCCCGGGATGCAGCGCTCCGAACACTGAGAGAAACCGGGGAGGAGAGCATGATGGGAAGCTGGGGTGGTTTCGGCTGGTGGTGGATGGCGTTGTGGTGGGTGCTGATCATCGCCGGCATCGCGGCCTTGGTGCGGTGGTTTTCCTCACGTGCGGACGAGGAAGAAAAACCGGCTGGCAAAGCCCTTGAGGTGCTCAAGGAACGCTATGCCCGCGGCGAGCTGGATCGTGAGAGCTACGAGAGAATGCGACGCGATCTGGAACGCCGATGATGCTTCGCGGCAAGGAACTTCCATGTCTCCGAGGTGGCTATCTCAGGTAGCGGCGCGCCTTGCCAAAGCTGCGCCGCTTCCTGCCTTTCATCCACAGGGATGCGAGGCCCGCTGGCGCCGGCGAAATGCGCCGGCATGTTTTCTCGTTTCGGAAAGGAGATCATCATGAAAGCCCTGAATCTTGCCCTGGGGGCTGCTGCGATAGCCTTGGCGACCGGCATGACAGGCGTGCAGGCAGCGGGGGACAGCCCGACGCTGCAGCAAATGCAGGCCTGCTTCAAAGCGCACAGCCAGTTGATGGAAAAGCCAGCGGTCCGAACGCTGCAGGACTGCTGGAGGACCCATTCGTACCTGATGAGTGATCAAAAATCGTCCTGATACAAGAGCCCGGCTACGCCCCGGCCAGTCGTCTCGGGTCAGCAGATGCTTGCCGGTATCGTCCTCATAGCGGGCGCACTGTTGAGAGAGAGCGCAGCTCGAAGTCATGCAGTAGGTGTATAGGTCATGGGTAGCCTCGGAACAGTTATTTACGCAGCTTTGCAAATGCCGTCGCCCTTGCAGCCAGCGAGACGGCGAAGTTGCGGATGCCGAGTTCGCCGTTGGGTTCGGTGTATTTGCCTTTCAGGCCCTCCTTGGCGTTGGAGGTGAAGAAGCAGACCGCGTCGTACAGCCGTTCGCGCACCAGGCGTTGGCAGACTTCCTCGTAGCGGCGGGCGTAGGAGAGCTCCTGGAAGGCTTCGTCCACGGGGTAGGGTGAAAGACTGACACGTTTGGTGAGCCGGGTCGAAGCTTCGACCTCTTCCAGCATGAAGAGGTAACCGAGCCAGGGCTGGGCAGAGGGCTTGAACGCGCCTTTGGCATAGGCGGCCCAGAAATTGGTGGCGTTGCCCAACGCTTCCTCGACGCGGTTGTTGAAGTTGTTGCCGAAACTGCCGACCTGCGATTTCACTTCCACGGCGGCGACCAGATCGTTGCCGGAGAGCACCACCACATCCCACTCTTTGGTCGGACGGTAGTAGCCGGGCAAGGTGCGCTGGGTCTTGGTTTTGGTGTGGATGGTGATGTCGGGCAGGCCCGCGTCGCGCACGATGGCCGCAATCAGGTTGACGAACTCGTCGGCATGCTTGCCGCCGGTGACGGCGCTGCGGTTACCGGCATCCTTCACGCCGGATGTGCCGCCCTGGCGCTGCTTCTGCCCGGCACGGGTTTTCCAGTAATGCTTGACTGCCTTGGCGAGCTCCTTGTCGATGTCGAGCATAGCTCAGCGGTGCAGCACGATGTCGCGGTGGGTGATCAGCTTGGGCGTTTCACGCTCGATGCGGCGCGCGGCCAGGTCGAAGTATTCCGTATCCACTTCCACGCCTATGCTGTTGCGGCCCCAGTTGGCGGCGGCGAGGTTGGTCGTGCCGGTGCCCGTGAAGGGGTCGAGCACGGTGTCGCCCACGAAGCTGAACATGCGGATCAGGCGCTCGGCCAATTCAAGAGGATAGGGCGCCGGATGCTGGCGGGTGGAGGCGCCGGTCACGCCGGTCCAGATTTGCTGGAACCAGACGCGGTGGTTCTCGGCCGAGATCACCGACAGCAGGCGCGCCGGCAGCGAGGGGCTGCGATAGCCGCCGGGCTTGCGCTCCATCAGGATGAACTCGATGTCGTTCTTGATGACGCCGTTGGGCTCGTAGGGCTTGCCCAAGAAGCCGCCGCCGTTGCCCTCGGCTTCGTACACGGCGTTGGCGATCTTGTTCCAGATAATGGGCGCCAGATTGGAAAAGCCCAGGCCCCGGCAATGCTCCTGGATCGAGGCATGCAGCGGCACCACCGTATGCTCGCCCGCGTTCTTGCGGCGCGACAGGCACACGTCGCCCACCACGCACACCAGCCGCCCGCCCGGCACCAGCACGCGGTAGCAATGCCGCCACACGCGGTCGAGCTCGGCCAGAAAGGCTTCGTAATCCTCGATGTCGCCCATCTGTGCGGCGGAGGGGTTGTACTGCTTCAACGTCCAGTAGGGCGGCGAAGTCAGCACCAGGTGCACGCTGTTGTCAGGGATGAAATCCAGCTCGCGCGCATCGCCGCGCCACAAGTCATGCGTGGTGGGAATCGCCGGCAGCGCCGCCTCGATCTCCCGCATCAGCGCAGCATCCTTGGCAATGCACGGAATCGCCTTCTGGTCGTCCGCGATCTCGCGCAGGCCGGCGGGCAGCCAGTGCGCGAAGTCGGGATGGGGGAGGCGTTCGGGTTTGTTCATGGGTTTGCGACTGGGCTAATCGAGTCTGACCCTGAGGTTTCCCCACAAATCAAGCCGCTACGGCATAAAGGATAGCGTCACTGACCTGCCTTCGCAGTACGTGTCGGTAAGGCCATGGGTCCTTGAGCTTGCGTAGCAGTACAGGGCTGG
>JAJZRU010000036.1 GCA_021802555.1 Pseudomonadota bacterium
AAGGTCAAAGTCACCATGAGAAAATCCTACGGCTTCCGAACCTTCCGCGTCACAGAACTCGCCTTGTATCATGCACTTGGCAAACTTCCCGAGCCACAACTCGCCCACAGATTTTACTGACGAGGCAGTCTCCTGTATTTAGGGGTATAAAACAGCAGTTACGAATCACAACCTGCCTGCAAGCGCACGGATGGCTGCTGGGCAGGGTTGTCTGTGTCTGCTTCGTGTCCACCGGCTTGGTGGCCCGTATGCGTGGTTGCAGAGGGGTTTCCGGCGGTACGGCAGGCACTAAGCTGTTGCTTGATGTTTGCGATGGCCGTATGGGCTGCCTCGCGGCGCCGTTTTGCCTGCTCGGGTGTGGCGCGGTCGATCAGGGCAGGCGTGCGCTCAGCCAGTTGCCGGCGGCGCTGGGCAGAAAAACCAGGCCCATACGCAGGGACGAATGTTCCGGCCGCCGCCCTGCGACATAGGCCACGCAGAAGCCCTATAGCGCTGCCCTTCAACGAGCCTCTAGCAACAATGGCCGCGGCCTCGTACACGACAAGCTGTCGGGTCGCCTCAGGACAAGCAGCTAAAACCTGGAGGGTGGACGCGAGATGGTCGCCGTCAAGCGGTGGCGGAATGTCGATCTGTTCATCACCCACCACAACTGCCTCTGCCGTAGATACTTCCGCTGAGGTTGTAGTAGGTAGTGTTTTATTTATTACTACAACTGGTTGGGGTGCAACCAGTTGCACCCTTTCATGCGCCGTTTTGCACCCTAAGTTGCTGTCGTTTGCACCCTTTGCAAAGGGTGCAAAATTTGCGGGGTTGTTTATCCACGCTTGATTGATGCGGTATTCCGTGGCCCTGCCCTGCCCGCCACGCCAATATCTGACCGGCTGGAGCCAAGTCGTCCGACGCATCTGACCCAAGTGGTACTGAACCGTCCGCTCCGACTGCCGGGTTTTTGCGGCCAAGCCCGATACGCCAGGGTGAATACCAGCCCCCTCATGGTCTGCGTGGTCAGCCAATGCAAGCGCGGTCAGCAATTCCCCGCCACCCTCTGGGTAGTAATCCCAAACCAGCCCCATGACCTTGACGCTCATCGTGCTCAGGTCGGGAGCTGGCCGTCGATGACCTGCGCGACCACCTCGGCCCGAAACAGCACACGGCGGCCCATTTTCCGGCGAGCAGGCCGGAGAGACTGGGCCAGAGCGGAGTTTCCGCGCAACGTCAAACGCAGGCCGTGCCGACTCCTGTGCAGGAGTACCGCAAGCTGGTCGAGTGTGATAAGCGGTCCGTAAATTTCAATAAGGTATTTCTCAGTTGTCATCGGTTGCCTCTATCGGGGTGAGCTAATATCCAGCAGGTGTACCCTCGCGTCAGCTCAGGTGCGCTCGCTGATGTCGTTCTACCTCCGACTACACCGAAGGCAAGGAGCAGATAAATCCGATTTTTTTCTGGGTATCGAAAAATAATTCCGATTTATTTTTGTCATTGAAAATCAAAGGACAACTCATGACCAACATGACCACGGCAAAACGCGGCGCACCGCGTCGAAATGAGATCCAACGCGCTGAGCTGTCGTTACGCGCCGCAGCTTTGATGGGCTGGATCGTCAACCGTACCGGAGGAGCAAGGGACTCGAAGGCATTTGATGCTTACTGCCGAGGCACTCTTGACGACCTCAACAGCCGGGCAAAAAAGACAGGAAATGACCCGCTGCCAAGAAGCTACTTGAACATGGGCAAGCTATGGACAGACCTTTCGCAGAGCGCAAGTGGCGAGGCCCCTCAGGCGAAAACCAAATCCACGCTGGCGAAACTAGAGAAGATCCTGCCTGGCGCGAGCAAGATTTATGACCACGGACCTGATGGCCTACTGGATCATGTGTTTGGTGACCCATGGGACCATCCCCTCATGGCGCTCCGCGGGCTAGTACCCAGCCAAAATACCCACGACTTGCTCGACGATTTCTCGCGCTATCTCGACGCACGGCAACGGAATGCCGCAATCTCCCTAGACGACGCCGTCGTAGCGATCCGCCTTTACAATTTGGCGCTATCCGGCCCCCTCGCGCGTCATCACGCCGGTGGCGGTGACCAGGTAATTGCCAACCAGGATCAGACGCTGGCCAGCCCAGCGTATCAATTGATGTGTTACTGCCTCGACCAGCCGACTGTACAAATGGCCCTCGATGCGTATGGAATCAACGCCCCCCTGCGTCGCTATCTGGAAGCTGTCGAACGAGATCGTGTGTCACGGAACAAGGCGGCCAAAAGGAAAATCGAGGAGGTCGGCCACGCCATCGGAGACCCTATTGAGACCTATGTTAAAGACCCCAGCGCATTTCTGGCGGCCGTAAATCGGAAACCACACCATGTTTCCCCACGCTCTATCGTTGCGGAACGACAGTTCCTGCCACGCGCCTGGCGCTCACTCCACATAAGTCGGTCCGACACGAGGCGTGTACTGATTTCGGTTTTGGCCTTACTGGTGTTGGCAACCGCAAGTCAGATCGTTACCGCTCACCGTCTGCAAGCGCAGATAAAGACACTCAACCATGAACTCCGGGCAACCGCGCATTCATGAACTACTAGGGAGATGCTGCTGGCACAATGGCGTCAAAGCGCCAATACGCCACCATGCCATAACGCCTTTGCGTCATGACGCTCCAAAGGAAAATAGAGACTATGCAGGAGCTTGCAGTACCAGCCTAGTACCACACCAGTTCAGTACAGCTAAATGAGCGTAGGGTGTGGCTGACGATCACCCCACCTTACCGAGATCATCGAGCTTGGCAACGAGATCCTCGGCTCGCAGATGGGTGTAGCGTTTAAGCATCTGCATCGACCGGTGCCCTGATATGGCAGCGACCTCCTGGTCTCCAAGGCCGGCCTCCACGAGCCTACTGACCGCCTCATGGCGCAGGTCATGAAAATGCAGCCCCTCAAGCCCGAGCTCTTTTTTCAGGTTGTCCCATACTTTCCGATGGCTATATGGTCGACGCTTGCCATCACGGCCCGGTTCACCAAAGAAAATCAGGTCTGTTTTAAGTGGTCGCAGTGGATTCTGGAGAGCTTGCTTGAAAACTTCGGTCGCCTCCAAAGACAAGGGAACAGTCCTCGAACTACCATTCTTCGTGTCGTCGAGGCGCACGACGCGCCTCTTGAGATCGACCTGACCGCGCGTTAGCGTCACCAGTTCGTTCGAGCGCATGCCTGTATAAAGGGCCAATCGCACCAGCCAGCCGAACATCGGGTTGCTGTGTTTGTCGGCGGCGTCAAGCAACCGCTTTTCCTCATCCTCGGTGAGCCGCCGGTTCCGACCCACGCCGGGATTTGGCTTCCGAATATTGGCCACTGGGTTGAAAACCAGCCCTAGGCGCCATTCTTGGATGGCTACGGTGAACAAGTGGCTCAGCAACGCCAATTCGAGACGGACGGTGTTATTGGCCTTACCCGCGGCGAGACGCTCATCGCGATAGGTGGCCACCAGGTCCGGGGTCACTGCCGCTAGCGAGTACTTGCCGAAAAATTTCTTGAGCTGTTTGACCCTACCGGCCTCAGCGCGCTGAGTGAACGCCTTCTTCGTTGGGGTAATGTCCTTCTCGTATTTATCCAGAGCAGCTTCGACGGTCATCCGTTCTGAAGGGGCTCGGTTGATGTAGACACCCCGCACCATTTCATCCTCGACGCGCCGCGACCAATCCTCTGCGTCTCGGCGTGTGCGGAAAGTTTTTGAGGTGGTAGGCCAGCCCTGCTTTCTTATGAGGGCCTTCCAGGTACCGGAAGGGGTCTTTACGACGGTAGCCATAGCGTCTCCGAAATCGCGCACTGTACTGAAAATGTACCTTGGCGACGGATAGCTAGTCCAGTGAATGTCGTAACCAGTTGATTTGATTGGTGGCCAGGGGCAGAATCGAACTGCCGACACGCGGATTTTCAGTCCGCTGCTCTACCGACTGAGCTACCTGGCCTTGTACCGCGACAGGAAAACGCAGCGGTTTTCCATTTGGGACGGGAACTGCAAAGCCTGCGATTACATCGTAAACGAGTAACACAGTCAAGCGCAGGGCCGTGTGAAATGCCCTACGGCGGCCGCTGTCCGCGCGAAATTCGGCCGGTGCGCGTCGGCTTCAGGCGCGCCCGAGGCAGCCCGCCATGCGGGCAACGGCCTCCCGCAATTGTTCCAGGGGCACGGCGTAGGACAGCCGCACGTAGCGCCCGGCATCGTGGGCACCAAAATCGATACCCGGGGTAAGCGCTACCCCGGCCTCGTCCAGGAACTTGGCGCACAAGGCCTGGCTGTCCAGCCCCAGGGCGCTGCAATCGGCATAAATGTAAAAGGCCCCCTGAGGCCTGACTGGAACGCGGAAACCCAGGGGGCCGAGGGCGGCAACCAGATAATCGCGCCGGGCCCGCAGCTCCTCTTTACGCGCATCGAGTATGCCCAGCGTTTCCGGCGCAAAAGCCGCAAGGGCGGCGTACTGGGCGGGCGTGGAGGGTGCCAGGAAGATGTTCTGCACCAGACGTTCCAAGCCTTCCAGAGCCCACTCGGGCGCCACCAGCCAGCCCAGGCGCCAGCCCGTCATGTGGAAATATTTGGAGAAGCTGTTGATGACGAAGGCGTTGTCGTCGAGCGCCAGGGCGGTGACATAGCCGGGCTCGTAGATGAGCTCCTGGTAGATCTCGTCCACGATCAGGTGCGCGCCGCGCCTGCGGCAGAGCTCGGCAATGGCGGCCATGGCCGTGCGATCCACCGCAGTGCCGGTGGGATTGGAAGGCGAGGCCAGCAGCACCGCCTGGACCTGGTCGCTCCAATGGGCATCGAGCAGAGGCGCGCTCAACTGGAAGCCGCTGTCCGGCCCCACCGGCAGGCTGCGCGGCACGAGATCGAGAAAACGCGCGAAGTGGCGGTTGCAAGGGTAGCCGGGGTCGGCCATGAGCACCTCCCCGCCGGCATCCGCCAGCGCGCCCAGGGCAAGGAGCAGCGCGCCGGACGCTCCCGGCGTCACCACCACGCGCTCGGGCGCCACCGTCACGCCGTGGCGTGCGCGGTAATGCCCGGCGATGGCCTCGCGCAACTCCGGCAAGCCCAGGGCCGTCGTGTAGTGCAAATGACCGGCCGCGAGGGCGGCCATGCCGGCCTGGACGACGGGTGCGGGCGTGGGTTCGGCCGGCTCGCCGATTTCCAGATGGATGATGGAACGGCCCTGCGCCTCCAGCGCGCGGGCGCGCGCCAGAATGTCCATCACCTGGAAGGACGCGATGTGGTCCAGGCGCTGCGCCAGGCGCATGCCGCCCGGTCTTTTAGGCAGCGGCAACGCCGTGCTCGGCAAGGAACTCGCGCACGAAATGTTCCGGCTTAGCGCTGTGGAAACGCGCCTTCTCTTCGCCGTCCTTGAACAGCAGCACGGTGGGAAAGCCGCGCATGCCGTAGCGGCCCGCCAGCTTCATGTTGTGGCCTTCGTCGACCTCGACCTTGGCCAGCAGAAAGCCGCCGCCGTAGGCGTGCGCGACGCGCTCCAATATGGGGGTGAGCATGGTGCAGGGCGGACACCAGTCCGCCCAGAAATCCACCAGCACGGGAACGTGGTGCGAGGCCTCGATGACCTGGGTCTCGAAATCCTCGACGCCGGTTTCGAAAATATAGCTTTCCGGTTTTTTCATGAAGATGCTTGGGTCGAACGGGCCAGGGGATCCTGGCGGTAAAAAAGCCGCAACTGCTCGTACACGGGCGGATATGCCTGCGCCAGTATAGCCGGGCGCTCGAAAAACGCCTCGCTCAGCACGGCGAAGAATTCGGCGGGGGACTCGGCCGCATAGGCATCGATAGCGCCTTCCAGCCCCAGGTCCGCGCGGCGGCAGAAGTTGTCGTAGGCCGCGGAAAAGGTTTCCGCCCAGGCCGCGACGCGCATGTCCCCATGCAGCGGCGGCAGACCGTTGGCGCTGCCGTCGAGCATGTCCAGCTTGTGGGCGAATTCGTGAATCACGACGTTCGCCCCGTCTTCGGCGCCGCCGGCCGCGTCGGCCGCGGAAAAAATCAGCGGCCCGCCCTGCCAGGCCTCGCCCAGGTACGGGTAGCGGGTCTCGTGCACCACCCCGGCCTCGTCCGTGTAGCTGCGCTGCGGAACGAAGGCGTCCGGATAGAGGATGATCTCGCGCCAGCCGCGGTACCAATTGAGCCCCAGATTCAAGACCAGCAAGCAGCCCTGGGCGGCGATGCGCTGCACGATGCGCTCGGTCAGCACCAGGCCCTGCACCGCGCTGAATTGCTTGGCCGCAATGAACTGCGCCGTCAGTTCTTGCAGGCGTTGCGCTTCCTCGGCGCCCAGGGGGGCGAACAGCGGCAGGGCCAGGGTAGCGCGCCACTCGGCCGCGTCCAGGGGGTAGGCCGCCGGGGCGCCCGACAACCATTTCCTCAGCCCGTCCCAGGCGCCGCCGAATTTCAGGGCTCGCCCTCGGGCAGCAGTTCGGGCCCCTGGCGCAGGTGCTCCAGATCCACGTTCTCGATTTGGGTAAAGCGGCGACTGATCTTGAGGCTGGTGGTATGCACCTCCTGGGCGTCCTCGTGGGCCTGGCGGATGTGGCCGGCCAGCTTCTTCATGCGTTCGTCGAAGCGGCCGAATTCCTTGCCCAGGCGCGCCAGTTCTTCCTTGATGATGTGCACCTGGCGGCGCGTTTCCACGTCCTTGATCACGGCGCGCGCGGTGTTGAGCACCGCCATCAGAGTGGTGGGCGAGACCAGCCAGACGCGGCGCGACAGCGCATATTCGACCAGATCGGGGTGGTAGGCGTGGATTTCCGCGAACACCGCCTCGGCCGGCAGGAACATCACCGCGCCGTCGCTGGTGGCCCCCTCGATGATGTATTTCGCCGCGATGTCGTCCACATGTTTCTTCACATCCGCCTTGAACGTGCGCTGGGCTTGCAGGCGGTCGGATTCGGCCGTTTCGCGCTCGAACATGCGGTTGAAGTTCTCCAACGGGAACTTGGAGTCCACCGCCACCTGCCCGGTCGGCTCGGGCAGCCTGAGCAGGCAATCCACGCGGCTGCCGTTCGGGAGCGTCACCTGGAAATCATAGGCGGTGGGCGGCAGCAGATTGCGCACCAGGGCCTCCAACTGAACTTCGCCGAAGGCGCCGCGGCTGCGCTTGTCGCCCAGAATTTCCTGCAGCGTCACGACATTGCTGGTGAGGCCGTCGATCTTCTTCTGCGCCTCGTCTATGGTGGCCAGCCGCTCCATGACGCGGGCGAAGGTGTCGTTGGTGTTCTTGAAGCCCTGATCCAGGCGCTCGGCCACCTTGCCGGAAATTTCCGCCAGGCGTGCTTCTACGCCCTGGGCGAGCTTTTCCACCACGGCGCTCAACTGCGCCCCGACCTTGTGCAGGCTGTCCGCCAGCTGGGCGCGCTCGGCGCGTGCCTGCTCCATGAGGTTGTGCTGCAAGCCTTCCGAGAATTCCCGCATCAGGGCCTGCTGCGCCTCGCGGCTTTGCGCCAGCTGCGCGCTATGCGCCTCCTTGAGCGCCGCCAGCTCGGTGCGCGTGGCGGTAAGTTCCTGGGACACCGCGCCGCGCAGGCGCTCGCCGTGTTCCTGCAGGGCGCTGAAGGTGCGCTCCGCCTGGCGCGCCAGGCCCTCGTGCATATCGCTGAGCATGGCGCGGTGGCGCGCCTCCTGGCCGCCTTCCAGGACCGCGGGCAGGCGCGAGAGGCGCAGCAGCAGCCAGACGAGCAGGGCCAGATTGGCCGCTCCCAGCAGGGCGATCAGGGCATAGGACATGGTGACGGCATTATCCCGGAAAGCATCCCAGCCTGGGGCAACGGCGCGTGCCTATACTTAAGCTTAATGTAAGTATTTGTCTGGCAAAGAAAATTTTTAGCAACCCCAGTGAAGCAAGGGCTGAACCCTTGTACAATAAGAATTATTCTCAATAACCGTCGCACCCCACATGGATACGACCACTGTTTGCCCCGCCCCCCTGCCGCTCAAGCGCCGGCAAGTCTTTCTCGCCGTGCTGGGCCCCGGACTCGTGGTCATGCTGGCGGATACCGACGTGGGCAGCATCATCACCGCGGCGCAAAGCGGCGCGCAGTGGAATTACCACCTGCTGCTCCTGCAATTGGTCCTGGTTCCCGTCCTGTACGTCGTGCAGGAGCTCACCGTGCGCCTGGGCATATTCACCGGCAAGGGACATGGCGAGCTGATCCGCGAAACCTTCGGCCAGGGCTGGGCCTGGCTGTCGGTGAGCGGGCTGGCGGTAGCCACCATGGGGGCGCTCATCACCGAATTCACCGGCGTGGTGGGGGTGGGCGAACTCTTCGGCCTGCCGCGGATTTTCAGCCTGGGGGCCGCGGCGCTGCTCCTGCTCGCCATCGTGTGGACCGGCTCCTACCGCCGCGTGGAGCGCGTCGCCATCCTGCTGGGCCTGTTCGAGTTCGCCTTCTTCTGGGTCGCCTATCAATCCCACCCGCAGGCCCGCGACCTCGTCAGCGGCAGTCTGCACATGCCCTTGGAGCAGCCCGCCTATCTCTATCTGGTGGCCGCCAACATCGGCGCGGTCATCATGCCCTGGATGATCTTCTACCAGCAGTCGGCGGTGGCGGACAAGGGCCTGCAGCCCGAGCATTACCGCGACGCGCGCTGGGACACCGCCATCGGCGCCCTGCTCACCCAGCTGGTGATGGCGGCCGTGCTCGTGGCCTGCGCCGCCACGCTGGGCCGCCACAACGCCAACGCGCCGCTGGACAACGTGGCCGACATCTCCCAGGCCCTGACCCATTTCCTCGGCCCCGATCTGGGCCGCCTGCTGTTCGGCCTGGGCATCCTGGGCGCCGCCCTGGTGGCGGCCATCGTCGTGTCCCTGGCGGCGGCCTGGGGGTTCGGCGAGGTCACCGGCTACAAGCATTCGCTGGAACACCACCCTCTGGAAGCGCCCTGGTTCTATCTCGTCTATACCCTGGGCGTGGTGGGCGGCGCGGCGGTGGTCTATTTCGTCCCCAACCTGGTCGCGCTGTCCCTGGGCGTGGAAGTTATGAACGCCCTCATGCTGCCTCTGGTGCTGGGCTTTCTGGTCGCCCTGGCCGTCAAGGCCCTGCCCGCCGAGCACCGCCTGCGCGGGCCCTACTATGCCCTCGTGCTGGGGGTGTGCTGCCTCACCGCCGGCCTGGGTGTATATGGCGGCCTCAGCGGCGTGGGCCTGTTCTGATACTCCCGCACGCGGCGCAAGGGCTTACTTGGCGCCCTCCTTGACGGCATCGGTATTGATGATGAGCCTGACCTTGTCCGGAATCACCGGCAGATAGGCCTTCATGCCGAAGTCGGAGCGCTTGAGCTCGCCCACGGCGTCAAAGCCGCAGACTTCCTTCTTGATGATCGGGCTCGTGCCGCAATGGATGCGCGTCACCTGCAAAGCCACCGGCCGCGTCACGCCCCGCAGCGTGAGATCGCCTTCCACCGTGGCGCGATCCCGGCCATGGAAGATCACCTTGGTGGACTTGTAGGTCATGGTGGGATACTTGGCGGCGTCGAAGAACTGCGGACTTTTGAGATCCTTGTCGCGCGCGGCATCGCCGGTAGCGAGCGAATTCACGTCTATGGTCGCCTCGACCGAGCCCAGATTTTTTTTCCGGTCCATGGTGATGCTGCCCGTGGTGTGGTTGAACTGGCCGTGCAGGGTGGAGAAATCCAGATGGCGGATGTCGAATTGCGGGTAGGTATGGGCCGGGTCCATCGTGTAGGCGGCGGCCTGCGCGGAATCGGCGAAGGCAAGAGCCAGCAGGGCGGCGGTGGCGATGCGCATGGGGTCTCCTCGAAATCAAGTGCGGCAATGCCGCGGAGACCCAAGCATAGCCCGGGCGGGCGCAGCCCGACGGCCGACTTTTTCGAACGAGTTTTTCGGCGCACCTGTCAACCGGAACCTGGGGCGGCGCGTTTTGCCCTTGGTTTCCTGCCTAGCTAGCCCACCATCATGACCACTTCCGCCGGACTGCAGAAAAACGCTCTCGGCCTTACCGAATCCACCATCATGGGCGTAGCCGGCACCGCGCCGGTGTTTTCCATCGCCGCCACCAGCGCCACCCTCATGGCCGGGGTCGGCGTACTCGCGCCCGCGAGCCTCTTGTACTGCGGGTTGATCATGTTCGGCGTGACCTTCGCCTACATGTACCTCAACCGGCTGGACGCCAATGCCGGCGCGTCCTACGCCTGGGTGGGCACGATCTTCAACCGCACCCTGGGCTTTCTGTCCGGCTGGGCCCTGCTCGTGGCCTCCGCCGTGTTCATGGTCTCGGGCACCATCCCGGCCGCCACCGCCACCCTGGAGCTAATCGATCCGGCGCGCATCAACGACACCGGCACCGTCACCCTGGTCGCGGCAGGCTGGCTCATCGCGGTCAGCGCCGTGCTCATCAAGGGCATCAAACTCACCAGCTATGTGCAGGTGGTCCTCACCATGGTGGAACTGGTGATCCTGGTGGCCATCGTCGGCGCGGCGCTGATGAAATTCTCCAGCCATCCTGTCCACCCCCTCTCGCTGGCGGACTTCAGCCTGACGCGCTTCAGCCCCCACCTGTTCACCCTGGGGGCGCTCACCGCGCTGTTCTTCTACTGGGGCTGGGACGTCACCGTGAACCTCAACGAGGAAACGCGCGACGGCGGCTGGATCGCCGGGCTGGGCTCGCTGTTGGCCATGCTGATCATCATCGCGCTGTTCATCCTGTTCGCCGTGGCGACGCTGATGGTACTGACCGACGGCGAAATCCAGGCCGCCAACGCCAACGTGGTGTTCGCCATCGCCGAAAAGCTGTTTCCCAAACCCTGGAGCTACATGGCCGTGCTGGCCGTGATGCTGAGCACCCTGGGCACGCTGGAGACATCCATCCTGCAGTTCACCCGCACCATGTTCGCCCAGGGGCGCGACGGCATGCTGCACCCGCGTTATGCGCGCCTGCACCCGTCATGGAACACGCCCTGGATCGCCACCCTGGCGATCGCCGTGTTCGGGCTGGTGCTGCTGTTCCTGGCGTCCTCCATGCCCAGCGTGAGCCAGATCATCCAGGATTCGGTGGACGCCATCGGGTTTCAGGCGGCCTTCTACTACGGCCTGGCCTGCCTCGCCTGCGTCTGGCACGTGTGGCGCACCCAGCCCAAGACGCCCTTCAACGTCGTGTTCCTGATGCTGTGGCCGCTGGGCTCGGCGCTGTTCTTGTGGTTCGTGGGTCTTTACAGCCTGCCCACTTTCACCCTCACCAGCGACATCATTGCGGTGGGCGGCATCCTGCTGGGTTTCCTGCCCTACTGGCTGAATCGCAGGGCCCGGCAAGCGCTCGCGCAGGATTGACCTCCGCGCAAAACGCGCAAAAAAAAGCCGCCCCGCAGGGCGGCGTGTCAGAGGAGACACGAACAAAGGAGTGAGCAGCGTCCCGGCCGTCCCTTCCGCGCGAGCGGCCGGATTCTGGTTATTTCGTGCACTGGTGCTGCATGTTGCGCGCCAGCACCAGCAGAAAGCGCAAGGTCTCCTGGTTCTCCCTGGTGCGCATGAGGCTCCACAGCCCGCCGATGCCGCCGGCGGCGGGCGGCCCCGCCTTGGCTTCGGCGCCGGATTTCTCCAGGCAGGCCAGCAGGCCTTCCACCATGTCCAGCTTGTCGACCAGCTTGGGCAGGGTCGCCGCCAGCTTCTCCAGGGTGCCGGCATTGTCCAGGCGCTCCAGCATGGCGATCAGGCGGTCGCCGCTGCCGCGCTGCAAGCGGTCGAGCAGCGAGAGCCCTCCGCCCACCGCATCGGCCAGGCGGCTCACCATGTCGTCGGTCAGCGCGTCCTGGGCCGAGCCCACCAGCCGCGCCATGTCGGCCAGGCGTTCCAGGTCGCCGGTGTGCACCAGCCTGGCGATCACCGGAATGGCCCTGGCCAGTTGCGCGCGGTTGACCTGGTCCAGCAAGTCCAGGCCGCCGCCCGCGGCCTCGGCCAGGCGGCTCACCATGTCGTCGGTCAGCGCGTCCTGGGCCGAGCCGTACACGCGCGCCAACTGCGCCAGGCGCTCCAGGTCGCCGTTGTTCGCCATTTCGGCGAGGCAGGGCAAGGCCTTGGCCACGCCCGAGCGGTTGACGCGGTCGAGCAGGTCCAGGCCGTCCGCCGCGGTGGCCGAAAGGCGGCTCACCATGTCGTCGGTGAGCGCGTCCTTGGCCGCCTGAATCAAGCGCTCAGCCTCCTCCGCATTGGTGGGCATTGCTTCGAATTGGGCGTTCATGATGCGCTCCTACAGCAGGCCACGGGCCGAGGTCCAGTAGAGCTTGTTGTACGCCGTCTTGAACCAGTGCACCGCGCGCGTCGGCGGCTGCGGGCTGGGCGGCGTGGTGTAGTTGAACATGGCATAGGTCGCCCGCTCCTTGCCCGCCTGGATGAAGCAGAACACCTTGCCGTCGTAGTCGCGCACCGGGGCGCCCATCTTCACCACCGCGGCCAGATTCTCGGCAATGACCTCGGCCTCGAAGTGCGCCGTGGAGCCGGCCTTGGAAATCGGCAGGTTGGTGGTGTCGCCCACCACCAGCACGTTCTTGCCGTGCTCGCCTTCCATGTGCAGGGTGGCGCGGTTGGTGGGCACCCAGCCGTTCTGGAAGCCGGCCTTCTCCACCACTTCCATGCCCTTGTGGGCGGGGATGGCGATGAGCAGATCGTATTTGGTCTCGCTGCCTTCCTCGCTTTTGAGCACCTTGTTGGCGCCGTCCACTTCCTTCATGTTGAACAGCGTCTCATAGGTGATGCCCATGCGGTCGAACTCCGGCGCCGCCCATTTGGCGACGTTTTCCAGGCTGTGCACGCGGCCGATGGGATAGGTGTAGTGGAGCTGCACCTTGTCGCGGATGCCGCGATCCTTGAAGTAGTCGTTGAGCATGAAGGTGATTTCCAGCGGCGCCATGGGGCATTTGTGCGGCACGCCCACGGTGACGACCACGCGCCCGCCCTCGAAATTGCGCAGGGCCTTGAACATTTTCACCGCGCTCTCCTCCGTATAGAAGGTCTCGGCGTTTTCCGCCAGGCCGGGGATGCTGCCCATCATGGCGCGCGAACCGGTGGCGATCACCAGCACGTCGTAGTCGTAGGTCTTGCCGCTTTGCGCGCTCACCTGGTTCCTGGCGAAGTGGAATTCGGTCACCGGATCGACCTGGAACTCGATGCCCGGCTCCAGCAGGCTGGCCTGGTCGCGGTACAGCTCGTCGGGCGTCATGCGCCCCACCGCCACGTACAGCAGGCCGGGCTGGTACATGTGCCGATCGGACGCCGACAGCATGATGATGCGCACCTTGCCGGATTTGAGTTCGCCGTGCAGCCGGCGCGCCAGGTTGTTGGCCACGATGGTGCCGCCCATGCCGCCGCCCACGATCAATATCTTCATGTTGGTCTCCTCGTTGATTTCAAAAACCGGTGCCCGCTACAAGCGCCGTTCACTGCATCACTCCGTATTTATTTCGCCTTGCGCACGAGCACGTGCCACACGCCGCCTTCCTCCCTGGTCTCGATGAACTCGTGGCCCACCTTTTTGACCCATTCCGGGATGTCGTTGGCCGAGCCCTTGTCGGTGGACAGCACCTCCAGTTCGTCGCCGACCTGGGCCGCCTTCATGCCCGCGATCAGCTCCATCAGGGGGCCGGGGCAGAAGCTGCCTTTCGCATCGATGATTTTTCTCGCCATGTGGCGTTTCCTCCAATAAATAATGTATGCGCCCGGTTATCGGTATAGACCCTGGCGGCGCTCAGAACGACCACACCTGCCCGCCCTGGGCATCGGACAGGAACTTGGTGAGCCCCAGCGGCTCGTCGAAATAGGACTCCAGCGCTTCCTTCCCGATGGCCATGATGTCCATGGCCATGGTGCAGGGGTGCACCCTGGCGCCGCCCAGCGCCACCGCCTGCTCGAACAGGGTGCGGAAGGCGGGGGCTTTCTTTTCTTCCATCAGCCTGCCCATGGGCCCCTCGGCGGGCGGGGCCTCGGTCGAGCCTTTGAGGAAGTAGCGCAGCGCATTCATGGAGACGAACACCGTCACCTCCATGCCGCTCACCGCCCCCACCGAAGCCATCATGCCCGCCATCTGCAATTGCTCCCGATGGCCGGACACCAACACGATGCTCATTTTTTCCGACATGCGGCACGCTCCTTAGTAAAACCTGCGACCCCTGCGCATAGCGACCAAGTTATCGGTATAGCCCAAGCCGCCTCGGGCCATTTTGCAAAGGCAAAGCCAAAGCCGTGCCTGCATGCAAGTATTTGAATTCAAATGGGATGAAGTAGCACCAATCTGACAATTGGCAGAAATTACAGACACATTTGTCATGCCCTGGGAGCGGGCGGCATGGCAGAACGCGACAGAAAGTCGGATCAGGACGATGGTATCGCTGTAGCGCGCTACCATGGGATCATGCGTCAGCAAGCGCAGGGGCTCGACCAGCGCCTGAGCGATGCGGTCGAAGGCTACCCTTGAATGAACAGGGCGGCAGCGGCGACACCCGCCAACTGCCGCAAATCGTCAGTCCCTGCCGCGTTCCAGCCACGCCGGCGAGAGCGCTTTTCACCCGCCGGCGCTCCGGCCGCCCGCTTGGGTGCCGCGCCAGGCAAGCCTTTGCGCAACCCCGCCGCCCCGCCCATCGCCCCCCGCTAAAGTTGGCACGCCCCCTGCACGTTAATGGGCAAGACACGTCCCTCGTGTTGATAAACCCATTCCACAACAGGAGAAGCAAGCATGAACATGCGCAAAGTACAACAGGGTTTCACCCTGATCGAATTGATGATCGTCGTGGCGATCATCGGGATCTTGGCGGCGATCGCGATTCCGGCGTATCAGAACTACACGAAAAAAGCCGAGTTTACTGAGGTTGTAAACGCTACCTCCCCCTTCAAGACTGCTGTAGAAGAGTGTGTCTCTGACGGTTCTTGTTTTTCGGCAGGAAGCACCACGCCAGCCAACATCACCCCTGGCCAAAATGGCTTCCCATCTGTGCCGACGGCAGGCACCAAATATACGGCCTCAATCGGTGTCAGCGCCACTGGTGTCATCACAGGTACGGCTAGCACCGCCGGTGGTCTGAACAGTGAGACATATATCCTCACCCCTACCGTGAACACAACGGGGGCAGGTGGCTCCGCCCAAGTAACTTGGGGTGTTTCTGGTACTTGCTTAACTACGGGCCTGTGCAAGTAATTTGGTACAGTTGGGTATAAAGGGGCCTGATGGCCCCTTTTTTCATTATGCATTCATTCTTCTATCGCCCGTCCCAGTATCCGGCCTTGGCCATTTCCGTTGCTCTCCTACTAACTTTCCATTCACTGTTTTCTCTCGCTCTCATCCCCATGTGGGCGTGGTTAATCTATGCCTCTCGGCGTGCTACCGCGGCTAATCAGGTAAATTTCAGCGGCGGCATATGGCTTATGGCGCTTTATCTGACCTGGGTCACGGTATCGCCTTATCTCAGCCTATCGCCCTACATGAGCTGGCAAACGGGCATGATCCTGGGTGCGCTGCCTGTTGCATATTTGGCCTGGAGAACAACCCCTAACCCTGAGCGAGTTTGGCGCCACTTGGAACTGCTGTTTTTCCCGCTCGCCTGGGCTTTGGCGTTAACAGGGCTGGTGCAAGTCTATAGCGGCACGCATCCAAGGGCGCTGGGTTGGGGAGTGGATCCCAACGTCTATGCGGCAGTAGTCAACCTGCTCTGGTTTCCCCTGTACGCAAACTTCATGGGCCGACGCAGCCAAGGAAAGCCGATAACCGACCGGATGTCCTTATTGCAGCTGATTACGCTTTTCGTATTAAGCATGGCCTTTTCGGCGGCGACATCGCGCGGGGCCCTGCTGTCATGGCTGGCCGCGTTTTTCTTGTCTCTTTGGATATTCCGCCGCCATCCCCAGCGCACTGCGTCTCTGTTGGCGGTCATTGCTGTAAGCGCGCTCGCCTACGGTATTGTCGAACTTACCGCCCACCTGCAGACGTTCGGCCGCCTCGAACAAGCCAGCTCGGGTTCAGACGCGTCGGTGACCCTGCGTTTCGTGCTTTGGCAAACCACCCTCAAGATGTTCCTGGCACACCCCTTGTTGGGAACCGGCCTAGGCACCTGGCATGCCATCTATCCGGCATTCCGTCCCAATGCCGACAATAGCACTTTTGGTTATTACGCCCACAACGACTATCTCCAGCTCTTGCAGGAAACTGGGATCATCGGCGCCGCCGTGTTCGTAATCATGCTTGGCTACATGGGGTTTCTCATATTACGAGGTTGCAAGTTAGGCCGCCACCAACCAAACAATGCGGAAGCTGCTGGCCTGGCCCTCGCTGTCCTGACGGCCTGTTTGCAGGCGAACGTCAACTTCATTTTCTACTTGGTCTATATCAACCTGTTTCTTGGGCTCTATCTGGGACGCATCGCTTCCGTGCTCGAACCAAGTCCGGGAGACAGGCGTTTTGATATTCGGATACCACGCCTGAGCCGCGTGCTGCTGCCAGTCGCTTTGTTCATCCCCTTGGGTCAACTATTCGTAAACCTGGCGACCGAAACATTATTAAACGGCAATAGTTCAACCATGGCTTGGATGGAAAAAACTTTGCCTTCCTGGGGGCCCTATCAAACGGCGGCGTTCATAACGGCTATCCGGCCAAACGAATATATCGCGGAACGATACCTCGCCGAGAGCCAGGCCAACGCCCTTGAAAAAAACCCCGACCTTCCTCCCCGTCTCCAAGCGACGTTGCTCAAGGACACGGTCCACAAATACGAACGCCTGAGAAAGCTGATGATCGATCCGCCGGCACTTTGCGAACAGGAGACGGCCCTGCTTTTGCAATTCAGAGCCCTGCTGCCCGATGAACAAGCCGCCGCTCTCGCCCACAAGGTGGTTGCGCAGTGCCTGCGAGCAAACCCACGCGACCCCAGAAATTACATAGCCCAGGCAAAACTTGTCGCCCTGGAGAAAGGGGCAAAGGCAGCAGAGGCCAGCCTTAGCGCAGGAAACAAGAAAATGCTATTTCTTCGCGATAGCCTGATATTAAAAGCCGAGTGGTTGAAATATCAGCGCCCGGACCAGAAACGCTCACTATCAGAAATACAACGCCAACTTTTCTTAATCAAAGCAGGGTGCCCGATAGGCCAATGCACGGATAACACGGAGTTGACCGACGCGTTGGCAATGCAACTCAACAGATATTGAAGAAACGGGGGTCAAGGAAACGCAAAAGAGCAAGAGTGGGTCATCAAGAGTGGGGTCTTCAAGAGCGTCAAGAGTGGGGTCATTCAAGAGTGGGGTCTTCAAGAGTGTTCAAGAGTGGGGTCACAAGAGTGGGTAGAGTAGAGAACAGGAACACCGTTCCTGCCCTCCCTCATCAAACCGTGCATGCGGTTTTCCCGCACACGGCTTTCCGATGTTCTTCACGCCAAGGCATGCACCGATTTCCAGCCCGCTGCCGT
>JAJZRU010000037.1 GCA_021802555.1 Pseudomonadota bacterium
TGGCGGAGAGGGGGGGATTCGAACCCCCGTGCCGGGAAACCCGACCATCTGATTTCGAGTCAGCGCCGTTATGACCGCTTCGGTACCTCTCCGGGTCGGCGATTCTACTACGGCCATGCAGATCGCCGAAGCCTTTTGCGCAACGGCGGCAAAATCGCCGTTGAAGGAAAATCCCTGTCCGGCGGAGCGCAAGGTTTTCACGAGTTTGTCATAATACAGTCATAAACAACGGGCCTAATGGCACGGCTGAGTCACCCCAAGGCGCATGTGCACACAGGCACCCGGTCGAGTTAGGCCACCATGAACTCCGTAACCTTGCCGACAAACGCCGATCGACCCCACGTGCGCCCGCTACCTACCGCCCTGCAAATCCAGGATCTGCTGTTCCGCCTGCTGACCCGCGGCTTCGCTTTTCTCGTTCTCTTCATCCTCCTGGGCATCGTCGCCTCTTTGGTGATCGGCAGCCTACCCTCGATTCATGCCTATGGCTGGCGTTTCATCACCACCGAAACCTGGGATCCGGTGGACAACGTATTCGGCGCGCTCGGCCCCATCGTCGGGACGCTGGTCACCTCGGTGATCGCCCTCGTCATCGGCATACCGCTGAGCTTCGGCATCGCCATCTTTCTCACCGAGCAGGCGCCGCGCTGGCTGCGCCGACCCCTGGGCATCGCCGTGGAATTGCTGGCCGGCATCCCCAGCATCATCTACGGCATGTGGGGGCTGTTCGTGTTCGCGCCCGTGTTCGCCGAAAAAGTGGAGCCCAGAATCACCGCCTGGCTCGGCCCTCTGCCCCTCATCGGACCGCTGTTCAACGGCCCCCCTATCGGCATAGGCGTGCTCTCGGCCGGGCTCGTGCTGGCCGTCATGATCATCCCCTTCATCGCCGCAGTAACGCGCGACGTCTTCGAAGTGGTGCCGCCCATGCTCAAGGAATCCGCCTACGGAGTGGGCGCCACGACCTGGGAAGTCGTCTGGAATGTCGTCCTGCCCTACACCCGTGTCGGCGTCGTGGGAGGCGTCATGCTGGGCCTGGGGCGTGCATTGGGGGAAACCATGGCGGTCACTTTCATCATCGGCAACTCGCATGATCTCAATATTTCCCTGCTGATGCCCGGGACCACCATCTCCGCCGCCCTGGCCAACGAATTCACCGAGGCGGAAGGCCGTCTTTATACGGCTTCCCTCATCGAGCTGGGCCTGATACTTTTCGTCATCACCTTCGTCGTGCTTGCCATTTCCAAGCTCATGCTGCTGCAACTGGCGAAAAAGGAAGGCGTGCGCACATGATCTCGCTGTATTTGCGCCGCCGCGTCGTCAACCGCTTCAACATGCTGGCATCGCTGGCCACCATGGCGATCGGCCTGGGGGCGCTGGGCTGGATTCTCTTCACCTTGCTGCACAAAGGCATCGATGGCATCAGTTGGGCCACTTTCAGCCGGATGACCCCGCCGCCGGGCAGCTCCGGCGGCCTGCTCAATGCCATCGCCGGCAGCCTGCTCATGACGCTGGGCGCCGTGGCCATCGGGACGCCCATCGGCATCCTGGCCGGCACTTACTTGGCGGAATTCGGCCAGCGCGGCTGGCTGGCGCCCGTGACACGCTTCGTCAACGACATCCTGCTCTCCGCCCCGTCCATCGTCATCGGCCTGTTCGTGTATGAATTGATGGTGGTGCGCATGAAGCATTTCTCCGGCTGGGCCGGTGCCGCGGCACTCGCGCTGATCGTCATTCCCGTGGTGGTGCGCACCACGGAAAACATGCTGCGCCTGGTGCCCAACAGCCTGCGCGAAGCCTCGGCGGCGCTGGGTGCGCCGCAGTGGAAAATCGTGAGCTTCGTCACCCTGAAAGCCTCGCAGGCCGGCATCGTCACCGGCGTGCTCCTAGCGGTGGCGCGCATCAGCGGGGAAACGGCGCCGCTGCTCTTCACCGCGCTGAACAACCAGTTCTGGTCGCTCAACATGAACAATCCCATGGCCAACCTGCCCGTGGCCATTTTCCAGATGGCCATGAGCCCGTACGACGACTGGCATCACCTGGCCTGGGCCGGCGCGCTTCTCATCACCCTTGCCGTGCTGGGGCTGAGCATCCTGGCGCGCAGCCTATTCCGGCAGAAACACAAGCTATGAACGACACCACCATGGAAACCGGCGGCACTCCTGCGTTGCGCAGCAAGATCCGCGCACGCAATTTCAATTTCTACTACGGCAAGTTCCACGCCCTGAAGAACATCAACCTGGACATTCCGGAGAAACAGGTGACGGCCTTCATCGGGCCGTCGGGCTGCGGCAAATCGACCTTGCTGCGCACCTTCAACCGCATGTACGACCTCTATCCCGGCCAGACCAGCGAGGGTGAGCTGCTGCTCGACGGCCAGAACATCCTCGACAAGAGCACCGACGTGAACAAACTGCGCGCGCGCGTCGGCATGGTGTTCCAGAAACCCACGCCCTTCCCCATGTCGATTTACGACAACATCGCCTTCGGCGTGAAGCTTTATGAGCGCCTGCCCAAATCGGAAATGCACGACCGCGTGGAATGGGCCTTGCGCAAGGCCGCCCTGTGGGACGAGGTGAAGGACAAGCTGAGCCAGAACGGCCTGTCGCTCTCCGGCGGCCAGCAGCAGCGCCTGTGCATTGCGCGCGCCGTGGCGGTGCGGCCGGAGGTGGTGCTGCTGGACGAGCCGACCTCGGCGCTGGACCCCATCTCCACCGCCAAAATCGAGGAACTGGTGTACGAACTGAAGACCGACTACACCATCGCCATCGTCACCCACAACATGCAGCAGGCGGCGCGCGTGTCCGATTACACCGCCTACATGTATTTGGGCGAGATGGTGGAGATGGACAGCACCGACATCATCTTCACCAACCCCAAGCAGAAGGCCACGGAAGACTACATCACCGGCAAGTTCGGCTGAGCCTATCTGCGCGCCGCCTTGACGATGGCGGCCGGGATGCGCTCGATGAGGCGCGGATCGAAGGGCTTGGGCAGGATGTAGTCGGGCCCGAATTTGAGCGACTTCAACCCATAGGCCTTGAGCACCGAGGCCGGCACGCGTTCCCGCGCCAGTCCCGCTAGGGCGTGCACCGCGGCCACCAGCATGTCCGAAGTGATCGCCTTGGCGCGCGCATCCAGGGCACCGCGGAAGATGAAGGGGAAGCCGAGCACGTTGTTCACTTGGTTGGGATAATCCGACCGCCCGGTGGCGACGATCACGTCGGCACGGGCGCGGCGCGCCTTGTCGGGCGTGATCTCGGGGTCGGGATTGGCCAGCGCGAACACCACAGGCCTATCGGCCATGCTCTTCACCATCGCCGGCGTCAGCAGATTGGGCCCCGAGACACCCACGAAGACATCCGCCCCGCGCACTGCTTCTTCCAGAGTGCGCAGCGGCGTCGCACGCGCCCAGGCCTGTTTGTAGGGATTGAGGTCGCGGCGCCCCTTGTGCACCACGCCGCGCGAGTCCACCAGCGTGATGTTGCGTTTCTTCGCGCCCATCTTGACGAGCAGCCCCATGGAGGCCAGCCCCGCCGCGCCCGCGCCCAGGCAGACGATGCGCGCCGCCTCCAGCGTCTTGCCTTGCAGCTCCAGGGCATTGATGAGCCCGGCGCAAATGATGACCGCCGTGCCATGCTGATCGTCGTGGAACACCGGGATATCCAGCTTGCGCCGCAGGGCCGCCTCGATTTCGAAGCAATGCGGCGCGGCGATGTCCTCCAGGTTGATGCCGCCGAAGCTGGGCGCGATGGCCTCCACCACCTTGACGAATTCAGCCGCATCGGCCGCCTTCACTTCGAGGTCGTAAACATCGATGCCGGCGAAGCGCTTGAACAACACGCCCTTGCCCTCCATCACCGGCTTGGCTGCGAGCGGCCCCAGGTTGCCCAGACCCAGGATGGCGGAACCGTCGGTCACCACGGCCACCAGATTGCCCTTGTTGGTGTAGTCATAGGCGCGCGCCGGATTTTTGGCGATCTCGCGCACCGGCTCGGCCACCCCGGGCGAATAGGCCAGGGTCAGGTCTTCCTGGGTGGCGCAGGGCTTGAGGGATTGCACCGACAATTTTCCCGGCACCGGATGGCGATGATAGCTGAGGGCTTTTTTCCTGAGATCGGCTTTGGACATGAGCGGTGTTGAGCGGAAGCAAAGGCGGCAAGGATAAGGCTTTTGGGAGCGCTTTCCCATAGCCGCGGCGGCGACGTTTGCGCGTTGCGCATGGGCGGGCAGGACGCGCGCTTGCTACAATCGCCCCATCTTTAGAAAACGCCATCATCATGCCGCAAGACTTCTTCCACACCCTGGACACCTTTGCCGCGGGCGCCGGCCGCAGCGGCCGCTTCCATTCCTTGAAAAAACTCGAGGCAACGACGGGCAGCCTGGCGCGCCTGCCGGTATCCCTGCGCGTGGTGCTGGAATCGGTGCTGCGCAATTGCGATGGCGCCAAGATCACGCCCCAGCATGTCCGCGAACTCGCCTCCTGGAAGCCCAACGCGGCGCGCAGCGAGGAAATTCCCTTCGTGGTGGCGCGCGTGCTGCTGCAGGATTTCACCGGCGTGCCCCTGCTCGCCGACCTCGCCGCCATGCGCTCCGCGGCCCAACGCGCCGGCAAGGACGCCCAGTGCATCGAGCCGCTGGTGCCGGTGGACATGGTGGTGGACCATTCGATCCAGGTGGATGTCTTCGGCCGGCGCGACGCCCTGCAGCAGAACATGGCGCTCGAATTCGAGCGCAACAAGGAGCGCTACCAGTTCCTCAAATGGGGCATGCAGGCCTTCGATACCTTCAAGGTCGTCCCCCCGGGCGTGGGCATCGTGCATCAGGTGAACATGGAGTACCTGGCGCGCGGCGTCATGGAAAAGGACGGCCTCTACTACCCGGACACGCTGGTAGGCACGGATTCCCACACCACCATGATCAACGGCCTGGGCATCGTCGCCTGGGGCGTGGGCGGCATCGAGGCGGAAGCCGGCATGCTGGGCCAGCCGGTTTATTTCCTCACCCCGGACGTGGTGGGCGTGCATCTGAAGGGCGCGATCCCGGCCGGTGTCACCGCCACCGATGTCGTGCTGACCGTCACCGAAATGCTGCGCGCCGCCAAGGTGGTGGGCAAGTTCGTCGAATTTTTCGGCGCGGGCGCCGCCGCCCTGCCGGTCACCGACCGGGCCACCATCGCCAACATGGCGCCGGAATACGGCGCGACCATGGGCTTCTTCCCTGTGGACGAGGCCACCTGCCAGTATTTCGCCGCCACCGGCCGCAGCCCCGGGCAGGTCGCCGCGATCCGCGGCTACTACCAGGCCCAAGGCCTGTTCGGCATCCCCAAGGCGGGCGACATCGATTATTCGCAGGTATTGGAACTGGATCTTTCCGCCATCGAACCCTCGGTGGCGGGCCCCAAGCGGCCGCAGGATCGCATCGAGCTGAAGACCCTGAAGAGCGGCTTCGAGGCGCTCATGGACAAACCCGTCGCCGAAGGCGGCTACGGCAAAGGCCGCGCCGCGCTGCACCAAAGTGCTAGGCCTATCGGCCATGGCGATGTGGCGATAGCCGCCATCACGTCCTGTACCAACACCTCCAACCCCGGCGTCATGCTGGCCGCGGGACTGCTCGCCAAGAAAGCGGCCGCGAAAGGCCTCAAGACGGCACCCCATGTGAAGACTTCGCTGGGCCCCGGTTCGCGCGCGGTCACAGCCTATCTAAGCCAAGCCGGCCTCATGGAGGCCCTGGAAGCCGTGGGCTTCGCCGTGGTCGGCTATGGCTGCACCACCTGCATAGGCAATTCCGGCCCGCTCGCTCCGGCCATCGAGCAGGCCATCGCCGAGCGGGATCTGGTGGTGGCCTCGGTGCTCTCCGGCAACCGCAACTTCGAGGCGCGCGTGCATCAGGCGGTGAAGGCCAACTTCCTCATGTCGCCGCCGCTAGTGGTCGCCTTCGCGCTGGCCGGCAGGGTCGATATCGATTTCGAGCGCGAAGCACTGGGCACCGGACGCGACGGGCAGCCGGTGTATCTGCGAGACATCTGGCCCGACAACGGCGAGGTCCAGGCCCTCATGGGCTATGCCACCGATGCCGCCACCTATCGCGCGCTCTATGCCGATGTCGGCCGCGACAACCCCCTGTGGGATGGCGTTGCCGCGCCGAGCGGAGCCGTGTACGGCTGGGACGCCGCCTCCACCTACATTCAGGAACCGCCCTTTTTCGCGCCGGGCCAGGACGGCCAACCCGCCGCCATCCGCGGCGCGCGGGCACTCGCCATCTTCGGCGATTCGGTCACCACCGACCATATCAGCCCGGCCGGCGGCATCAAGCCCGACTCTCCGGCGGGCAAATATCTGCTGAGCCACAGCGTCGAGAAGAAGGACTTCAACAGCTACGGTGCGCGGCGCGGCAATCATGAGGTCATGATGCGCGGCACCTTCGCCAACGTGCGTATCCGCAACCTCATGGTGCCCGGCTCGGAAGGCGGCGTCACCCTGTACGACGGCCAGCGCATGCCCATCTACGACGCCGCCATGGCCTATCAAAAGACGGCAACGCCACTACTGGTCTTCGCGGGCGAGGAATACGGCACGGGCTCGTCGCGCGACTGGGCTGCCAAGGGCACGCGTCTGCTGGGCGTGCGCGCCGTCGTGGCCAAGAGCTTCGAGCGCATCCACCGCGCCAATCTCGCCGGCATGGGCGTGCTGCCCTGCCAGTTCAAGGACGGCATGGACGCCCAGACCCTGGGCCTGGACGGCAGCGAGCGCTTCGATCTGGAAGGGCTGGAAAACGGCATCACGCCGCAGCAGGATCTCACGCTGGTGATCCATCGCGCCGGCGGGCAAAGCGAGCGCGTGCCGCTGACGCTGCGCATCGATACGCCCATCGAAGTCGAATATATGCGCAGCGGCGGCATCCTGCCCTTCGTCCTCGATCAATTGCTGGCCTCCTGAGCGGCCTCCGGCGGGCACGCCCCGCGCCCGCGATTCAACTATTGATGCTGGCGTGCCGTTATAGAGCCGATACCCGCCAACTCTGCGAGGGGACGAGGCCTCGTATGATCCTATGGATGAAAAAGCGGCGCGTTTAGGCTCGATGACCCCTGCCACGTCCGGGCATTTGTCCTGGGTTCTATCGAGCCTGCTGCTCCTGTGCGCGGGCATCGGCCTGGCGGTGGCCTTCGCCACCTGGAGCTGGCATCAGGTGCGCGCCGACCTTTCCACCCAGCTGCGCCTGACCAACACGCTGGCCGCCGACGCCAGCCGCTATCGCGTGCTGTCGCTGACCGAAGATCTGCCGGAACTGGCGCGCCAGATCGATTCCGAGCCTGGCGCCGCAGCGCGTGCGCGCATTCTCAGCCATTATGTCCGCTACCACGCGCGGGTCACTGCCCTGGCGCTGTTCGATGCGGCGGGGCGGCCTCTGGCCGCAGCGCTGCAAAACCCGGCGCTGGGCTTGCCTTCCTTGCAGGCCCAGGTGGCCGAAGCTATGCACCGCGCCGATGTCCGAGGCCTGTGGGTAGGGCGAACGATCCGGCTTCCGCAGACATCCCAGCGATGGGCTCCGCTGTTTTATTCTCCGCCGGGCAAACGCGATTATGTCCTCGCCGCATTTCTGCGCGTAAGCGACATCGTGGGCGATTGGAAAGATATGGATCTGCCCAAAGGGGCTGCCATCGGCCTGATCCGCGTCGACGGCATGCAGATCGCGCGTTTGCCGGCGCCCGATCCCGGGAAGCTTTACCGCACGCCGATGAGAGGCCCGCTCATGCAATCCTATCAGGCGCACCCACAAGCGGCGGGAGGCAGCTATGTGGGCCGCACGCAAAGCGACGACCAGTTGCGCCTGGGCTGGTATGAAAAACTCGCGGGCTTGCCTCTGCTCGCCTACCTGAGCATGCCGCAAAAAGCGCTGTGGAGCCAATGGTGGGTCATCGCCGGGCCGGCGCTGCTGCTCCTGCTGGCCTTCGCCATGACGGCGGCGGCCGTTCCCATCCTGCTCCGTCTTCTGCGCGCGCGCCAGGAACGCGATTTGCTCCGCCAGGCCCGCGTACACCCCCTGACCCAACTGCCCAACCGCCTGGCGGCGCAGGAATGGATCGAGAAGCGTGCCGCCGAGCAACAGCCATTCTGGCTCATGCTTCTGGACATCGACCATTTCCGCGATCTCAACAACGGCCTCGGCCCGCAGCGCGTAGACGAGCTGCTCAAGGAGACCGGACAACGCCTGAGCACTCTGGCAAACGCTGAACATGCCTTTCTCGCCCACCTGGGGGCGGACGAGTTCCTCATCGGCCTGCCGCGCCAGCTCGATCAGTCGCTCGCGCTGGGCATCGCCCGCCGTGCCCAGGAAGGGCTCTACCAGCCCATCGCCAGCGCCGGCTACCGGCTGGCGCTGACCGCCTGCATGGGTCTGACCCGCTATCCCCAGGATGGCCTGGACGTCACCGCGCTGCTGCAAGCGGCCCAGGGGGCGCAGCAACTGGCCAAGTCGTCCGGCCCGGGCAGCGTGCGCTTTTTCGACGCCACCGTCACCAAAAAAAGCAGCGAGCGCATCGCCTTCCGGGAAGCGGTGGAACATGCGCTCAAGAACGACGAATTTCAGCTGCACTACCAGCCTGTGCTGAATCTTGGCGACGGCTCGGTGCACCATGTGGAGGCGCTCATCCGCTGGCGCCATCCCAAGCGCGGCCTGCTCGCGCCGGCGGAATTCCTGCCACTCGCCGAAGAAACCGGCTGGATCAGCGCCATCAGCGAATGGGTCGTGGGCGAGGCGGCCGCCACCCTGGGGCGCTGGCGCGAGCACTCGCTGCGCCTGCCCATCGCCGTCAACCTGGACGCCGATTTCTTCGCCAGCCCGCGCCTCACCACGCTGCTGTACAGCCTCATCCGGCGCCATCAGCTGCAGCCGGGCATGCTGCAGATCGAAATCACCGAACGCACGATCATGCTCGAGTCCGTGCAGGAAGCAGCCACGGTGAGCGTGCTGCGCGATCTGGGCATCGAAGTCTCCATCGACGATTTCGGCACCGGTTATTCCTCCATCGCCTACCTGCGCCATCTGCCGGTGGATGCCATCAAGATCGACCGCAGCTTCATTTCCGACCTGGAAAACGATCGCCGCCTGGTGCAGACCATCGTCTCCATGGCCGGTGTTTTCGGTGCGCGCGTGGTGGCCGAGGGCGTGGAAACCGAGCGCCAGCACCAAACCCTGCTGGCGCTGGACGTGGACATGGGCCAGGGCTATTGGTACAGCCGCCCCATGGAGGAATCCGTCCTCCTGGAATGGCTCAGGCACCAGCCCGCGGCCGCCGCCTCCCCGGTCCAGGGTAGCCACTGAACCCCGGGCAGGATTCGTCTGCCCCGGCATTTGGCCGGTAAAATGCGCGCTTGCCCATCTCGTCTCGCGCCGCCGCATGCCCGCCAAGAAGATACTCGCCACCTCCGCCCTGCCCTACGCCAACGGCGATATCCACCTGGGGCATCTGGTGGAATACATCCAGACCGACATCTGGGTGCGCTTCCAGAAGATGCAGGGCCGGGAATGTTATTACGTATGCGCGGACGACACCCACGGCACGCCCATCATGCTGCGCGCCGAAAAAGAGGGCATCGCGCCGGAGGCCCTGATCGAACGCGTGCATGCCGAACACGTGCGCGACTTCGCCGGCTTCCACATCGGCTTCGACTGCTATCACTCCACCAATTCGCCGGAAAACCGCGCGTTCTCCCGTGAAATCTATCTGCGTCTGCAGAAGGCCGGCATGATCGAAGTGCGCACCATCCAACAGTTCTACGATCCGATGAAGGCCATGTTCCTGCCGGATCGCTTCATCAAGGGCGAGTGCCCCAAGTGCGGCGCCAAAGATCAGTACGGCGACAACTGCGAGGTATGCGGCGCGGCCTATGCCCCAACCGACCTGAAAAATCCCTATTCGGCCATCTCCGGCGCCGTCCCCGTGCTGAAGGATTCCGAGCATTATTTCTTCAAGCTCGGCCAGGCGGAGAACTTTCTCAGGCAATGGACCCGCGCCGGCCATCTGCAGGAGGAAGCTGCCAACAAGATGGCGGAATGGTTCGGCCAGGGCCTGCAAAGCTGGGATATTTCGCGCGACGCGCCCTATTTCGGCTTCGAAATCCCGGACGCGCCGGGCAAATATTTTTACGTCTGGTTGGATGCCCCCATCGGCTACATGGCCAGCTTCAAGAAACTGGCCGACGAAAAAGGCCTGGACTTCGGCGCCTGGTGGGGCGCCGATAGCGGCGCCGAACTACACCACTTCATCGGCAAGGATATCCTTTATTTCCACGCCCTGTTCTGGCCCGCCATGCTGCAACACGCGGGCTACCGCACTCCCTCCCGCATCTACGCCCACGGCTTCCTCACCGTGGACGGCGCCAAAATGTCCAAGTCGCGCGGCACCTTCATCACGGCGCGCAGCTACCTGGACGCCGGACTCAATCCGGAATGGCTGCGCTATTACTTCGCAGCCAAGCTCAACGGCACCATGGAGGACATCGACCTCAACCTGGAGGATTTCGTCGCGCGGGTGAACTCCGATTTGGTGGGCAAGTTCGTGAACATCGCCAGCCGCTGCGCCGGCTTCATCAACAAGCGTTTCCAGGGGCGGTTGAGCGCCGAATTGCCGCCTTCGGCGCTGCTCGCCAAATTCAACGGCCAGGAGTTGTGGCGGCGCATCGGCCTGCTTTACGTCGACCGCGAATACGGCAAGGCCATACGGGAAATCATGGCCCTGGTGGACGAAGTCAATCAATACATCGATGCCGAGAAACCCTGGGAGCTGGCCAAGCTGGAAATAAACGATCTGCGCCTGCACCAGGTGTGCAGCCTGTGCCTCAATTTTTTCTGGCGCCTGAGCGTGCTGCTCAAGCCCGTGCTCCCCGCGCTGGCCGATGAGGTCCAGGGTTTCCTCAACCTGGACGCAAGCCGCATGCAATGGGGGCAATTCAACGCCCTGCCCGCCGACCACGGCATCCGTCCCTATAATCACCTGATGACGCGCATAGACCGCAAGCAGATCGACGCTCTGCTGGAAGCCAACCGCCAAAGCCTGGCCGCGGCCCCCTCGCCCGCGCGCCACGCCGAGCATCAACAACACATGGAAAACAAAACCATCGCCCCCATCGCAGAAACCATAAGCATCGACGACTTCGCCAAAATCGATCTGCGGGTGGCGAAAATCGTCAACGCCGAGCACGTGGAAGGCGCGGAAAAACTGCTGCGCCTGACCCTGGATATCGGCGAAGGCAAGACCCGCAACGTCTTTGCCGGCATCAAATCGGCCTATGCGCCGGAACAACTGGTCGGCCGCCTGACGGTGATGGTCGCCAACCTGGCGCCGCGCAAAATGAAATTCGGCCTGTCCGAGGGCATGGTTCTGGCCGCCTCAGGCGACAGCCCCGGCCTGTTCATCCTGTCCCCCGATGCCGGGGCCCAGCCCGGCATGCGCGTGAAGTGAGCGACACGCTCAGCTATCGTCTCGTCATCAGCGGGCGCGTGCAGGGCGTCTGGTATCGGGAGTCGATGCGCCGGGAAGCCCTGCGGCTGAGCGTGGACGGCTGGGTGAGAAACTGCGCCGACGGCACGGTGGAAGCCGTCATCTGCGGCCCTTCGGCCCAGGTCGAGGCGCTGCTCGCCTGGACGCGCACCGGCCCGCCCCTGGCGCGCGTCAGCGAGGTTCGTTGCGAAGCCTACGCGGGGAGCGTGGCGCCCGGTTTCGAAAAACTGCCTTGACCGGCCTCCCACTCGGGATGCGCCGGCCGCGCTTCATATCCAGCCCCTGCGCTTGAAGCGGCGATAGAGCCACAAGGCCCCCAATAAAGTGCCGGCCAGCACGGCGGGGTAGCCCCACTTCCAGCCCAGTTCGGGCATCCAGCGGAAATTCATGCCGTACAGGCTGAAGACCACCGTAGGCACGGCGAGGATGGCGCCCCAGCCGGCCAGCTTCTGCACCGCTTCGTTCTGCCGGGTGGTCAGCAGTGCCAGATGGAGCTGCAAGGCATCCCCCGCCGACTGGCGCAGACGGTCGGCCGCGGTGCTGGTGCGCAGCACGTGATCGAGAACGTCACGGTAGTAGTTCTTCAGGCGCTTGCTGACATAGCTATCATGCAGACGGATAAGGTTCTGCAGCACGTCCTGTAGAGGATCCGCATTGTCCCGCAGCAAGGCCGCCTCACGCCGCAAGCGGTAGAGCGCATCGAGATCGCGGCGGTGCAGGCGGGCAGCGAGCAGGCGCGCTTCCAGGCCAAGAAAGCCCGTCTGCAGCGCCGTCAGCACGGGAGAATACTGGTCGACGATTTCGTCCAGCGCGAAATAGAGCGCCTGCCCCGCGCTGCGGCCCGCTCCCGAGGCATTGAGGCGGTTGCGCACCCGTACATAGGGATGCAGATGGCCGTGCGCGATGGCGACGATGAAATTAGCGCCGGCGAAAATATGGCTTTCGCCCCACAGCACCCGCTCGTTCTCCAGTGTCGCGGTCCGGGAGCTGATGAAAATATGTTCGCCGTACTCTTCCAGCTTGGGACGCTGACGGGTGGTGAGGGCATCTTCCAGGGCCAGCTCATGCAGGCCCAGTTCCTCGCCCAGACGCTTGAGCAGATCGGCGCCCGGCTCCTGCAATTCCACCCAGACAAAATTTCCCGGCAGCCCGGCATAATCGCTGATTTCGTCCAGGGTGATTTCACGCCCCTTTTCGGCATCGGGGGTATACAGAAGGCAAAATACCGGGGCCTGAGTCATGCCCGCGATGATAGCGCGAGTCGGCGGAAAACCCCGTGACAGGTCGGCGTACGCCAGGCCTGACGCCCGCCGACCTCTACTCCGCTTCCTCTATCCAGGCCGCCTGGATGGCCTCTAAAATGCGTTCATTGGAGCGCTCGGGCGTGTCGTCGAAGCCCGGCAAGGCAAGCACCCATGCATGCAAATCGGTAAAGCGGACGTATTGCGGATCGACCCCGGGGTGGGCCTCCGCGAGTTCAATGGCGATGTCCTGAACGTCGGTCCATTTCATAACTGAAGTCTCCGCGGGAGAGTGGCCAGAAGTCAGTTGGCAGTTGGCAGTTGGCAGATTGGCGAAGTATCTGCTAACTGCCGGCTGCCGACTGATCACTCCCATTCAATGCCCTTCCTTGACCATGTTGACGGTGTACTTGGGAATCTCGATCACGAGGTCTTCCCCGGCCATCCGGGCCTGACAGGATAGCCGCGAGGTGGGCGTCAGGCCCCAGGCGCGGTCCAGCAGGTCATCCTCTTTTTCTTCCGAAGGTTCGAGAGAATCGAAACCCTCACGGATGATGACATGGCAGGTGGTGCAGGCGCAGGATTTTTCGCAAGCGTGCTCTATTTCAATGCCGTTCTCCAACAGGGCGTCGCACAGCGTGGCGCCCGTCTTGGCATCGATTCGGGCCCCTTGCGGGCAAAGGGTCTCATGAGGCAGTACAGTGATTTTGGGCATTTTTCTCGATGATGGCTAAGCTCTGCACGCAAGAGGCCATGGGCAAACCCGAGAGCGGGCCGTCACGCGGCGGCGGGCTGACGGCTGGGCAGGGCGGCAAGCACGCCGTCCCAGAACTCCAGCCGGGCGGCAACGGCGCGGCGCGCGGCTTCCTCGGCCTCCCGCCACTTGCCCGCGTCACCGCCGCACAGGGCGCTCAGCAGGCGCAGCGAAAGGGGCGCGTGAAAATCCTCGTCCAGATGCACATGACGATTCAGATAGTAATAAAAAGCGGGCGCACTCGCTTCCGCCACGCCAAGTCCCTTCAGAAAAGCGCGGAACATACCGGGAATGACATGCTCCCGTCCCAACGCCAAAGCCGCCGCGACGCAATGGGGCTTGTCCTCGGCAATGAAGCCGAAGGTCACCCCCAGATGCCGACGCGCCGGCGGCGGGACACCTTCTCCCCTCAGAACGGCAGGCAGGCCCTCTTTTTCGACCCGGCTGACGAAGCGCTCCGCCGGGCCGGCGTCGGCGTCGACTTCCCGCATGGCAGCGAGGTACAGGGAGAAATGGCTGGTATGCGTCACGCCCTGGGCAGGCAGGGCCTGGTCGCTTTCCTCCTCCAACACGAGTTCGTTGATGAAGCGCTGCACCTCGGGGTCGCGGCCGGGCACCCAGGGCCAGCGCGCCGGCGCAACGGCCTGCTGCAGGTACTTGATGAGGGACATGAAATCCCATACCGAATAAACGTGGTGGGCCATGAATGCGCGCAAATCCGACAGAGTGCGCAGCGCGCCGTAGATGGGGTGTTGTTCCAAACGCGCGCGGCATTCGCGCGCGAGATCCTGACTATCGCTTTGCATCAAATTCCCAGACTGTCCACTTTTTGACCCGCCAAGGCCCGGCGCACGTTGCGGTCCATGCGACGCTGGGCAAAAGGCGTGGTGAGCCGATTGAGCGCTTCGACCTGGGCACGAATGGCGAGATGATCGGAACCCTCGCTCAGGCGGCGCAGTGCTTCCATGCCCGTCTCGATGGCACCGCGCTCTTCCGCCGCCAGCAATTGCTCCCCGTCCAGCGCCAGGGCCGCCTGCAGCGCGGCCAGCAGGCTCTGCGCCTCCACCCGCTGCTCGTTCAGGGCACGCGCCTTCAGATCGTCTGTGGCATGGGCATGTGCGTCGCTCAACATGTTTGCGATCTCCGCATCGCTCAAACCATAGGAAGGCTTGACCGCGACGGCCGCCTCCACGCCCGACGCCTGCTCGCGCGCCGACACCGACAAGAGGCCGTCGGCATCCACCTGAAAAGTCACGCGGATGCGCGCCGCCCCGGCTACCATGGGCGGGATGCCGCGCAGCTCGAAGCGTGCCAGCGAGCGGCAGTCGGCGACCAACTCGCGCTCGCCCTGCACGACATGGAAACCCATGGCCGTCTGCCCGTCCTTGAAAGTCGTGAATTCCTGGGCGCGTGCCACCGGAATGGTGGAATTGCGCGGCACGATCTTTTCCGTGAGGCCGCCCATCACCTCCAGGCCCAGGGACAGCGGAATCACGTCCAGCAAGAGCCAGTCGTCGCCGGTCTGCTTGTTGCCCGCCAACACGTCGGCCTGCATGGCCGCGCCCAGCGCCACCACCTTGTCGGGATCGAGATTGGTCAGCGGCGTCTGGCCGAAAAATTCCGCTACCGCATGGCGTATGCAGGGCATGCGGGTAGCTCCTCCCACCATCACCACGCCCTGCACTTCCTCAGCTTCAAGGCCGGCGTCGCGCAATGCCTTGCGTGTGGGCGCGAGCGTCTTGTTGAGCAGCCCCTGGGTAAGGCGATTGAAGTCGTCCAGGCCCAGGCGCAGATCGACGATGTCGCCAGACGACAACACAGCGGTGATGTGCGCTTCCGGGTGGTCGGTCAGATATTCCTTGGCCTCGCGCGCCTTGCTCAACAGCAGCCGGGTATCCCGCGGGTTGAGCGGCGGCAGCTTGGCTTCCTCCAGCACCCAGCAAAAAACGCGCTGGTCGAAATCGTCGCCACCAAGCGCGGAATCGCCATTGGTGGCCAGCACCTCGAACACGCCCTTGCTAAGCCGCAGGATGGAGATGTCGAAGGTGCCGCCGCCAAGATCGTACACTGCATAAATCCCCTCGACGCCATGATCCAGCCCGTAAGCGATGGCCGCCGCGGTCGGCTCGTTGAGCAGGCGCAGGACGTTGAGGCCGGCGAGCCGGGCGGCGTCCTTGGTGGCCTGACGCTGGGCGTCGTCGAAATAGGCCGGGACGGTGATGACCGCCCCGACCAGTTCGCCCCCCAGGGCATGTTCGGCGCGGCCGCGCAAGAGACGGAGGATCTCGGCGGAAACCTCCACCGGGCTCTTCACGCCCTGCACCGTCTTGAGTTTCACCATGCCGGGCTCGTCAAGGAGCCGGTAAGGGATGCTCGATTTGTCCAGATCCTTGAGCCCGCGCCCCATGAAGCGCTTGACCGACACGATGGTATTTTGCGGATCCTCGCTTTGCCGCGCCTGGGCCTCGTAACCGACGCTCACGCCGCCGTCGGCAAGATAACGCACGACCGAAGGCAGCAAAGCCCGCCCACGTTCATCGTCCAATACCCGCGCCAGGCCGGACTGAACCGACGCCACCAGGGAATTGGTCGTGCCCAAATCGATGCCCACGGCCAAACGATGCTGGTGCGGAGCAGTGCTCATGCCGGGTTCGGAGATTTGCAACAAAGCCATGTCTAGCGGCGGTCCTTGGAGTTTGTATTTGGAATCGATCGGTGCTGGATAAGCCGTTCAGTCATCCTCTTCCAGGCCGGCCAGGGCCAGGTTGACGTCCTCCGCAAGCTTCTGCACGAAACGCAGCTTGCGCACGGTATCCGCCGCGGCGTCCCAGGCCCTCTCCTCGTCCAGCTGGCGCGCCAGCAGGTCGGTCAAGCCCGCGGCCTCGCGCTTGAGCGCGCGCCGGAGTTGCTCGATGGCATGGGCGTCGCGCACCTGCTGCGCCTCGTGCAATGCTTCGCGCCATTCCATCTGCTGCATCAGAAAATCGGCGGGCAAGGCGGTCTGGCGCTCGCCCAAGGCATGGATGCCGCGCTTTTGCAGCAGATAGTCCGCACGCCGCAGGGGTTCCTTGAGCGTCTGGTAGGCCTCGTTCACACGCGTCGCCCACTGCATGGAGAGGCGTTTCTCCGCCTCGCCGGCGTGGGCGTAACGGTCGGGATGCACCTGGGCCTGCAACTCCCGCCAGGCGCGATCCAGCGCTGTGCCGTCCATGCGGAAAGCTGCGGCAAGTCCGAAGAGGGCGAAATGGTCGGCGGAAAAGTCGGGCGTCATGGGTCTAGCCGAACCAGGCGGATTGCCAGCCGGCGTTCAAGAATCCCCCACGCCGGCTGCTGCAAACTGCCAACTGGCCACTATCAACTTTCGGCGCTTATACGCCAAAACTTTCCCCGCAGCCGCAGGTGTTCTTGACGTTGGGGTTGTTGAACTTGAAGCCCTCGTTCAACCCTTCGCGCACGAAATCCAACTCGGTGCCATCCAGATAGGGCAGGCTCTTGGGGTCGACGAAAACACGTACGCCGTGGCTCTCGAAGCTCAGGTCGCCTGCCTGTTCGGCATCGGCGAATTCCAGCTTGTAGGCCATGCCCGAGCAGCCGGTGGTACGCACGCCCAATCTGAGGCCGATGCCCTTGCCGCGCTTGGCGATGAAGTTGCTGACGTGCTGCGCCGCACGTTCCGTGATGGTGATGCTCATGATGACCTCAACCGTTGCTCACTGCCTTGTCTTCGCTGACGCCGTGCTTGGCCTTGTAATCCGCCACGGCGGCCTTGATGGCATCCTCGGCGAGGATGGAGCAGTGGATCTTGACGGGGGGCAGGGCGAGTTCCTCGGCGATGGCGGTGTTCTTGATTTCCATGGCCTCCTCCAGGGTCTT
>JAJZRU010000014.1 GCA_021802555.1 Pseudomonadota bacterium
ACCCCGCCGTGGAAAAAATGCGCGACCTGGACGGCCGCGAGTTCACCCTCCTCGCCCTGCTCGCCGTCCTGGTGCTCGGCCTGGGCCTCTACCCCAAACCCTTCACCGACGTCATGCACGCCTCGGTAAGCCATCTGCTGGCCGGGGTGGATCACAGCAAGCTGCTGTAGCCGGTCAGGCTTGGCCGTGCGTTACTCTACGCGGCGCTGACGCTCCAGCGCGCGCCGGTCCCTCTTGGTGGGCCGCCCGCGCAGAGCTTGGGCCGGTTCCGCCTGGAGCTTGCGCGCCTCGATCTGCCGCCGACGCTGCGCCTCGCTCTCCGCGCTTTCCTCATACAGCGTGCGCGCCACGACTGCCGGCCCGCGCCGTCCGGACAGCGCGCTCACGACCACGTCCCATTCATGAGCGCCGATGTGTATGAGCAGGCGGTCGCCGGGGCGCAACGCATGGGCAGGCTTGGTGCGCCCGCCGTTGAGCCGCACGCGCCCGCCTTCCACCGCCTGCGCGGCCAGGGCGCGGGTCTTGAAGAAGCGCGCCGCCCACAGCCATTTGTCCAGGCGCAGCCGCTCGGCGGGCGTCGTCATGCGGCGCCGCTCCGCGGCTTGAGCGTGGGCGCGTTGCGCAGCTCGCGCAAGAACCACTGCAGCGCGCGCCCGCTGGCATCGGCGCGCCAGGCGACAAATAAGGTCACGACCTGCGTCCGGCTGGCGACGGCTTTTTCCACCAACCGACCGGCGCAGATTTCCGGCTCCGCCGCCCAGCGCGGCAGCCAGCCCACGCCCAGCCCGGCCACTTGGGCCGCAACCTTGGCCGCCAGATGGGGCACGGTCAAGACTTCCTGATCATCCAGCAGCCCTACGGTGCGCACCGGCAGGCTGCGCGCCGTGTCCGCGATCGCCACAGCGCGGTGGTTTTCGATCGCAGCGTCGGAAAGCGGCGCGTCCACCCGAGCCAGAGGATGGTGCGGCGCGACGGCAAAGACGAATTCCATCGGCGGCAGGGGCCGCGTCTTGTATCCGCCGCCCGCCGGCCCCGGCGCCGGGGCGCCCACCACCAGATCGACCTCGCGCGACAGCAGCGCGTCCCACCCTCCGGCCAGGGCCTCGTGACGCAGCACCAGGCGCGTACCCTGCGCTTCCCGATAGAACTTGGCCAGCAGCGCGGTGACGGAATCCCACGGCCATACCGCGTCGATAGCCAGAGAGAACTGCGGCTCCCAGCCGTGCGCGGTCTGCAGCACGCGATGCTCCAGGGCCTGGGCCACCGCGAGCAGGCGGCGGCCCTCGTCCAGCAGCAGGCGGCCGGCCGGCGTCAGGCGCGCGCGATGGCCGGAACGGTCGAAAATGAGCACGTCCAGATCGGCCTCCAGCTTTTGCACGGCATAGGTCACGCTGGAGGTGGCGCGATCGAGCTCCTGCGCCGCGAGCGAAAACGAGCCGCGCCGTTCGATGGCGTCCAGGATGCGCAGGCTTTCAAGGCTGAGTTTCATTGTTCGGATATGTCGAACGCTTTGGCCGGATTATCTCCCTTTTTCTTCCCGGACCATTCACTACACTGGAACAACCATTCGAACAAAGAAATGTCATGATCGAGGTACGCAAAGGCGCGTCGCGCGGCCATGCCCGCCACGGCTGGCTGGAGAGCTGGCACAGCTTTTCCTTCGCCGACTATTACGACCCGGCGCGCATGGGTTACGGCGCCTTGCGCGTCATCAACGAAGACCACATCGCGCCGGGCGCGGGCTTCCCCACGCACGGCCATCAGGACATGGAAATCGTCACCTGGATGCTTGCCGGCGCCCTGGAACACAAGGACAGCCTGGGCAGCGGAGGCATCATCCGGCCGGGCGAAGTACAGCGCATGAGCGCGGGCACCGGCATCCGCCACAGCGAGTTCAACGCATCCGCCCGGGAAGAGGCGCGTCTGCTGCAAATCTGGCTGTTGCCGCAGCAAAAAGCGCTCCCGCCGGGCTACGAGCAAAAGCGCATCGCCGCCGAAGACATGCAGGGGCGCTTCCGCATCATCGCCTCGCCGGACGGGCGCGACGGCTCGGTGCGCATCCATCAGGACGCGGCCATTCATGTCGCCCGCCTGGGCAGCGGAGAAGGCGCCGATCTCGCGCTCGCGCCGGGGCGCCGCGCCTATCTGCAAATGGCGCGCGGGGCGGTCGAGCTCAAGGACTACCCCCTGCAGCAAGGCGATGCGGCCTTGCTGCAGCACGAAACCCAGGTGCAAATACGGGCGCTGGAAAGCGCGGAAGTGCTGCTGTTCGATCTGGCCTGAGGCTGCGTTGCCCACGGCGCCCCATCCCACCCGACGAGACTGGACATGATCCCGAAAATCCTCGCCTTCTCCGGCTCCGCCCGCAACGAGTCGTACAATCGCCGCGCCCTGGAGCATGCCGTGGCCGGCGCGCGCAACGCCGGGGCGGAAGTCACCCTCATCCAGTTGCGGGAATTTTCATTGCCCATCTATGACGGCGACCTGGAAACGCAGTCCGGCCTGCCCGCAGGCGCGCTGGAACTGAAGGCGCTCTTCAAGGCCCACCAGGGGCTGCTGATCGCCAGCCCGGAGTACAACAGTTCCTTCAGCGCCCTGCTCAAGAACACGCTCGATTGGGTGTCGCGCGCGCATGCGGGCGAGTCGGGCCTCGCGCCCTATCGCAACAAGGTCGCCGCGCTGCTCGCCGCCTCCCCCGGAGCGCTGGGCGGCGCGCGCGGCCTGCGCCAATTGCGCGAAATTCTTGCCGTGCTGGGTGTGCTGGTGCTGCCCCGGCAGCACACCATTCCTCATGCGGACCAAGATCTGCTGGCCGACCAGGAATCGCCCCACCATATCGATGCCCTCATGGGCGTGGGCGCCGAACTGGCGCAGGCCTGCCGCAAATGGAACGCAGCATGACCGCGCGCCATTCCGCGCCGACGATTCTTTTTCACTGGCTCATGGCGCTGGGCCTCGCCGCCAATTTTGCGCTGGGGCTCACCATGGCGGACATGGCGCTGTCGCCCGAAAAGCTGAAATTCTTCTCCTGGCACAAATGGGCAGGGATCACGCTGCTGGGCCTCGTCGCCCTGCGCCTGCTCTGGCGCCTGCTGCGCCGGCCGCCGCCCCTGCTGCCCATGCCCGCGTGGCAGAAATACACGACCGAGGCCGTACACGGACTCATGTATCTGCTGATGTTCGCCATCCCTCTGTCCGGCTGGCTGATGAGCTCCGCAGCAGGCGTCCAGGTGGTCTATCTGGGCATGTTCCCCCTGCCCAATCTGGCGGCCAAGGACAAGGCCCTCTTCGACCTGCTGAAGGAAGTGCACGAGAGCCTCAACTACGCCCTGCTCGCGCTCGTGCTGGCCCACGTCGCCGGCGCGCTCAAGCATCAACTGCTCGACCATGACGCCACGCTGGCGCGCATGATCCCCTGGATGAGGAGCAAGCCATGAGCAAAACCTTCCTGCTGGCGCTGGCCTTGATACCCGCCTGGGCGCAGGCCGCGCCTTACGCCATCGGCGCGGCGGGCAGCCGCATCGGCTTCGGCTACCAGCAGATGGGCGTTGCCATGCAGGGGAGCTTTCGCAGCTTTGCCGGCAGCGTCGATCTGGACGCCGCCCAACCACAGAAGAGCACGGTCGATATCAGCGTGCAGACCGCCAGCATCTCGCTGGGCTCGCAGGACGCCGACCGCACGGCGGCGGGCGCCGAATTTTTCGACAGCAAGGTTTTTCCCCAGGCGCGCTTCGTCTCCCGCCAGGTGCAGGCGCTGGGCAGCGGCCGCTATCGCATCACCGGCACCTTCACCCTCAAGAACCTGAGCCGCCCGCTCACCGTGGACGCCGCCCTGCAGCCCCAGGGCGCGCAACGGCTTTTGACCGGCGGCTTTTCCCTCAAGCGGCTGGACTGGGGCATAGGTACGGGAGACTGGGCCGACACCTCCACTCTGGGCAACGACGTGCGCGTGAGCTTCACCTTGCGGCTGGTGCCGGCGGCGAATGAGCATATGCGTTGAGCCGTCGGGCACGGGCGTCGCGGCCCGCGACACGGGAGCGCCCCCTGCCCCCCGGAAGAGGGGTTGATCGGCGCGCCCGGAAGCGTCATGCTTCCCGTCCGGCAGGCTGATGCAGGAGTTGGTCTTGAACATCCTTCTGGTTGACGGCCGTGCCTTACTCCGGGCAGGCCTGCGGCTCCTGCTTTCCACGCTGGCGGCTTGGCGCCGCCGGCATCTCACCAGCCCGACTTTGTCCTGAAGCGAGACAGCCATGAAAAACTTACTGATGCTATCCAGTGTCCTGGTCCTGGTCCTGGCCCTGGCCGTCGCCACGCCGGCCCGGGCGGCCATCGCCCTCTACACCGATCCGGTGAACTTCCAGACAGCCGCATCCAGTGCGACCTTCACGCTGCTCAACTTCGACAACCTGGCCGACGCCTCGCCTTGGTACACCTACTACGGCCAGAGCGCGGCCATGGGCGGCGTGCAGTTCTCCGTACCGGACAACCTCAGCGCCACCAATCCGAACTATGGCTCCGGCTACGACTACTTGCTCGGCAGCTACAGCCTGGGGACGGCGCTGACCTCATATGCGAACACACCCACGGAAACCGCCGGCAACGGCTACTACGTCACCCTGCCTGCCGGCGTCACCGCCCTGGGCTTTTTCCTCGGCAATACCTTCGCGGGAGGCAGCGCGCCGGGCAGCTTCACTTTCCAGTTCTCGGATGGATCGCAGTTCGTCGAGACCCCCACGCCGGGCACGGCCGCATTCTACGGCTTCGTATCCGGCACACCCATCGCCAACCTCAAAATCTTCAACTCCACACCCAGCGTCAATGCCTCCGATACGGCTTTAACCAACCTCATGCGCTTCGAATATGCGGTGTCCCCGGTGCCGGAACCGGCCGAGTGGCCGCTGATGGGCGCAGGCCTGGCGCTCCTGGGCTTGCGCCGGCGCCGCCAAGCAAAACGCCGCCCGCCGCCGCACCCCTCCTTTGCCGCGCCGGAGGCTGCCTGAGCCGCAACATGTTCTGCCGCGGCATCTGGCAGAATCGGCTCGAAAGCTGCGGCATCCGCCGAGGCCCCCAGGCGCATGCATCGATAACGCCGCCGACAAACCCCAGCGTCACTTCCGTGGCCGCCGCCCCTCCTCCCGCCCCAGCAGGCGGAGGCCTTCCAGGGCCTGCTCGACGCATCCCTCCGCACGCGCCAGGGGGAACACCATATATGCCGGCAGCGTAAAGGGCGGGCCGTGCGGCACGCGGTGCAGGCGCTTGTTGCGCAGCGCCTCGCGCACCATGCGCAAGGGAAAATAGCCCGATCCGCCGCCGGCATCGAGGCGCTGCATCCCCAGCCAACCGATATTGGCGTACAAGGGCGGCGGCGGATGGTCGGGAAAGTGCACGGAAAACTGGTGGAAGAATTCCGGCCCCCAGTCCACGTGCACATAGTCAGGATCGGGCCAGGGGCACCGCGGGTCGGTGGACACCAGCACGAGCGTTTCGTCGAACAGGCGTTCGACCGCCAGGCCCGGGCGCGCCTCGGGCGTGTACAGGACGCCGACGTCTATGGTGTTGTGAATCAGCCCCTGCATGATGTCTGCTTCAAAGCCGATCTCCAGACGCAGCGAGATGGCGGGCGCGGCCTTGCGCATCCACGCCACCCAGCGCGGCAGGAAGCCTTCCCACAAGGCGATGCGGCCGGACAGCGTGAGGCCCGCCGAATAGCCTTCCGGCAGGCCGACATCCTGGCGCGCAATTTCCACCGTGCGCACCAACGCCTGGGCATGGCGCAGAAAGCGCTGCCCCGCGGCGGTAAGTTCGGCGCCGTGCTTGCCGCGGCTGAACAGCCGCGCCCCCAACTGGTTTTCCAACGCCAGGATGCGCGCGCTCACCGTGGACTGAGTGATGTGCAGCTTCTGCGCCGCACCGAGGAAATTTCCCGCCGCCACGACATGCAGGAAAGTGCGCGCTTGTTCCGTGTCCATTTATCGAATAACCCGATACAAAACCGCAAAATATTTCGTTTTTCTTATATAAGCAACTCCCCTAGACTTAGGCCAACGGTTCATGCCAGCCGCTGCCTTCGGGCAAGCGGCTCGACGCGAACCCAATTGTTGGCACCACGGAGGAACGCATGACTACAGCAACGCTGCACATGAATCTCGACGAAGAAGGCTATCTCATCGAGCCCGGGGAGTGGACCGAAGACGCCGCGCAGGAACTGGCCCAGCGCGAGAACATCGAGTTGACGCCGGAACACTGGGACGCCATCCGCTTCATGCGCGAGTTCTACGACGAGCACCAGGTGGCGCCCGACGCGCGCTTCGTCATCAAATATCTGAGCGAAACCAGCGGCGCGGACCGCAACGTGCTCTTCCGCCTGTTTCCCTATGGCTACGTCAAGCAGGCCTGCAAGATCGCGGGCATGAAACGGCCGCGTGCCTGGAGCACCGGTTGACGCCGGGCGGTTGCACCCCAGCGGCACCCCTGCGCCCGGCATTCGTTCGTCCCCCAAACACGCGGCCGCCAACCGCCGCGCACCGCGCACTGCCGGCAGACGGCCAACGCTCCGTTGAGCCCAGAAACCGCATCCGAGCCACAAAAGCACTGAGGAAGCTGCACCGCGATCGCGGCCGCTTATCGGGTGAATTTTATACGTCGCCGACCTATTGATTCCTTTTATCGTCCCGCCGGCGCAACTATGCCCTGAAGCAGAACCGCCGCCATCCGTAAAATTATTCGAACCACGCAACGCCCAAAAACAATCATGGAACTCTTGCTGAAAATATTCACCACGCCCACCGTAGGCCATCTCCCCATCCCGGGCCATCGCGAAAAATGGCTCTCCGGCCTCGGCGGTGTCGCGGGAATCGCCCTCACCGTGCTGGTGAGCCGCCTGGCGCTGGGGGAGCAGTTCGCGGTGCCGGTGGCGGCCTCCATAGGGGCGAGCGCGGTGCTGCTCTACGCCGCGCCCCACAGCGCCTTCTCCAGCCCCTGGGCGGTGCTGGGCGGCAACGGTGTCTCCGCATTGATAGGCGTCGCCTGCGCCCTGCTGATCCCCAACCCGATCATGGCCGCATCGCTGGCCGTGGGGCTCGCCATCACCGCCATGTATTACCTGGACTGCATCCATCCGCCGGGCGGCGCTTCCGCCTTTTTCGCCGTCATGGGCGGCCCCGCCGTGCACGCCCTGGGTTTTGACTATGTGCTTTTTCCCGTGCTGGTGAACGCCGCCATCCTGGCGGCCGCGGCGGTGCCGTTCAACAGGATTCTGCGCGCCAAGCAGGAAGCGCATGTCGTCGAAATCGAGTCGCACCTGCATCTGCCGGAAAAATACCTCATCCGCCACAGCGACCTGGTGTATGCGCTTTCGGAAATCCAGTCCTACATCGACGTCAGCGAAGAGGACCTCATGCACATCTACAACTTGGCGGTGCAGCACGCCCACCCAGGCAAAATCGCCAAGGCGTGACGGAATGAGCCGTTACACCAGATCGAACGGCAGACGCGCGATGGCATTGGCATAGGCCGGCGCCAAAGGGGGCAGCCCAGGTTCCCCCATGCTCGTGGGCGAATCGAGACGGCGCGTGGGTTTGCCGATGAGCACGAAGTTCCGCGCCGCCGCCGCCACGAACATGGCGCGCGGGCGCCCAGTTCGCGGTATTGCAGCCACGAGTTCTTCACCAACAGGGAGCCGCCCTTCATCTGCATACCCATGAACGGATCCTTGTAGGCATCGCCGGCCGGCGCCAGATGGGGCCGGATACGCGCCCAAGCGAAACCCTGCAGCCGTTAAGCTCGAACTCGATCATGGGGATTCCTCGGCATGCGGCGTTTGGAAAGCACCGTCCCGGCACGAGAGGCGGCTCGCACAGGGGCTGGCATGCCCTACCAGATAAAACTAGGTTTTTTTGCCTCGATTGCAAGCAAGCGCCGCACGCCCGCGCGCCGGGCAGGCCGCCGGTGCCTTACCGCGCCAGGCGTAAGGCGTTAAACTTGTCCGCGATTAAGCCATGCTTCAATTTCCGCCAGCTCGTCCGCGCCCGACCCCATGCCCGCCGCCGCTCCCCGCCTCCAGCTCTACGACACGTTCGCGCTCACCCCCGACGAACTCAAGGCGTTGCAGGAAGAAGCGGCCCACACCCTGTGCCTGCCCGGCATACGCTTCCGCGATGACATGGGCCCCGGGCTGTACGGTCCCGAGCTCATGGTCATTCCGCCCGGCCTGTTCGAGATGGGCGCGCCCAAGGACGAGATGCGCCCTAACGACCAGCCCCGGCGCCACGGCTATGTGAGCCAGCCGTTCGCTCTCGGCCGCTGCACCGTAACCACGGAAGAGTTCGAGGCCTATGCCCGTGCCACGGGCTGGACGCCGCGGCGCGAACTGGTCTGGCTGTCGGGGCGCTATCCCGTCATCAATGTGCGCAAGGACGAAGCCGAGGCCTACTGCGCCTGGCTTAGCCGGCAGACCGGCCAGCGTTACCGCCTGCCCAGCGAAGAAGAGTGGGAGTTCGCCTGCCGCGTCGGCACCGCCACTGCCTATTTTTTCGGCGACCGCATCAACCCCGATCTGCTCCACTACAACGGCAGCACCAGCTTCAATGCGCGCGGCGGACGCAGCCCGGGCCTGCTGTCGCGCTGCTTCTTCAACTGCCGCGCCGTAGAGGTCGGCAGCCTGCCGGCCAACCTGTGGGGCCTGCACGAGATGCACGGCAACGTGTGGGAATTCACCACTACGCCCTGGGTGTGGGGCCGCATTCCGCACTACCCCGTCACCAAGAAGGCCGTGGTGAGCAAGGGCGGCTCATGGTTCGATCCGCCCGAAGCGGCCCGCTCGGCCGCGCGCCGCCCGCGTCTGCTCGACGAGCTGGACCTCAACCTCGGCTTCCGCGTGGTGCGCGAAATCGTCTGAGCGCGGCGGCGCTTCGCATATTTCGCATATAAGGGATTGCTGGCCGCGCCGTTTGCCGCTGCATGCTATACCGGTAGCAGTTCGGCACACTTCTTGGGGAGACGGACATGGACATGCCGTCATCGCAGGCCAAGCGGCCGGAATTGTTCGATGCCAACGGCTTTCTGCGCAACGGCGGCGATTGGAACGAATCGCTGGCGCGCGAAATCGCCGCGCTCGACGGCCTCGGCCCGCTCACGCCGCATCACTGGAAAGTCATACAAGTGCTGCGCGCCCACTGGCGCGATTGTCAGTCGCTGCCTGCGCTCTCGCACGTCTGCCATCTTGCCGGGCTGCGCGGCGACTGCGTCAGCGCATTGTTTCGCGGCGCGCGCCACGCCTGGCGCATCGCCGGCCTGCCCGATCCCGGCAGCGAAGCCCGGGCCTACCTCGGTTGACCAAGGAGACGCATCATGGACATCCTCACCAGCATAGACAAGGAAACCCGCCATGCCATCCCCGGCGACCATTTGTGCGAACTGCCGGAATGGGACGAGGATCGCGGCCGCGCACTGGCGCGCGCCGAGGGCATCGGGCTCACGCCGGACCATTGGGAAGTGATTCATTTCCTGCGCGAGCACTACGACCGCGAAGGCAACATCTGCAGCGGCACCGCCATGCTGCGCGCCCTGGGGGAACGCTTCGAGCACCAGGGCGGCGGCAAATGGCTGTACACCCTGTTTCCCGGCGGCCCCGTGCATCAAGCCTCGAAAATCGCCGGCCTGCCGGAGCGGCCTTTCAGCGCCGACCGCTCCTTCGGCAGCGTGAGTTGAGGGGCATTACTCCACGCCGATGAAAGCCACCAGGCGGTGCTCGCCGCCGGGCGGGACGGTCACGCTGTCGGTGGCCGCATTGGTGGTTTCCACGCATAGCATGTCGCGGTATTCGCCCTCTGCCATGTCGGCGAAGCTCTTTTCCTTCCCGCTCCAGGGATTCCATACCACGCTGGAGCGGCTGCCGCTTTTGGCAACGCGGATTTTGCGCCCCAGCACGGCGTCGTCGATGATGCAGTCCGCCGAGGTGTCCAGGTACACGCGGTCGGTCTCGCCGTCGAACGCCACCGCGCCGCGCTGGCGGAACTCCTGCATGCCCTGCACCTTGTCCAGATAGGCCGCATCCTCCAGCCCCAGCACATGCGTCTTGCCGATATCGCCCACGCGAAAATACGTGTGCAGGCCGTCGGTGAGGGTAAAAGGCTGCGCCCCGGGGTTGCGCGTGATGAGTTCCATCTTGAGCGCGGCGCCCACGCTGACCACCAGTTCCAGATCGAAGGCGTGGTTCCACAGCGCGCGGGTGGATTCGTCGTCGGTGAGGCCCAGGCGCAGGAACGCCGTGTCGGCCGGGCCCAGCCCCGTTTGTCTCACCTGCCACAGGCGCGTACGCACGAAGCCGTGCGCGGGCCTGCCGCCCTCTCCGGCGCCGAACCAGGGCCAGCACACCGGCACGCCGCCGCGCACGCCCTTGCCGGCCTGGTACACTGCCGCGCGGCTCACCCAGATGACGGGCGGGTGGCCGGCCGGCGCCCATTCCAGCACCTGGGCGCCGTTCACGGCGATGCGCGCGCTGGCCTGCGGCAGGGTGACTTCCGCCACCGGCAGGCCCGGCGCGGCATCGACAAAGCGCAGCTTGCCGGCGATGGCATGCCGCTGATTGAGTTGCTGGGTGAGGTTTTCCATTGCGCGCTCCATGCGTAAGTGAGGGATGCCGGCATCCAAAAATTCGCCGCCGACGGCATGAAACCCCAGGCGGCGGTAAAAATCCAGCGCCGCGCATTGCGCGTTGAGGAACACCAGCCCATGCCCGCGCGCGCGGCAGGCATCCAACACCGCGTGCAGCAGCGCCGTGCCTATGCCGCGTCCGCGCCAGGGCTTCAGCACCGCCATGCGGCCGATGTGGCCGTCGGGGAGCAGGCGCGCGCAACCCACCGCGGCGCCGTCGGCCTGTGCGAGGAAGTGGCAGGCGTCGATATCCAGGCCGTCCCATTCCAGCGCCTCCGGCACGCCCTGCTCTTCCACGAAGACGCGGCGCCGCACGCTGCCGAGCGCCTCGCCCGCCGCGCCCCAAGCCGCGATTTTGATGTCCAGTTTTATCCTATCCATATGCGCCTTGCGCGCTGCCGGCCCTGCCGAATTTGCGCGCCGCGCCGCACCGCTCGCCGCAGCGGCGGGCGATCGGCCGGACCCATTTTACGGTAATGCATCGAAGGTGTTCCGCGCCAGTCATTGGCGTTATAGTTGGCCTTGCCTGTATACGACTGCCGGCCCAGGAGGATGAAATGAAGCGCACCGAACCGCCCACGCTCGCCGAACCAGCAGACACCTCGACCATCATCGAACGCCCGGACGGCTACTACTGGCGCGATGAAGAAACCGGAGAGGAGTTCGGCCCCTTCGCCACCCTGGCCGACGCCATCGCCGACCGCGATCAGCCGGTGGACGACACCAGCTTCGAACCCGGGGAAACGGTGGAGGAGGCCGAACAGGAGCTGGGCATCGCCGAATGGGTGGACCCCGACACCGGCCAGCCGGCCGAGGACACCCTGCACCGCTACAACGACTGAGTCGGCGGTTTATTTTCCCCAGCAGTCAGTGGCCGTGGCGGTAGCCCCCACGACATTCTGCTGCCCCGTATTTGTAAGAGTGAAAGAACCGCATTCGTCGTTCGCCATGGGCCCTCCGGCCACCGGTTGTGCGGTGAGAGTAAAATCCATCGCCGGGTTGGTGTTAAACGCCACGCTGACGTTGTAGATAGCGGTGCCACTGACCGGCGCTTGCTGGATGATCTGAGTACTTGTCGCCGTCCCGTTGCCAGCCAGCGCCGTATTGTCATAGCGGTTTGCCGTCGTAAAGTTGCGCTCCAGGATAGTTGCATCCTGCAATAATACCGACTTCGCTTCCGAGCGATAGCCGCGTTTCACATAGGCCGAATAGCTGGCGTAAGCAATGGTCGATAGGATGGCGATCACCGCTACAGTGACCATGAGTTCTATCAAGGTAAATCCGCGCTGTTTCACGACGGCCTCCTTCATTGAATCTGACTCCACGACGCACGCGGATTGCCTTGTTTATTGAGTACTGACCAATTCTGAAGCGTATTGGAGGAGGAATTGGTCAGAGTTATCGAGGTGGCCCCATTGCTCAAAGTTACAGAAGAGGACGGGATGCCGCTGGTGATCTGCACCCCCGCTGCCACGCCCGGCGAGCCATTGGGCAGAGTGATGGACGGCGTGCTACCGTTGACGCTGAGGAAGGCCGAGGCCGGCGATCCGCCGGTGGCGGGGTCCAGATAATTCTTCCAGCCAGTGCCGCCGTAGGCACACTGCCCGGAGTTGGGAATCATCGAGGTGAAGAGGATGTTCCCGCTGGGGTCGAACTGCGCCGCCAGCAGCACGCGCTCGCCGATGTTCGCCGTGCCGGTGGGTTCCAGCAGATCCATGTACCAGCCGTACTGGCTGCCGCCCGAGGGATAGCTCACCGTGTTGGAACTGTAGGCGCGGTAGCCGCCCGATTCCGCCAGGATGGTCTGCTGCTGCAAGTTGCTGCGCGTGAGCTGCGACTGTCCGCCGCTGAAGGCCCCCGAGGCAAAGGTACTGCTGTCAAGCACGCCATAGAGTGTCTGCGTATTGGTATTGGTGGTGTCGGCAGGCGCCAGATACTGGCCGGTGCCGAAGAACACCAGCGCAGTGCCGGGCACGCCGCTGGGCACGCTGCCCAGCACGAGTGGCGCCGTGATGGGCTGCAGGTTGCCGGCGCTGTCCTTAGCGGTGAACAGGGGTAACGGCGCACCCTTGTTCGACCCAGAAGCCACCGTGAAAGCCACGCCCCATTTACTGGCGTTGGTATTGCTTACATCGAACTTCCACACATTGCCGCAGAGATCACCCGCATAGATGGCATCGATGGTGCCGTTCTGGTCGGCGTCCACCAGCGCGGCGGGTGAGAGACCATCGGCGCTACACCCGCTTGGCGGGCCGCTGGGCGTGGCATCCAACGCAATGACCTGTGGCCCGCTGCCGCCGGGCACGTAATTCACCGGGATGAGGAACAGCACGGCGTGGCCGCTCGTCGAATCGTAGCCGTTGCTGACCGCGGCATAGTAGTTGCCGTCGTTGAAGCGCGCAATGACGGGCGGACCCCAAGTGTAGCCCATCTCGCTGGCGAAGGTGGCGTAGTTCGGGTCCAAGGTATTGGGAAACTCCCACAGCACGGCGCTAGAGGCATTGCTTTGGGTGTCCTGCAGCGGATTGGTCACGTCCATGGCAAACACGGAAGGGCCACCGCCCCCCAAGGTACCCACCAGCACGGTGTGCCAAGTGGGTGTGGCGCCGCCCAAGCCATAGAAAGCATCGCCTATGCCGGGGGTACCATCCACGTAATAGCGATGGTTGGCGTTGTATGAGGTCTGCGTGAGGGCGGGTAGATTAGCGTACACCGCGCTGGGGACGTAGGCAAAGAGCTCCTGACCGGGGGAAGCGCCCGAAGGGCAATTTCCGGAGGCGCAGGCTGCAAAAGCATGCAGCATGCCATCGTTAGCGCCCACGTAGATCATGGGCAGATAAGTTGAACTATATTTATTCTGCACATAGGCCAGATAGCTGGAGCCCTCGGTGCCAGGGAGCACGCTGTAGCCGTAGTCCTGGGTACCGGCGTACAGCGGGTTGGAATCGACGATGTCGCCCAGCAGATCGGTGCGCGTGCGGAAAGCCGTGCTCACCTGATAACCGCGCACATAGTGCAGTACGTTCTGGCCGTTGGTCACATCCGTGCCGGTAAGCGTGCAACCCGGCGCCAGCCCAGCCAAGAGGCATTGCTCGTTGTTGCTCAGCGCGGTGCTGCTGGTCCAGTGGAAGGCCACCCCAGTCGCGGTACTGTCGTTATAGGTGAGGAGGTTGCGGTTGACCGGTGCGGGAATCTGGTTGGCCGCATCCCAATACACCGTTGCCGTATTGGTCGCGCTCTCAGCCTGCAAGTGTCCAGACCAGTCCGCCGTGTCGTAACTGGCCTGATACACCGCCGTGGTGCTGGCGTACTGGGTGGAGTTGGACGTTAGCGCGGCCGAGGAGCCGGATTTCTGCAGGATGGAGTTGAAGATGGTCTGTAAATTTTGCTGTATCGCGGCCGGATTGTCGGCGAGGAAGGACTGCCCCGAACCGCCCGCCGCCGCAAGGGCATCGAGCGGATTGCCGCTTACCCCGCAGGAGTTGTCAAAATAGTCTTGCGCGTAAGTGGTCAGCTCGTAGCCGGCAACGTAGAGTGTGGGGCCTTTGCCGCCGTTGTAGAGACTGCCTGCGGCAGTGATGGCATTCTGCATCATGCTGCACGCGCTGGTGGTGGTGGCATCATCATTCACGCTGGGCAAGCCATTGGAAAACAGCACCACGTAATTCTTGCTGCAGGAATTCGGAATGGTGTACCCGGAAGGCGCGCCCTTGCTGGTGGACAGGCTGCCCTTGAAGTACGTGGCGGCATCCTCCAACGTGCCCTGGATGGCGGTGAGCCCGGAGTTGAGAATGCTGCTGCTGCCCTGACCGGCCGGCGTGGAGTTGCTGTTGCAGGTGCCGGAAGTAGGAGTCGGGTTGGGCAGCGGAGCATTGGCTGGCGCCGTCGGTACGTTGCAAGTCAGCTTGTTGTTGATCGTCGACTGCTGGGTCGACGTCAGGGTTGCAAGCGGCACCTGCAAATACCCCCCGCCGGGCGAGTTGTTATTGAACCAAGCGGTGGAGGTATAAACCGAGGGGATGCGCTGGCCGAAGTCCACGATGTTGTTCGCGTAGTCGCTGTCGGTCGGAACGAAACCGGAACTGAACAGATAATTAGAATACAAGGCACCAGCGCTGCCAGGTGCGCCATCGGTGGTGCCAGCACCCAGGTTTGCCCAGCAAGAATAATTGTCCGATCCCGCAGGAATATTCGTGGTGTTGTCGAACTTTGCGGTGGAGGAATAGCAGAAGCTGGCCAGCGTTGGTGTTGAGCCATCATAAAATGGCGAGGCGTAATTGTAATACGCCGTGGCATTGCCTGGAATCTGAGCCTGGAACAGCTTGGTGGTGGCGGCACGGCACTGGATGGCCGTCCACCCTGCCGTGCCGGTTGAAGCCGACGGGCATTGGAAGTTTGGGTTGTAGTTGGCCGGATTGTAGCTCGAGTCGTAATACGAGTTGTACATGTAGATCATGTTGGGGCTGTACTGCGCAAAAGTCATCAGCCCGAGGTTGATCTGCCCCATGTAAGTCGTTTCCAGGCTGCGTATGGCAGCGCGCGCGATCTCGGATTTGCTGTACTGGCTGCTGCCGCCGATGGCGGCGCCTATCATGCCCTGCGAGGGATCGCCGTTCTCGTCCATGTTCTGCGAGTTGGCGAGGATGAATAACACATTGGGCGGCACACCACTGCCCAGATAAAGCGGCATGTTGTTGATGCAGGTACCCCCTTGGCTGTTGGCGCAAAACGAGTTTGCACCCCAGGCCGGGCTTGTAGTGGCAAGCAACAATACCAGAAGGGCGCGCAGCCAAGCGGCGGTCTTGGTGTGCGCCTGATCCAGGGATGGCTCGATCCTGTGCTGTAAAACCCCAAGTGTAGCCATGATATCTCCTGCTTTTCGAAGGATGCTTAGTGTTGCGCGCCCGGCGGCGGGTTGACCGGGGTTGAGAGCGTACGTTGCTGCGCTTGCTCCTCGTTACGCGGCTTGCGGGGTTTTTTCGGCACCGGGGGTTGCGCCGGCGGCGCGGCGTTTTCCGCCCGGACGGCATCGACCGTGGTCATCGCCGGCGACAGCCCGGGCAGCATCAACAACACGCTCATCACGAACAGGCTCGACAAGGCTTTCATGGCAACTCCCTCAATTGCAACGCAAATAGATTTCTTGCAGGATCACCGCAGCGTTGGTCGTGCCACCGACGCCGCGGGCGGTAATGCGGAAATAGCCATCCCCCGGCGTGGGGCCGAAGGTGATGTTGCCCACGCCACCGCCGCTACAGCCGGTGGGTTTGGTGAGCGTGAGTCGCTCGACCACATACCGGGGCGGCTGCGCCACGCCGTTGAGCGTGCCGCTGTAAGTGGCGGCAGTGCCGCTGCTCCAGTTGTATGTGGTCCAATCCTGGCTGGAAGTAAAATTCGACGATGGCAGGCTGCCAGGAGACATATAGAAACCCGTTCCACTCGGCAGGCTGCCGAGCCCGAGGCTGGCTGCACCAGCATTGAGTGCCGCCTCGGCAGCCTGAAAGGCGAGCATGCGATTGCGCGTGTTACCAGCCATGCGTTCCTGCAGTATTGTGCCCTGCATGGCGGACACAGCGATCAGCGTCAGCAGCACCAAGAAGATCAGGCTGATGATAAGGGCGGCTCCACTTTGCCTAAAGTGCAGCGATGGATGTAATTTCATAGGCGGTTACGGATAGCCACGGTGGCCACCGCCTCCTGGTACAACCGGTTGTCGGGCGCCGCCCAAGGCGCATTGTTGAAAGTGAGCAGCTGCGGCGTGCCGACCACGTTGGCATCGCTGTCCCCGCTGGCAGCACCCACCAAAAGCAGATGGATCTGCACCGAAAGCACCTGGGCCCAGTTAGTCACCTGATTGGGCGCCAGATAAGTCGTCACCGCCTGCGGATTGGCACCCGTAGCGTTGACCCCCAGGTCGTATGCAACATCCTCCACGTTATCGATCAAAGGATTGGGTGTACCGTTGACAGACTGGTACAGTGCCCAAGGCACGCTGCACTTTCCGCCGCTGTAGGAAGCGCTCGGGCAACCAATGAAATAGTCGGTCTGATAGAACTTAAAGACTTGGGCCGGGGGCGGCCCTGCGCCATAAGCGGTGCTGAATTTATTGGGCTGAACGTTGTTGGACGCCCCGATAGTGAGCGTCGTTCCGCCCGATGTAGCGTTGGTTACGGCAAAGACGTCTGCGCTACTGCAGTCGCTGACCAACAACACATCATTTTTCTTAAAATTATAAGGATTGCTCGAAATTTGCAATGTCGAGCCGTTCCCTCCTCCCGGGACTGTTCCATTTACTCCGCCACCCGCGGCGCGGCTGATGCGCAGCACATCCGTATTTGGCTTGAGTGTGATGGTCGCAGGTGGCGTCCAGCCTGCCCCGCCGGGGAACACCTGCACCGCGGTAGCGTAGCTTACCGCAGAGATATTCTGGGCAAGGATATGCGGTGTGACAGCACTAAGATTGCCACACCCCATATAGCCGGCCATGCGTATATCGTGAGTCATCGTCTCCAGCGCGAAGCGGGCGTTTTCCTGGATGGCAGTGAGGTTGTCTTGGGTGCGGAAGGCCTGGCGGCTGCCCAGATATAGGTACCCCACGCCGCCAATGATCATGAGCCCTATGGTCAGCGCTATCATTATTTCCACTAGACTCAGACCGGCCTGGCGGAATATGCTTGATGAATAGTTCTGCCTCATAGCTGGCTCACGATGGTCAAAGGCAGGGCGCTCGACCCTGAAAACTGCGAGTTGGCGTTGGTGTTGGTGGTAAGCAGACCCAGCCCCCGGGAGTCGTTCCAGTACACCGTTATGGTCGCCACCCCCTGGTTATTCACGCTGACGCTACCATCCCCTGAGGGCAGGGCGGCGGCTAGTTCCGCCTCCCATTGCGACTTATCGCATTGGACCACCTGTGCAGACGTGTTCGCATTCGCCGGGCATGCGGGCGCGGTGGCCCCTTGCGTAATGTTGTACGCTCCCGACAGGGCCAGTGTCTCGTTGGCACGCATGCGATCCAGAATGTCATAAGCTAGCCAAGTCGCCTGGGAACGCTGCGACGCCCCCTGATTGTTCTTCAGGCTGGTGGACATGAGAGCTGCCAAGCCGAGCAGACCGATGGAGACGATCAATAGCGCCACCAAAACTTCCAGGAGAGTGAATCCATGTTGCCGTTGCAAGACCGTCTCCTTCATGGGCAAGTGGTGAGCGCAGTCGCCGGGTCTTGGGACGACACCAAGCCGGAGGGGCCAACAACGACTTGGCGTGAGACAGACAAATCGCTTGGGGTACATACATTGACGGTGTCGCCAGTGGTTGCGTAAGTCACCCCATTTTCTGGCGTGGCGCTAAGTGCCCCTTGGGAACTGAAGGCAAAGCCGGACTGGGTGCCGATTGTGCCGACTAGGGTGGCATCGCCCGCATTTATAGCGCCATGCACTCGCACGATGTAGTTCGAACTGAAGGTTCCTCCTCCGGTACGATCCACCCAGATGATCCAGCCATTGGCCCAACCCGTGCCGCTCGTGCAACTCGTCTGGTTATTAGACATGCAGACGACTGTGGTCTGCGAGTTCTTTACCGCTTCGCTACGCGCATAATTGAGTGCAGTAAGAAAATCATTGGTGACTGTCGCAACGCGATTGCGATAGAAAAGCTCCTGGAAGCTAGGCACCCCAATGGTCAACAGAATTGCGGCCACCGCAATGGTGACTAGCAACTCGATGAGCGTAAAACCCACAACCCTGGGCTTCATTGTCCGATTCCAGAATTCCACATTTGCACGCTAATCCCCCGCTTTGTCCAACGCCAGCGTCTTCCGACCGGAGGCAGATTTGCGCAGATGGCTGGATGAAAAGCGTCTGAATGGGGGGAATAACGGCGGAATTGGGAGGCTCTTGAGGCGCTCAGCCCCGCCGCCAGCCCGTCCCCTGCGGCCCGTCCTCCAGCACGATGCCCTCGGCCTTGAGGGCGTCGCGGATGCGGTCGGCTTCGGCCCAGTTCTTCGCCTGTTTGGCGGCCTGCCGCGCGGCGATGAGGGCTTCGATGCGCGTGCCGTCGGCGTCGGCCCCGCCCTGGAGGAATTCCTGCGGCGCGCGCTGCAAGAGGCCCAGGATGCCGCCCAGGGCCTTCAATTGGCCGGCCAGCCTGGAGCTCGCTGCCTTGTTGGCGGCATGGGCCAGGTCGAACAGCACGGCGACCGCCTCCGCGCTGTTGAAGTCGTCTTCCATGGCAGCCTTGAAGCGTTGCGCATGGGCTTCACTCCAGTCCGTGTTCCCATCGTCGGGCGCGACATTGGCCAGCGTGGTGTATAGCCGCGTGAGCGCGCCCTTGGCGTCTTCCAGATGCGCGTCGGAGTAGTTGAGCGGGCTGCGGTAATGGGCGCGGGCGATGAAGAAGCGCACCACTTCGGCGTCGTATTTTTCCAGCACTTCGCGGATGGTGAAGAAGTTGCCCAGCGACTTGGACATCTTCTCGTCGTCCACGCGCACGAAGCCGTTGTGCATCCAGTAGTTCACGAAAGTGCAGCCGTGCGCGCCCTCGGATTGCGCGATCTCGTTCTCGTGATGCGGAAACTGCAAATCCTGGCCGCCGCCGTGGATGTCGAAATGCCAGCCCAGCAGCTGCTCGCCCATGGCCGAGCATTCGATATGCCAGCCCGGGCGGCCCGCACCCCAGGCGGCCGGCCAGGCGGGCTCGCCGGGCTTGGCGGCCTTCCACAGGACGAAGTCCATGGGATCGCGCTTGTGCGGATCGACCTCGACGCGCTCGCCCGCGCGCAGCTCGTCCAGGCTCTTGCCGGACAGTTTTCCATAGGTGGGAAAGCGGCGCACGGCGTAATAGACATCGCCGTTGTCAGCAGCATAGGCCAGCCCCTTGTCGATCAGGCTCTGGATCATGGCCTGCATCTGCGCGACGTACTCGGTGGCGCGCGGTTCGTGGTCGGGCCTAAGCACGCCCAGGCGCGCCTCGTCCTCGTGCATGGCGGCGATGAAGCGCTCGGTCAGCGCGGCCGTGGTCTCGCCATTCTGGGCAGCGCGTTGGATGATCTTGTCATCGATGTCGGTGATGTTGCGCACATAGTCGACCCGGTAGCCCTGGGCGCGCAGCCAGCGCACCACCAGGTCGAAGACCACGAAGACGCGCGCATGGCCCAGGTGGCAATAGTCGTACACGGTCATGCCGCACACATAGAGGCGCACGCGGCCGGGCTCGATGGGAACGAATGCTTCCTTGCGGCGGGTGAGGCTGTTGTACAGGGTCTGCATGGGGAACGGGCTCGGGCGCTGCTGCCGGCGCGACGCCGATGGATGTTAAAATCTGCGGGCTTACACAACGCCCAGCGAGTATAACCCATGAGCCGCCTGCGCCGCCTTGCCCTCTTCGCCGCCCTGTGCCTGACGGTTGCCGCCGCGCGCGCGGACGAGGTGCAGACCATCGACCAGTTGTTCCGCCAGGGCGATCTCCCGGCCGCGCTCGGCCAGGCCGACCAGTACCTGGCCAAGAATCCCAAGAACGCGCAGGTGCGCTTCATCAAGGGTCTGATCCTGAGCGAGCAGGGCCAGACCGATGCCGCCATCGCGGTCTTCCTGGGCCTGACCCAGGACTACCCCGAACTGCCCGAGCCCTACAATAATCTCGCCGTGCTGTACGCCGCCCAGGGCAAATACCAGGACGCCAAGAACGCCCTGGAGATGGCCATCCACACCCATCCCGGCTACGCCACAGCGGAAGAGAACCTGGGCGACCTGTATGCCCGCATGGCGGCGGACGCCTACGCCCGCGCGCTGCAGCTCAAGGGCGGCAGCCCCGCCCTGCAGGGCAAGCTCGACACCCTTAACCGCATGCTGGCGGCAAACAAGAATTTCGTGCCCGCGGCAACCCCCAAGGCGGCCGCCGGAAAGTAACCTCCCTCCCACTCCCACAGGCCAACCTCCCATGATCCGACTGCATACCTCGCTGGGCGCCATCACCCTGGAACTGGATGCCGAGCGCGCCCCCAAGACGGTGGAAAACTTTCTGCGCTACGTGAAGGAAGGCTTCTACGACGGCACCATTTTCCATCGCGTCATCGACGGCTTCATGATCCAGGGCGGTGGCTTCACCGAAGACATGCAGCAAAAGGATACCCACGCGCCGGTGGAAAACGAGGCGGTCAACGGCCTCAAGAACGCGGCCTACACTATCGCCATGGCGCGCACGCCCAACCCGCATTCGGCCACGGCGCAGTTCTTCATCAACGTGGCGGACAACGGCTTTCTCAATCACACGGCACCCACGCCGCAGGGTTTCGGCTACTGCGTGTTCGGCCGCGTGGTGGAGGGCCAGGACGTAGTGGACAAGATCAGGAAGGTGAAAACCGGCAACCGCTCCGGCCACCAGGACGTGCCGGTGGACAACGTCGTCATCGAGCGCGCGGAAGAAATCGCCTGAACGCACCCACCCCCGGCCGCCGCGGCATCAGCCATTTCATTTCCGACCTGCACCTGGAGCCGGGCCGGCCCGACATCACGGCGCGCTTCTTCGCCCTGCTCGACCGCCTGCAGGGCAACGGCGACGCGCTCTACATCCTCGGCGATTTGTTCGAGGCCTGGATCGGCGACGACGATGCCGAGCCGCTGCACGCCGAGGTGGCCAGTCGCCTGCGTGAATTCTCCGACGCGGGTGCGCGTATTTATTTTCTGCACGGCAACCGCGATTTTCTGCTCGCCGGGGACTACGCTGCACGCGCCGCGCTGAGCCTGCTGCGCGACCCCAGCGTCATCGACCTCTACGGCACGCCCACCCTGCTCATGCACGGCGACAGCCTGTGCACGCAAGACCTCGCCTACCAGCGCTTCCGCGCCGTCGCGCACCAGCCCTGGATGCAACATGCTTTCCGTGCCCTGCCGCTGGCGCTGCGCAATGCCGTGGCGCGCCGGCTGCGCCAAGCCAGCACGAATTCTAAGGAGCACAAGCCTCTCGCCGTCATGGACGCCGCTCCCGCGGCCGTCTCACAGGCGCTAGGCAGTTCGGGCTGCGCGCGCTTGATTCACGGCCACACCCACCGCCCGGCATGCCATGAAGTGGAATTGGACGGCCGCGCCTGCGAGCGCTGGGTGCTGCCGGACTGGGATGCGCGCGGCGGCTGGCTCAGCTGCAGCGCCGAGGGCTGCGGGCTGCATTTTTTGGACACATGAGCCTCAGCCTTCCCTGGCCATCAGCTTCTCGGGGTCTATGGTCTGGTAGCCCTTGGGCAGGACGAACAAGGCGGGATCGTAGGCCACCCTGCCCTCTTCCTGGATGCTGCGCGCGCGGCCGTCGGCGTCATCTTGCTCAAGCAGCAGCCCCTGGGAGAATTGCAGGGGGATCTCCAGTACCTGAAGGGCGAGGTCGCAGGGGTCGCGCAGGTCGGCAGGCGTGTTCTGCCAGGTGCGCCATTGCGTCGCCGCCAGCACTTCCTTGTACTCGCGCTGGGCGGCCACCGCGTCGGGAAACAGCTTCGCCGCCGTCACCAGGGTGGCGCACAGCTTGCCGTCGACGCTGATCTCCTGGCGCACCGTGCCGGGCCGCACCATCGCCACGCGGCTTCGCACCCGCCAGTGCTTGGGTGCCCGCGCCGCCACCTTGTGCTGCGCGACGACCAGGATTTGGCGGGAGGAACGATCCACGCTGTAGACCTTGTGCGCGGCGCGGTCCAGCAGGATGAAATCGCCCCCATCGCGGCCGCTGTCGATGCGCAGGTATTGCGGCGTGATGAGCATGCGCGTGGTATAAGGCGGCCCGCCCGGATCGCGGTCCTGATACACCAGGCGGATCATGTCGGCCGCGTTCGCCCAGGCCGGCACCAGCAAAGCCAGCAGGAACAGAAAGCGCGTCATGCGCGCGCCCCGCGCAGCAGATCGGCCTCGATGTCGGCCACGCTTTCCAAGCCCACCGCCACGCGCAGCAATCCTTCGCTGATGCCGGCCGCGGCGCGCTGCTCCTCCGACAGGCGCCCGTGGGTGGTGGTGGCCGGGTGGGTGATGGTGCTCTTGGCGTCACCCAGGTTGGCCGTGATGGACAGCATGCGCGTGCGGTCGATGACGTGCCAGGCCGCCTCGCGCCCGCCCTTCACTTCGAAGGAGACGATGCCGCCGCCGCTTTTCTGCTGGCGCATGGCCAGTTCATGCTGCGGGTGACTTTCCAGGCCGGGGTAAAACACGCGCGCCACCCAGGGCTGCGCCTCCAGCCAGCGTGCCAGTTCCAGGGCGCTTCGGGAATGGCGCTCCATCCTCAGCGCCAGGGTTTCCATGCCCTTGAGCAGCACCCAGGCGTTGAAGGCCGACAGCGTCGGCCCGGCCGTGCGCAGAAAACCGAACACGCCCTCCAGCAGGTCTTTGCCCCCCAACACCGCGCCGCCCAGCACGCGGCCCTGGCCGTCGAGATACTTGGTGGCGGAGTGGATGACCAGATCGGCGCCCAGCTTGAGCGGCTGCTGCAGCGCGGGCGAGCAGAAGCAGTTGTCCACCGCCAGCCAGGCGCCGCACGCCTTGGCGATGGCGGCCAGGGCGGCGATGTCGCTCACCTCGGTCATGGGATTGGAAGGCGACTCCAGAAAGAACAGCCGCGTATTGGGCCGCACGGCGCGGCGCCATTCCTGCGGATCGGTGGCGGAGACGAAAGTGGTCTCGACGCCGAAGCGGCCGAGGATGTTGCCGAACAGCTGCACCGTGGCGCCGAACAGGGAGCGCGACGCCACCACATGCTCGCCCGCTTTCATGAGCCCCATCACGGTGGCGAGGATGGCCGCCATGCCCGAGGCGAAGGCGACGCAGCGCTCGGCCCCTTCCAGGGCGGCCAGGCGCGTTTCGAACATGGTCACCGTGGGGTTGGTAAAGCGCGCGTAGATCGGCCCCGGTTCTTCGCCCTTGAAGCGTGCCGCCGCCTGGGCGGCGCTGTCGAAAACGAAGCTGGAAGTGAGGAACAGGGCCTCGGAATGCTCGTGGAATTCGCTGCGCGCGGTGCCGGCGCGCACCGCCAGGGTGTCGATGTGGAAGTCGTCGCTCATGTCGGCTCCAGAATGAAAAAACCCGGCCGTTCAGCGGGGCCGGGTTTCCCTCGCTTTAGCGGCATTTATTGCGCGCCCGCAAGCTGTAGTCAAATCGGCGCGTGGCCGCCATCATGCGCGCCGCCGCCGCGCCGGTCAAGCCTGGGCCGAAGCGAGATTGAGATCCAGTTGCTGGGTGGACAGCGCCGGCGTGCTGGGCGCCTGGCCGTTGCGCAGCGCCTCGATATAATCGAGGTAAGCGGGCGTCACGTCGCCGGCGAGGTAGCGCCCGTCGAAGCAGGACGTGTCGAAGTCCTTGATGCGCGCGTTGTCTGCCCGCACCGCCGCCACCAAGTCGGGGAGATCCTGGTAGATGAGCGCATCGCAGCCGATTTCGCGCGCGATCTGCTCGTCGCTGCGGTTGTAGGCCAGAAGTTCCGAACGGGTGGGCATGTCGATGCCGTAGACGTTGGGGTAGCGCACCGGCGGCGCGGCGGAGGCAAAGAACACATGGCGTGCGCCGGCATCGCGCGCCATCTGCACGATCTCGCGGCTGGTGGTGCCGCGCACGATGGAATCGTCCACCAGCAGCACGTTCCTGCCCTTGAATTCCTCGGCGATGGCATTGAGCTTCTGGCGCACCGATTTGCGCCGCTGCGTCTGCCCCGGCATGATGAAGGTGCGGCCGATGTAGCGGTTCTTGATGAAGCCTTCGCGGTATTCCAGCTTGAGGTGGTTGGCCAGCTGCAGGGCCGACGGGCGGCTGGTGTCGGGAATGGGGATGACTACGTCGATCTTGAGATGGGCGAACTCGCGCTCGATCTTCTTGGCCAGCGCCACGCCCATGCGCAGGCGCGTGCTGTACACGGAAATGCCGTCGATCACCGAATCGGGGCGCGCCAGATAGACGTACTCGAAAATGCAGGGATTGAGCTGACTGCCCGGAGCGCACACGCGGCTGTGCAGGCGGCGCTCGAAATCGACGAACACCGCCTCCCCGGGCGCCACGTCGCGCAGCAGCTTGAAGCCTAGCGCATCCAATGCCACCGACTCCGACGCCACCATGTACTCGGGCAGCGCGCCGCCCTCGTTGACGCCGATGACCAGGGGGCGGATGCCGTGCGGATCGCGGAAGGCCAGCAGGCCGTAGCCCGCGATCAGCGCCACCACGGCGTAAGCGCCGCGGCAGCGCTTGTGCACCGCCGCCACGGCTTCGAAGATGGTATCGCGCTCCAGGCGCGCGCCCTTGCTGCGCGCCTGGAGCTCGTGCGCCAGGACGTTGAGCAGCACCTCGGAATCTGAATTGGTGTTGACGTGGCGCAGGTCGTCGCGGAACAGCGCCTCTTTCAGTTCCTCGGTGTTGGTAAGGTTGCCGTTGTGCCCCAGTACGATGCCGAAGGGCGAGTTGACGTAGAACGGCTGCGACTCCGCCGCGCTCGCCGCGCTGCCCGCCGTGGGATAGCGCACATGGCCGATGCCCATGTTGCCCAGCAGCTCACGCATGTCGCGCGTACGGAAGACGTCGCGCGTGAAGCCCTTGCCCTTGTGCATGTGGAAGCGGTTGTCTTCCACCGTGACGATGCCCGCCGCATCCTGGCCGCGATGCTGCAGCACCATGAGGCCGTCGTAGAGCAGCTGGTTCACGGGAATGTTGGCGACGATGCCGATGACTCCGCACATAACTCACCTGTATTGGATGTATCTGGCCAGCTCCGGCGGCAGGAAGGGCTTGCTCAGCAGCGCCAGCCGCTCCAGCGCGCCGGCGAACGGCGATGCGCGCCAGAGATGGGTCTGCGGCAGGTGCGTGAGCCCCGCCGCGAGGGTCAGCCCCACCAGGATGACACCGCCCTTGAGCGTGCCCAACACGCCGCCCAGCACCACGTCGGCGGCGCCCAGGCCGGCAGCATCGACCACGCGCTTGAGGAGATGGCCGGCAAGCGTCGCGAGGATGGCGAGCGCCAGAAACAGGATGGCAAAGGCGGCGAAATACCGCAAGGGCGGGCTGTCCACGGGCAGATAGGGCGCCAGCGGCACGGCCCCCCACTTGGCGCCGAGGAACGCACCGATCCACGCCAGCAGCGAAAACAGCGCCAGCACCAGCCCGCGCAGGAGGCCTTGAACAATGGCGACTATGAGGATCAGGAGGATGATCCAGTCCAGCACGTTCACGGCGTTTCCACCTGGCCGGAGATGCCCCGCATGCCCATCAGGGCGGCAGCCCGTTCGGCCGCATCCTTGGTGGCGAAAGGGCCCACGCGCAAGCGCGTCATGCCGTTGAAGCTGTCCGTGTAAACAGGCAATTTGAGGGCGGCGATGCGCGTCTTGAGCTTGCTTGCGTTGGCGGCGTCGGCGAAGGCCCCCACTTGCACCACATATTTCGCGGCCGCGCCGGCGGGAGCCGCGGCGCCTTGGCCCGCCGCACTCGCTGGAGCAGCTGCGGCGGCGGCCGGTTTTTGCGCCGCCGGCGCGGCGGCCGTGCCGGGGGCGGGCGCCGCCTGGGGCTCGGCAGCGGTGGAAGCAAGAGGCGCGGCGGGCGCGGGCGCCGTCTGCCCGTCCGCCGCGCCACCCGAACCGGCCGGCGGCACCGGCGGCATTTCCACCACCAGCCCCCCCGGCGGCGGCGGCTGGTTCTGCAGCAGCCTGGGCAGCACGGCCACCGCCAGCACCACCAGGGCTACCGCACCGATGAGACGGCGGCGGGCGCGGCGCTTGAATTCCTCTTCCGTCAGCTGAACTGCCATTCCGGGTGGGCTTCCAGCACGGCTGCTACCGTGCGGAACGATCCAAAAACGAGGATTCTATCACCAGCCCGAGTCGCCTCCAGGGCGCCGGCAAACGCATGCGCGGGGTGTCCGTGCAGCGTCGCCCGAGCGCCCGGCACCAAGCGCCGCAGAATCTCGCCCAGGCTTTGCGCGCTGGCACCGCGCGCTCCGTCCAGATCGGCCAGAAACCAGGCGTCCACCGCGGGAGCCACTGCTCCCAGCACCCCTTCCCTGTCCTTGTCCGCAAGCATGCCTGCCACGGCCAGCGTCCTCCCCGCCGGCGGCAGCCCGGCGAGATTGGCAGCCAGGGCACGCGCGGCTTGCGGATTGTGGGCGACGTCCAGATACACTTCCGGCACCTCCGCCACGCGCTGGAAGCGCCCGGCGAGGCGCGCCCCGCGCAGCCCTTGCTCGACGGCGCGGCGCGGCACGGACAGCTTTCCCGGCAAGGACAGCAAGGCCGCGATCGCGGCGGCCGCATTGTGCAGCTGGTACGCGCCCGCCAGGCAGGGCAAGGGCAAATCCGCGAACGCGGCCTCCCGGCCATGCCACCGCCAGCCGTCTGCACCCGGCCCATAACCGTAGTCGCACCCCGCCAGGCGCAGGTCCGCGCCGATGGCGGCGGCATGCCGCAACAGGCTGGAGGGCGGCGCCGGGTCCGCGCAAATCGCGGGCCGGCCTGCGCGGTACACGCCGGCCTTCTCGTAGCCTATCGCCTCGCGGTCGGGGCCCAGGTATTCCATATGGTCGAGATCCACGGTGGTGAGTATCGCGGCGTCGGCATCGAATACGTTCACGGCGTCCAGACGCCCGCCCAGCCCCACCTCCAGCACGCCGGCATTGACTCCGGCGCGCTGAAAGTGCCACACGGCGGCAAGCGTGCCGAATTCGAAATAAGTCAGCGGAATGCCGCCCCTGGCACGCTCCACCGCCGCAAACGACTCGACGATGTCCGCGTCCGGAGCGGCCTGTGCCGCCACCCGCACGCGTTCGTTGTAGCGCAGCAAATGGGGCGAAGTATAGAGGCCCACGCGATAACCCGCCGCCGCCAGCATTGCTTCCAGGTAAGCGCAGGTCGAGCCTTTGCCGTTGGTGCCCGCCACCGTGACGAGCGGGAACGCGGGCGCCAGGCCCAGGGCATCCCTGACCCGCCGGACCCGCTCCAGACCCAGCGCAATGGCGTTGGGGTGCAGGGTTTCGAGACGGGCGAGCCAGTCGGCCAGCTGCATGCGTTGGCGGCGGGGGTGGCCGCAGATCGGAATCAGGCGGCGCGGGCGCTGCATCCCATCAGCATGGCGAGGGATGCGGCCAATTCGTCGCGCAGCTTGCGGCGGTCGACGATGCGGTCGACGGCGCCTTTTTCCAGCAGGAATTCGGAGCGCTGGAAACCCTCCGGCAGAGTTTCGCGCACCGTCTGCTCGATCACGCGCGGACCGGCGAAACCGATGAGCGCGCCGGGCTCGGCGACGATCAGGTCCCCCAGCATGGCGAAGCTGGCCGACACGCCGCCCATGGTGGGGTCGGTAAGCACGGAAATGAAGGGCAGCCGTTCCCGCGCCAGACGCGTGAGCGATGCGCTGGTCTTGGCCATCTGCATGAGGGAGAACAGGCCTTCCTGCATGCGCGCGCCGCCGCTGGCGGCAAAGCACACGAGTCCGCTCCTGGATACGATGGCCGCGTCGATGCCGCGCACGAAGCGCTCGCCCGCCACCGAGCCCATGGAGCCGCCCATGAACTTGAATTCGAAGGCCGCGGCCACCACCGGCACGCCCTTGACGGTGCCGCCCATGACCACCAGGGCATCGCTTTCCGCGGTGGCCGCCTGGGCTTCTTTGAGGCGCTCAGGATATTTCTTGCTGTCCTTGAACTTGAGCGGATCCAGCGGTTGCACTTCGGCGCCGATTTCGCGGCGCGCCTCGGCGTCGAGGAACACGTCCAGGCGCTTGCGCGCGGTGATGCGGTGATGATGTCCGCACTTGGGGCAAACCTCAAGATTGTTCTCCAGATCCGCCTTGTAAAGCACTTCGTTGCAGGCCGGGCACTTGCTCCACAGCCCCTCGGGCACCGATTTTTTGTTCTCTCTCGCGCGCCGCTGGATCTTCGGCGGCAATAATTTCTGAAACCAACTCATGCTGCATCCACCCCTTTTCTCAACGCGGCCATGAGGGCCGTCACGTTCTCCGCAATTTTTTCCCTGGGGGAATTCTCGATTTCCTGGATCACCCGGCTGCCCACCACCACGGCATCGGCCAGGCCGGCGATGGCGCGCGCCGTATCCGCGTCGCGTATGCCGAAACCCACGCCCACCGGCAGGCCGCAATGCTTTCTCAACAGGGGAATCTTCTGCGCCACCTCCTCCAGATTGAGGTGCGCCGCCCCCGTCACGCCCTTGAGCGAGACGTAGTAGACGAACCCGCGCGCCAGCCTGGCCACGGCATCCATGCGCGCTTCCGGCGTGGTGGGCGACAAGAGATAAATGGGATCAAGCCCGTGGGCCGCAAACACGTCCGCCACGCCCGGGCTTTCCTCGGGCGGAATGTCCACGATCAGCACGCCGTCCACCCCCGCCGCGCCGGCGGCCTGGGCAAATGCCTCGTAGCCCATGTGCTCGATGGGGTTGGCATAGCCCATCAGCACCACCGGCGTCGCCGCGTTGCCGGCACGAAACGCCTTGACCATGCCCAGCACGTCGCGCAGCCCCACCTTGTGCGCGAGCGCCCGCTCGGAGGCCCGCTGGATGGTCGGCCCGTCGGCCATGGGGTCAGAGAACGGCACGCCCAGCTCGATGATGTCCGCCCCGCCCGCCACCAGCGCGTGCATGAGCAGCACGGTGAAGGCCGGTTCGGGATCGCCCGCGGTGATGAAGGGGATGAGGGCTTTCTTGTGCTGCGCCTGGAGCGCGGCGAAGGTGGGGCCGATGCGGCTCATGTATTGATCTTCCAGGTATCGAGCTTGTCTTGACGAGCCGTTTCCTCAGCCGGGTATGCCATTTACAGCGTAATCCCCGCCAGCTTGGCCACCGTGTTGATGTCCTTGTCCCCGCGCCCGGACAAATTCACCAGCACCACCTTGTCCTCGCCCAGGGTCGGCGCCAGCTTGGCGGCGTAGGCCAGCGCGTGGCTGGATTCCAGCGCCGGGATGATGCCTTCAAAGCGGCACAGGTCGTGAAAGGCGCGCAAGGCCTCGTCGTCGTTGATGGCGACATATTCGGCGCGCCCGCTGTCCTTGAGATAGCTGTGTTCGGGGCCGACGCCGGGGTAGTCGAGGCCGGCGGAAATCGAATGCGTCTCGATGACCTGACCATTTTCGTCCTGCATGAGATAGGAGCGGAAGCCGTGCAGCACGCCGGGCGTGCCGGCCGACAGCGGCGCGGCATGGCGCCCGCTGGCGATGCCTTCGCCCCCCGCTTCCACGCCGATCAGGCGCACCTGCTCGTGCGGGATATAGGGATGGAAGATGCCGATGGCGTTGGAGCCGCCGCCCACGCAGGCGACGACACAATCGGGTTGCCGGCCGATAAGCTCGGGCATCTGCGTGAGGCACTCCTCGCCGATGACGCACTGGAAATCGCGCACCAGCATGGGATAGGGATGCGGGCCGGCGGCGGTGCCGAGGATGTAGAAGGTGGACTCGACATTGGTGACCCAATCGCGCATGGCCTCGTTGAGCGCATCCTTGAGGGTCTTGGAACCGGAGGACACCGGCACCACGGTGGCGCCCAGCAATTTCATGCGGAAGACGTTGGGGGCTTGGCGCTGTACGTCTTCGGCGCCCATGTACACCACGCACTCCATGCCATAGCGCGCCGCGACGGTGGCGGAGGCCACGCCGTGCTGGCCGGCGCCGGTCTCGGCGATGACGCGCTTCTTGCCCATGCGGCGCGCCAGGAGCGCCTGGCCGATGGTGTTGTTGATCTTGTGCGCGCCGGTGTGATTCAAGTCCTCGCGCTTGAGGTAGATCTGCGCGCCGCCATAGTGCGCGGACAGGCGGCGGGCATGGTAGACGGGGCTGGGACGGCCGACGTAGTGCTTGAGCTCATGGCAGAATTCGGCCATGAAGTCGGGATCGCCCTTGGCCGCGAGATATTCGCGCTTGAGTTCTTCCAGCGCGCTCATGAGCGTCTCGGCCACGAAAATGCCGCCGTAGGGGCCGAAGTGGCCGCGCGCGTCGGGGAGGTCGTTGAGGTTCATGCTTTCGCTCGCTCGATGAATAGGCTGACCTTGGCGGGGTCTTTGCAGCCGGGGCTGGCTTCGACGCCGGAGGCGACGTCCACGGCCCAGGGATGGACCTGGCCGATCGCTTGCCGGACGTTGTCCGGCGTGAGCCCGCCCGACAACACGATGGGTTTGGGGAGCACCGCCGGAATCCAGGTCCAGTCGAAGCATTCGCCCGTGCCGCCCGGCACTCCGGGGACGTAAGTGTCCAGCAACAGCGCCTGGGCTGTGGCGTAATCCGCGGCGCATTGTAGCAAATCGGTGTCCTCCCCGACGCGCACGGCCTTGAGGTAAGGCCGGCCGTAGCGCGCGCAATAGGCCGGGCTTTCCTTGCCGTGGAATTGCAGGACGTCCAGGGGCACGCGCTCCAGCACCGCGCGCACATAGTCCTCCAGCGCATCGACGAACAGCCCCACGACGGTGACGAAAGGCGGCAGGGCGCGGACGATGGCCGCGGCGGCGGCCGCTTCCACATAGCGCGGGCTCTTGGCGTAGAACACCAGACCGATGGCATCAGCGCCGGCCTGCGCCGCGTGCAAGGCGTCTTCTGTGCGGGTGATGCCGCAAATCTTGACCCGGGTCATGGCTATCGCAACACAAAGTCACAAGTATGCCTGTTTCCCGCTGAGAGGGTACCGACGGTGGTCAGGGGCAGATGTCCGCTCCCTTGTCGACCCGCACCCGGCCCTGGTTGCTGACGATGATGCTGCGCCCATGGGCCGGGCCGCGCGCATCGCACAAACGAAAGGTATCGTTGTAGCCGGCAGCGAAACCCTGGGCGTCGAAGCGCACGCGCACTTTCTTGCCTTTGTTCAGGCTGTGGCTGTCGTGCACCGCGGGCCAGCGCCGCAACAGCGCCTCCCCGGGATCGAGAACGCCGTCGCCGTCGGCATCGGCGAAGGCCACCCAGCCCTGGGCCCAGTCGCTCGTGCCCAGGCAGGCGCCTGCGCTTTCGGCGCAGAGCGTCACGTGGCCGCCTCTCATCACCGCTTCGCTGCGCGCATACTGCAAAGCCCCCAGCACGGCGTTGGCCTGGGCGCTGAGACGGTTCTCCTGCATCAGGTTCGTATAGGCCGGCGCGGCGGCCGCGGCGAGCAAAGCGGTGATGGCCGTCACCGACAGTGCTTCGACCAGGCTCACGCCGCGCTGCCGCTGATGGACAGCGTTCATTTTTCTCCCCCTTTTTCTCTCCCCAGTCGACGGTATTGTTAGAATCGTCGCGTGACTTAGCACTATAGATCGTTAATCGTGGATGTCATTCTCCTGGGTGCCGGGGTGTCCGGGCTGTCCGCGGGGCTGGAACTGGCCCGCCGCGGCGCCCGCGTCACGCTGCTGGATCGCGGCACCCTGGGTGGAGAATCCACCTGGGCCGGCGCGGGCATCGTCTTCCCCCTCCTGCCCTGGCAGTACGGAGCAGACTTCAACCGTCTGGCCCTGACATCCCTGGCGCATTACCCCGATTGGGTCGAACAGCTGCGCGAACTGTCGCACACCGACCCGGAATACCTCGTCAGCGGATTGCTCGTACTTCCGCCGATAGAGGAGGAAGCGGCGCCGTGGTGCGCCGAACATGGCCTGCAATGCGGTGCGCCCCCGGCTGATCTTCCCGGCTTCGCGCTCCCTCCGCCGGACAGTCTGTGGCTGCCGCAGGTCGCCCAGATACGCAATCCGCGCCTGGCGCGCGCCCTGGCGGAAGCGATACGCGCCCTGGGCGGCCACATCGAAGACAACGTCGCCGTCGAAGACATCGGTCTGCAAGGTTCGCGCCTCACCAGCGTGCGGGCCGGCGGCAAGATCTATCGGGCGGATCATTTCGTGCTTGCCACCGGCGCGTGGTCCAGCCTGCCGCTCGCCAACCTGCCGGCGCTGCCCGCCATCCGCCCGGTGCGCGGTCAGATGCTGCTCTACCCGCCGGGCAGACACCGTTTGCAGCAGATCGTCTATCAGGACGGCTTCTATCTCGTGCCGCGCAAGGACGGCCATCTGCTGGCCGGCAGCACGTTGGAGTTCGGCAGCTATGCCAAGGAAACCAACGAGACGGGCCGCCGGCGCCTGCACCAGCGCGCCAGCGGCCTGCTGAGCGGCCTGCCCGAGCCGATCCGCCACTGGGCGGGCATACGCCCCGGCAGCCCGGACAACCTGCCCGTCGTCGGCCCGCACCCCGATTACGTGAATCTATATCTCAACGTCGGCCATTACCGTTACGGCGTAACCCTGGCGCCGACTTGCGCACGCCTGCTGGCCGACCAGATGACCGGCGCAGTGCCCGAACTGCCCACGGCGCCCTATTCCCTGCAAGCGGCTTCGGCCCGAACCTGGCCGGAGCCGGCCGTTTGAACGGCACGCGCCTGACCGTGCTGCAAGTTCTCCCCGCCCTGGAATCGGGCGGAGTGGAGCGCGGCGTGCTGGAAGTCACGCGCGCCCTCGCCGCGGCGGGACACCGCGCCCTGGTCATGTCGGCGGGCGGCAGAATGGTCAAGGACATCGAGGCCGTCGGCGGCGTACACCATGCCTGGCCGATAGGCCAAAAATCCCTCTGGACGCTGCGCTGCGTCGCCCCGCTGCGCCGTTTCCTGGCGCGCGAACAAATCGACATCCTGCACGCCCGTTCGCGCATGCCGGCCTGGGTCGCCTGGCTGGCCTGGCGCGGCATGGCGCCGGGGCGCCGCCCGCGCTTCGTCACCACCGCGCACGGCCTCTATTCGGTCAGCCGCTACAGCGCGGTGATGATGAAGGGCGAGGCCGTCATCGCCGTGTCGGAAACCATGCGCGATTACATCGTCGCACACTACCCCCGGGTGCCGCCCGAGCGCATACACGTGATCCATCGCGGCGTCGACGCGGGCGAATTCCCCTACGGCTACCATCCGGACATACTCTGGGAGCAAGCCGTGGCGGCGGAATACCCCGCAGCGGCGGCGGGGCTGCGCCTGCTCTTGCCCGGGCGCATCACGCGCCTGAAAGGCCACGAGGATTTCATCGAAATCATCCGGCGCCTGAAAAAGCGCGGCCTGCCCGTGCACGGCCTCATCGCCGGCGGCGCCGCGCCTTCCAAACGCAAGTACCTGCAAAAGCTGCGCTACCGCGTGCGCGCGCTGAACCTGGAGCGCGACATCAGCTTCACCGGCCAGCGCCAGGACTTGAAGAACATCATGGCGTGGTCGCATCTCGTGCTGTCGCTCTCCCGCCGGCCCGAGTCCTTCGGGCGCACCACGCTGGAGGCGCTGCGTTTGGGCGTGCCCACGGCCGGCTACGACCACGGCGGCGTCGGGGAAATCCTCTCCCGCGTCTATCCCCAGGGTCTCCTGCCGCTGGACGATCTCGATGCCGCCACGCGCCGCATCGAATCCCTGCTCAAGGAGCGGCCGGCCGTGCCGCCGGGGAATTTCTTTCCCCTGCAGGACATGCTGGACAAGACGCTGGCGCTCTACACGCGCCTGGCATGCGAAAGGTGAGCGCCGTGGAACCCATCTCCGTCTTCATCACCACCTACAACAACGCCCGCACGCTCCCCACCTGCCTGGCAAGCGTCGAATGGGCAGACGAAGTGCTGGTGCTGGACTCTTTCAGCACGGACGAAACCCCGGCCATTGCCCAGCGCCACGGCTGCAAATTCCTGCAGCACGAGTTCCTCGGCTACGGTCCGCAGAAGCAGTTGGCTCTGGAGCACACCGCGCACCGCTGGGTGCTGCTGCTGGATGCCGACGAGGCGCTCTCGCCGGCCTTGATCGGGGAGATCCAGGCGTTGCGCGCGCGCGGCTTCGATGCCCACGGCTATGAAATCCCGCGCCAGGAGCAGTTGTTCTGGCGCATGTCTTCGCCCAAAGTGCGCATGAACGGCTTTCTGCGCCTGTTCGACAAGACCCGCGGGCGCGTCTCCGACATGCCGGTGCATGCCGCGCCCAAAGTGGACGGGCGCATCAAATGGCTAAAGCGCCCTTTCTACCACTACGCGGAAACCAGCCTGCACGTGAAGGTGGAGAAGATCAACGCCTATTCCACCGGCCTGGTGGCCGACAAGGTGGCGCGCGGTTTCCACCCCAGTCCCTGGAAAATGGCCCTGTATCTGCCCTATGCCTTTGTGCGCAGCTATGTTTTCAAGCGCAATTTCCTCAACGGCTGGGGCGGCTTCATCACCTCGGTCACCATGAGCTATTACGCCTTCCTCAAATACGCCAAGCTGTATGAGCACGCACAATTCGAGCGCTACGGCCAGAGCCTGATGCCCGAAGGCGCCCCGCCGCCCCCGCCGCCGCCGTCGGTGCCCTTGTAAGCGGACGCCGTCAGGCCAGGGCGGCGGCGATGCGGCTCAAGGCCTTTTGCAGATTTTCCAGGGACGTGGCGAAGGACAGGCGCAAACAGCCTTCGGCGCCGAACGCCGAGCCCGGCACCGCCGCCACGCCAGCGTCGAGCAAATAGGCCGCGAGCGCCAGGTCGGTGGGCTCGGCCAGCCTGCCCTGGCGATGCAGGCGCGCGATGGCTGCGGACATGTCGGGGAAGGCGTAGAAGGCGCCGCCGCTGGGCACGCAGTTGACCCCGGGCATGGCATTCAAGATCTCCACGACGTAGCGGTGCCGCGCGCGGAAGGCTTCCAGCATGGGCGCCATGCAACCCTGGTCGCCGTTCAGGGCCGCTTCCGCCGCTACCTGGGAAATAGAGGTCGGATTGGACGTGGACTGGGACTGGATGTTCTCCATCGCCGCAATCAGAGGCTCGGGTCCGGCACAGTAGCCGATGCGCCAGCCGGTCATGGCATAGGCCTTGGACACGCCGTTGAGCACCACCGTGCGCTCATACAACTCCGGGCAAGCATTGACGATGTTGCAAAACGCGCCGTCCCGCATGAGGATGTGCTCGTACATGTCGTCGCTGGCGATGAGCACTTCCGGATGGCGGCGCAGCACTTCGCCGAGCGCGGCCAGCTCTTCGCGGCGGTAAACCGCGCCCGTGGGATTGCCGGGGCTGTTCAACACCAGCAGGCGGGTGCGCGGCGTGAGGCTTTGTTCCAGCTGCGCCGGCGTGAGCTTGAAGCCCTGGTCGATGCCGCAGGCGACAAACACCGGCACCCCCTCGGCCAGCAGCACCATGTCCGGATAGGACACCCAGTAGGGCGCGGGTATGATGACTTCGTCGCCGGGGTTGAGGTAGGCCTGCGCCAGGTTGTAAAAACTCTGCTTGCCGCCGCAGGACACCAGAATCTGCCTGGTGCCGTAATCCAGCCCGTTGTCGCGCTTGAACTTGGCCGCCACGGCAGCCTTCAGGGAGGGTGTGCCGCCCACCGCGGTGTATTTGGTGAAGCCCCTGCGTATGGCCTCGATGGCCGCCGCCTTGATGAAATCCGGGGTGTCGAAATCGGGTTCGCCCACCCCCAGATTGACGATGTCTCGGCCTTCCGCCTTGAGCGCGCCGGCCTTGGCGGAAATGGCCAGCGTGGGGGAAGGCTTGATGGCTTGAACGCGGCGCGAGAGCTGCACGATGGAGTCCTGGGAGTCCCCCGGCCGCAATTGCGCCGGATGGTAGAATGAAAAATTTGCAAATTTTGCAAGTTTACCCGTGATCGCCACCTTCCCCAACAGCCCTTACCGCCTGGATCAGCCCTTCGAGCCGGCGGGCGATCAGCCCGAGGCGATAAAACGCCTGGTGGAAGGATTGAATGACGGCCTGGCCTACCAGACACTGCTGGGCGTCACCGGTTCCGGCAAGACCTACACCATGGCCCACGTCATTGCCCGCACCGGGCGGCCGGCCATCATCATGGCCCCCAACAAGACCCTGGCGGCCCAGTTGTACGCCGAGATGCGCGAGTTCTTCCCGGAAAACGCCGTGGAGTATTTCGTCTCCTATTACGACTACTACCAGCCCGAAGCCTATGTCCCGGCGCGCGATCTGTTCATCGAGAAGGATTCCAGCATCAACGAGCATATCGAGCAGATGCGGCTCTCGGCCACCAAATCGCTGCTGGAGCGGCCGGACTGCGTGATCGTCGCCACCGTGTCGGCCATTTACGGCATCGGCGACCCGGTCGACTACCACAGCATGATCCTGCATCTGCGCAAGGGCGAAAAGTTGGAGCAGCGCGAGATCATCCAGCGGCTGGCCGTCATGCAGTACGAGCGCAACGAGTTCGATTTCCATCGCGGCATCTTCCGCGTGCACGGCGAAGTGATCGATGTGTTTCCCGCAGAGAATGCCGAGCAGGCTCTGCGCATTACCCTGTTCGATGACGAGGTCGAGCGGCTTTCCGTATTCGATCCGCTCACCGGCAAGGTTTTTTCCGAGGTGCCGCGCTACACGGTCTTTCCCTCCAGCCATTACGTCACGCCGCGCGAAACCACGCTGAAGGCCATCGAGGCCATCAAGGCCGAGCTGCGCGAGCGGCTGGATTTCTACTACGCCAACGGCAAACTGGTGGAAGCCCAACGCCTGGAGCAGCGCACCCGCTTCGATCTGGAAATGCTCAACGAGCTGGGATTCTGCAAAGGCATCGAGAACTATTCGCGCCATCTCTCGGGCCGCAAGCCCGGGGAACCGCCTCCAACCCTGATCGACTACCTGCCGCGCAACGCCTTGATGTTCATCGACGAATCCCATGTCGCCGTCCCCCAGATCGGCGGCATGTACAACGGCGACAAGGCACGCAAGGAAAATCTCGTGGAATACGGCTTCCGCCTGCCGTCCGCGCTGGACAACCGGCCGCTGAAGTTCGCGGAGTTCGAGCGCCTCATGCCGCAGGCCATCTTCGTCTCCGCCACCCCCGCGGCCTATGAAGAACAGCACCAGGGTCAGGTGGTCGAACAGGTGGTGCGCCCCACGGGCCTAGTGGACCCGGTGGTCGAGGTGCGGCCGGTGATCACCCAGGTGGACGACCTGCTGTCCGAGGCCAAGCGGCGCGTGCTGGTCAACGAGCGCGTGCTGGTGACCACGCTCACCAAGCGCATGGCCGAGGAACTGACCGACTACCTGTCCGAGCACGGCGTCAAAGTGCGCTATCTGCACTCCGACATCGATACCGTGGAGCGCGTGGACATCATCCGCGACCTGCGCCTGGGCGTCTTCGACGTGCTGGTGGGCATCAACCTGCTGCGCGAGGGCCTGGACATCCCCGAGGTCTCGCTGGTGGCCATCCTCGACGCCGACAAGGAAGGCTTTCTGCGCTCCACCCGCTCGCTCATCCAGACCATCGGGCGCGCCGCGCGCCATCTCAACGGCATGGCCATCCTCTACGCCGAAATCGTGACCGAATCCATGCGCCGCGCCATCGACGAAACGGAACGGCGGCGAAAAAAACAACTGGCCTACAACGCCGCCCACGGCATCACGCCGCGCGGCGTGCAAAAGCGCATCAAGGACATGATCGAAGCGGCCATCGATCTGGGCGAGGCGCAGCTGGACCTCAAGGCGGCGCAGACCGTGGCCGCTTACAAGGTGATGAGTGAAAAAGACCTGAACAAGCAGGTGAAAAAACTGGAGAAGGACATGCTGGACGCAGCGAAAAACCTGGAATTCGAGAAGGCCGCGGAACTTCGCGACCGCTTGCGGGCACTCAAGGAGGTCTTGTTCGGCGTGGAGCAACATGATTAATGTGCTGATGGTCTGCATGGGCAATATCTGCCGCTCGCCCATGGCGGAAGGCGCATTGCGACGCGCGCTGCAGGACGCCGGCCTGGAGCGCTGGATCAGCGTGGATTCGGCCGGCACCCACAGCTACCATATCGGCGACCCGCCCGATCCGCGCGCGCTGGGCACGGCGCGCCTGCGCGGCATCGCCATCGGCGATCTGCGCGGCCGGCAGGTGGCGGACGTGGATTTCGAGAAATTCGACTACATCCTCGCCATGGACGGCAGCAACCTCGCCACGCTCAAGCGCCGTGCTCCCGCTCGCAGCCAGCACAAGCTGCGCCTGTTTTTGTCCTTCAGCCGCAAATACCCCAATCTGGACGTGCCCGACCCCTACTACGGCGGCGCGCAGGGCTTCGAGGACATCATGGACATGATCGAGGACGGCGTTGCCGGGCTGCTCAAGGAGCTGCGCCTGGCGCTCGACAGCCGTCAGGGCGCGGCCGGGTAAGGCGCAGCCCAGCCTCAGGAGAACAATTCTGCCGGGCTGACCACGGCGGTGCCCAGCTTGCCCACCACGATGCCGGCTGCGCGGTTGGCCAGTATCACCGCCTCGTGATAATCGGCGCCGGCTGCCAGGGCCGACGCCAGCACCGCGATCACGGTATCGCCCGCGCCGCTCACGTCGTACACCTCGCGCGCCACCGCGGGTTCGTGGAACGCCTGCTCCTCGCGAAACAGGGTCATGCCTTCTTCGCTGCGCGTGATGAGCAAGGCTTCCAGGGCGAGTCTTTCGCGCAAGGCCTCCGCCTTGAGCGCCAGCTCCTGCTCGTTGCGCCAGCCGCCGGCCACCTCGCGGAATTCGCTGCGGTTGGGGGTGAGCAGGGTGGCGCCGCGGTAACGCTCGTAGTCCTCGCCCTTGGGATCGACCAGCACCGGCTTGCGATGGCGGCGCGCCAGTTCGATCATGCCGGCCACGTGGGCAAGCCCGCCCTTGCCGTAATCCGACAGCACCACGACGTCGCAGTCCCCCACCAGGCTTTCGTAGTCTTTCAGCTTGGCGGCAAGCACCTCCTGCTTGGGCGGCGCTTCGAAATCGATGCGCAGCAGCTGCTGCTGGCGGCCGATCACGCGCAATTTGAGCGTGGTCTGGTAATCCGCGTCTTCGTGCAGACGCGCGGCAAACGCCTCAGCGGCGATGCGCTGGGCCAGCGTCCGTCCCACTTCGTCCGCGCCCACGACGGAAAGCAGCGTCACCTGGCCGCCCAGCGCGGCGGCATTGCGCGCCACGTTGCCGGCGCCGCCGATGCGGTCCTCGCTGCGCGAAACCTTCACCACCGGCACCGGCGCCTCCGGGGAAATGCGCGCCACGTCGCCGAACCAGTAGCGGTCCAGCATGACGTCGCCCACCACAAGGAGGCGGGCGGCGCGGAAATCCTCGCTGCCTATCATGCCCGCCCGATGGGGAAATGCTCGAAGCCCTGGGCACGCAGCAAGGCCGGGTCGTATAGATTGCGCCCATCAAAGATCACCGGCTGCTTGAGCAGCCTCTTGAGCGCATCGAAATCCGGGCTGCGGAACACTTTCCACTCCGTCACGGCCACCAGCGCGTCCGCTCCCTTCGCTGCCGCCATCGGATCCTGCTCCAGCGTGAAATCCGCCCGCTCCCCATAGAGACGCCGCGTCTCCTCCATCGCCGCCGGGTCGTAAGCCGCCACCTGCGCGCCGCGCTGCCACAGCCCTTCCAGTATCACCCGGCTGGGCGCTTCGCGCATATCGTCGGTGTTGGGCTTGAACGCCAGCCCCCACAAGGCGAAACGACGGCCGCTGAGGTCTTCGCCGAAGCGCCGCGTGATCTTGTGCAGCAGCAGGCGCTTCTGCGCTTCGTTGGCATCCTCCACCGCATCCAGCACGCGCAGGGGGACGCCGCTCTCCTGGCCGGTGCGCCGCAGCGCCTGCACGTCCTTGGGAAAGCACGACCCGCCGTAGCCGCAGCCGGCGTACAAAAAATCGTAGCCGATGCGCGGGTCGGAGCCGATGCCCCGACGCACGTGCTCGATGTCGGCCCCCAGCCCTTCGGCCAGCACCGCCAGTTCGTTCATGAAGGAGATGCGCGTGGCGAGCATGGCGTTGGCGGCGTACTTGGTCAGCTCGGCCGAGCGGATGTCCATGACGATCAAGCGCTCGTGATTGCGCTGGAATGGCGCATAGAGCTGACGCAGCAGCTGCGTGGCCCCTTCGCTGTCGGTGCCCGCGACGATGCGGTCGGGTTTCATGAAATCCTCCACCGCAGCGCCTTCCTTGAGGAATTCCGGGTTGGAAGCGACATCGAAAGATATGGCCTGGCCGCGCTTGGCCAGCTCGTCGGCCACGGCCGCGCGCACCTTGTCGGCCGTGCCCACCGGCACGGTGGATTTGTCCACCACCAGCTTGTACTCCGCCATGTGGCGGCCGATGCTGCGCGCGGCGGCCACGACATACTGCAGGTCCGCGGAGCCGTCCTCGTCGGGCGGCGTGCCCACGGCGATGAACTGGATGTTGCCGAAAGCGACGCTTTCTTCGATGTCGGTGGTGAAGCGCAGGCGTCCGGCGGCCACGTTGCGCCTGACCATGTCTTCCAGCCCCGGCTCGTAGATGGGGATGCCGCCGCTTTTGAGTATCTCGATCTTGCGCGGATCCACGTCCAGGCACAGCACCTGGTTCCCCACTTCGGCCAGACAGGTGCCCGTGACCAGGCCTACATAGCCCGTGCCGACGACGGTGATTTTCATTTTCCTTCCTTGCGGGATTTCAGATTTCTGTTCAATTCCTCAAGCGCGCCGAGCGGATCGGCCGCGGCGGTCACGGGGCGCCCCACTACCAGATAATCCGCGCCCGCGGCCAGCGCCTGCGCCGGAGTCACGGTGCGGTTCTGATCGTCCGGCGGGCTCTCCGGCAGACGTATGCCGGGCGTGACCAGCTTGAAGTCCGCGCCCAGCGTCTTGCGCAAGTCCGCCGCCTCGCGCCCGCTGCACACCACGCCGTCCATGCCGCACGCCTGCGCCAGCGCGGCGAGGCGGCGCACCTGATCGGCCGGCTTGCCCTTCACGCCCGTGGCGGCGAGATCTTCCGCGCCAAGGCTGGTCAGCACCGTGACGGCCGTGATGAGCGGCGGCCGCGGCAGATGCGCGACGGCAGTACGCGCCGCCTCCATCATGGCGCGCCCGCCGCTCGCGTGCACGTTGACCATCCACACCCCCAGCCTGGCCACCGCCTGACAGGCCCCCGCGACCGTATTGGGGATGTCGTGGAATTTCAGATCCAGGAACACGTCGAAGTCGTGCAGGGTGAGGCCGCGCACCAGATCGGGGCCGGCAGCGGTGAACAATTCTTTGCCTATCTTCAGGCGGTAGCGCCGCGGATCGAGGCGATCCGCAAGCTCCCAGGCCTGCGAGGCCTTGGGAAAATCCAGGGCGATGATGAAAGGTGTCTTCATTCTTCTCTGCGCTCCGGGTCGAAGCTGTCCCAGCGTCCGCACGCCGGACAGCGCCAAAAAAACTGCTTGGCCTTGAAGCCGCAGCTCACGCACTGATAGCGGGTGAGACGCTGGCTGTGTGCCTGGATGAGTTCCTTGGCGCTTTGCATGACATCGCGCCGCTCGCTGGTGGTCTGCAGCATCTCCGCCTCTACAAGCTTGTCCAGCGCCCGCAGGCTGGGGTGGCGGCGCAGCTCTTCCTTGGCGAGCTGATAGGCTGCCGCCGAACCCTGCACTTGCAGCACGGCATTGTATAGGCTGTTGAACAAATCCAGCGACGGCTGGCGCGCGAGCAGCCCGCGCAGCCAGGCAAGCCCCTCTTCCATGCTGGCGGTTGCGCCGAACGCCTGCAGCAGCTTGTCCACCACCAGCACCATGTGCGGCGCGCTTTGCGCCTCCACTTCGCGCCAGCGCGCGATGGCGGCGCGCGGCGCTGCGGCCGAGGCTTCCAAGTCTCCCAGCATCATGGTCGCGCGCACGCATTGCCGATTGATGTCGAGCGCCTGCTGCAGGTGCCCTCGCGCGTCATCGTTGGCGCCGCGCACGGCGTCGAGCAGCGCCAGCTCGCAATGGAAATGCGCGATCTCGGCATTGAGCGGGCGCGAAGAAAGCTTGTCCAGCACGGCCGCCGCCTCGATGGCCTTGTGCCAATCTTTTTCCTGCACGTAGATCTCGAGCAACTGACTGCGCGCCAAGCCCTCCATGGGCGAGCCGAGAAGGCGGTTGAAAACCTCCTCCGCGCGATCCAGCAGGCCGGCCTTCAGATAATCGGTGCCCAGTTCGGCGAGGGCCTTGAGGCGGTATTCCTGGCTCAGGCCTTCGCGCTCCAGCAGGTTTTCATGCATGCGGATGGCGCGGTCCAGTTCGCCGCGCTTGCGGAACAGCCCACCCAGGGCGAAATGCAGGTCTATGGTCTCCGGCTCCAGCTTGACCACTTCGATGAAGGCCTCGATGGCCTTGTCCGGCTGCTCGCTGAGGAGAAAGTTAAGGCCCTTGAAGTAGGAATTCGGCAGCGCGCGCGATTCCGTCACCACCTGCTTGATGTCGATGCGCGCGGCCAGCCAGCCGAGGGCGAAAAACAGCGGGAAAGCGAGCAGCCACCAGGAACCGAATTCCGTCATTGCGGCGGCTCGCCGGGCGGCTGCTGCGCCTGCCCCGCCTTGATCTGGCGCCGCAGCAGAGAAATCTCGCGGCGCATGCGGATGAACGCCGGGATTACCGCCAGGATGCCCAGCGCGGTGCCCAGCGCAAAGCACAGGAGTATTACGACCACCAGGGGCGCCTGCCAGGGCGCGGGACCGAAATATTGCAGCGCGACGACTTGGCTGTTTTCGAGCGCAAACGCCAGCACCAGCAGGAAGAGGGTAATGCGGACGATCCAGGCAAGATAGCGCATGAGCGTGACGGCATTATGCACAATGGCGGCGATTTTAACGCCTCGCTCCATAAATCCGAACCACGCGGGTGCGGAACCAATTTCGCCCCTCCAGGCTCTCTTTGCTATCGCGTCCGTCGAGACGCTGCCCAAGGAGCACCCCCCATGCTAGGCATCGATCTCAGCGGCAAGCGCGCCCTAGTCACCGGTTCCGGTTCGGGCCTGGGCGAAGCCATGGCGAAAACCCTCGCCCAGGCCGGCGCCGCCGTGGCCGTGCATGACCGCGGCAAGAGCGCCGCCGCCGAGGCCGTGGCCGCCGCCATCCGCACCGCAGGCGGTACGGCGCAGGCCTTTGGCGGCGACGTGTCGCGGCGCGAGGACATGGACGCGCTGTTCGCCGCCCTCGACCACGCCTGGGGCGGGCTGGACATCCTCGTCAACAACGCCGGCATGGACGGCGCGCGCGCGGATTGCGCAGCGAGCGACCCGGACGCCTGGCAAAAAACCATCGCGGTCGATCTTTTCGGCGCCTATTACTGCGCCCGCCTCGCCCTGCAGCGCATGCTGCCGCAAAAGCGCGGCGTCATACTCAACATCACCTCGGTGCACGAATTCATCCCCTGGGAGGGCTACAGCGCCTACACCAGCGCCAAGGCGGGGCTGTCCATGTTCACCAAGACCCTGGCCCAGGAAGCGGCGGGCGACGGCATACGGGTACTGGCGCTCGCGCCGGGAGCGATCCGCACGCCCATCAATGCCGACGTTTGGCAGGATCCCAAGGGATTGGCGGACCTGGATGACAAGATCGCCATGGGCCGCCTGGGCGAGCCCTCGGAAATCGGCAGCGTGGCAGCGTTCCTGGTGAGCGACCTGGCCAGCTACATCACCGGTACTACGGTGGCAGTGGATGGCGGCATGCTGATCTATCCCGACTTCCGCCACGGCGGCTGACGGCATCGGACATACCCACTCCATCATGCGGCGCGCTGCGGCTTAGACATGGACGCTGATGTGCTCATCATCGGCAGCGGCGCGGGTGGCGGGACCCTGGCCCGAGCCTTGGGTAACTCCGGGTTGAAGCTCCTGGTGCTGGAACGCGGCGACTACCTGGTGCGGGAAAAGGCCAATTGGAGCGCCGAGGCCGTTTTTCGCGAACACCGCTACCACACGGCCGAAGACTGGCAGGACGCCTCCGGCCAGCCCTTTCGGCCCATCACCGGCTATCACGTGGGCGGCAACACCAAGCTCTACGGCGCGGCGGTGCTGCGCCGGCGCGAAAGCGACTTCCGCCGGCGCCGCTACCCGGAGGGCGAGACGCCCGAGTGGCCCATCCGCTACGATGACCTGCGGCCCTATTACGACCAGGCGGAGGCCTGGTACTACTGCCATGGGGAAAAAGGCCGGGACCCTTGCGAGCCGCCCCGGGATGACTTCCCCTATCCGGCGCTGGCTCATGAACCCTATATCGCGCAAGTCGCCGCAGCGCTTGAAGCCCGCGGCCTGCATCCTTTTCCCCTGCCCCTGGCTATCCACCGCAACGAGACCGAGCCGCGCCTGGCGCCCTGCATCCGCTGCGACACCTGCGACGGCTTTCCCTGCCTGCTGCATGCCAAGGGCGATGCCGAGGTATGCGGCGTGGCACCGGCGTTGGAGATGCCTGAAACCAAGCTGCTCACCGGCATACGCGTGCGCCGCCTGCTGACCGGCCCCGACGGGCGCCAGGTGGTGGCGGTGCAATGCGACACGCCTGACGGTGCGCAAAGCTTCCGCGCCCGCGTCGTGGTGCTCGCTGCCGGCGCGGTCAATTCCGCCGCCCTGCTGCTCGCCTCGCGCCAGGACGCCTGGCCCCAGGGCCTGGCCAATGCCAACGACCTCGTAGGGCGGCATTACATGTGCCATCGCAACAGCGTCTGCGTAGCCGTGGACCCGCGCCGCGTAAATCCTACGGTGTTCCAGAAGACCATAGGCATCAACGATTTCTACGAGGCCTCTGGCGACGCCGATTTTCCCCATCCCCTGGGCCATGTGCAGAACCTTGGCAAGCTCACGCCCGAAGTGCTGGAAGCTCAGAAAATCCATTGGCCCGAGGAACTGGCCAAACTGGTGGCGCGCCATTCGCTAGACTGGTGGCTTACCACCGAGGACCTGCCCGATCGCGCCAATCGCGTGCAGGTGGACGAACGCGGCGCCATCCGCCTGGCCTACACGCCCAACAACGTGGCGACGCACGAACGCCTCATCCGCCAATGGGAAGGCATCCTGCACCAGCTCGGCTATCCGCTGGTGAAAACGCAGACCATGGGCATCGAAGCCGTGGCCCACCAGGCCGGCACGCTGCGCTTCGGCCACGATCCCGCCGACAGCGTGCTGGACGTGAACTGCCGCGCCCATGGCGTCGACAACCTCTATGTCGTGGATGCGTCCTTCATGCCTTCCATCGCCGCCGTGAACCCTTCCCTTACGGTGATGGCCAACGCGCTGCGGGTAGCGAAGCATTTGCGCGCGCGCTTCGCTGCCGGTCTCGGCCCTTGAACCGCCGGCTCGTCGTCGGCGCGGTATACGCCGCCGGCATATTGCAGGGTGCTGCCTTCGTATTGGTGCCTTCCCTGGGCAGCATCCTGACAGCCGCCCCCTATGGCTTCAGCGCCTCCGCTTATGGTTGGTTGTATTTTCCCGAAATCGGCGGCGCCATCGCCGGCGCACTGGCCGCCCCTCTGCTGCAGCAGCGCGCAGGCAGCCAGGGAGTGCTGCGCGTGGGCCTGGCCGCCAACCTGGCCGGCATGGCCTTGCTGGTCATCGCCTCCCGCGCAACGGGAACGACCGCGTACACCGCCATCCTGCTGGAAACCCTGGCCCTGGGGCTGGGGTTCGGACTCACGCTGGCGGCGGTCAATCATTATGCCGCCCTGCTGTTCGCCGCCAGCGAGACTGCCGCCGTCACCGTGCTGAACGGTCTGGTGGGGGGTGCCACTGCGCTGTCGCCCCTGCTGCTCGACGCCGCCCAGCGCTACGCCGGCTGGGGGGCGTGGCCGGCCTTGCTGCTGGCCGGTTTCGCAGTGCTGCTTTTCGCGCCCTTGCCGGAGCACCGCCCTGCCTCGCAGGGACCAACCTGGCAGCCGGCCATGTTGCCCTTCGCCCTGGCGGTGCTGTTCTACGCGTTGTGCGAGGGCACATTCAGCAGCTGGGCGTCGGTTTACGTGGGCCGCGGCGCCGGTTCCTGGGGCACTCTCGCCTTATCCGCTTTTTGGGCCGGCATGACGCTGTTCCGCTTGCTGCTTGCCTTCCTCCCGCAACGGCTGGTGTCCCGCGCGGCCTTGCTCGCGGCCTCGGGGCTCGCCGTGGGCGCCGCGTTCCTACTGGTGGGAAGTCTGCACGGACAGCCTGCCGCTCTGATCGTCGCCTTCGCCCTGGCCGGAGCGGCATGCAGCATCTACTACCCTTACGTGATGGCCCTGGGCTTGGCCATCTGGCCGCAGCGCCAGGTCGCGCTGGCGGGCCTCCTGGTGGCTGCCTTGATGATAGGCGAAGGCCTGGGCTCCACCGCGCCTGGAGCGCTCCAGCGCTGGGTGCCTCTGGAGCAAATCTACCGCTACTCCGCCTTGTGGGCCCTGCCGCTGGCGGGCTTGGCCTACGCCTTGGCGCGGCGGCGCGGCTGACCGTCCGGAACAGCGCACAAAAAAAAGCCCCTTGCAGCAAACCTTGCAAGGGGCCGCACACTCTGATGCGCCCTATTGGCGATAGTCCACCCGTTCACGCAATTCCTTGCCGGCCTTGAAGTGCGGCACGTGCTTGGACGGCACCAGCACCTTCTCGCCGGATTTCGGATTGCGCCCCTGGCGCGCCGGGCGATAGCTCAGGCTGAAGCTGCCGAAGCCGCGAATCTCGATGCGCCCTCCGGCTGCCAGCGCCTGCACCATGGCATCCATGACGGTGCGCACGGCAAGCTCTGCGTCCGCCGGAGAAAACTGCGGATGGCGGGCCGCCAGCTGGTTGATCAGTTCCGATTTCGTCATCGTCGCCCAGCCGGCCGTCTACTGGCCGCCTCCCTTGTTGTCGAGCTTGGCTTTCAGCAGCGCGCCGAGGTTGGTCGATCCCGTGGCGGCGGCAGCGGCCTCGGCGCTGTATTTCTTCATCGCCGCATCCTGTTCGGCGGAATCCTTGGCCTTGATGGACAGGTTGATGACGCGGTTCTTGCGGTCCACGTTGATGACCATAGCTTCCACCTCGTCGCCTTCCTTCAGGTGGGTGCGGATGTCCTCCACGCGGTCGCGCGACACTTCGGAGGCGCGCAGATAGCCCTCCATGTCGCCCCCCAGATCGACCGCCGCGCCCTTGGCGTCCAGCGACTTCACCCGGCCCTTGACGACGCTGCCCTTGTCATGACTGCCGACAAAGGAATTGAACGGGTCGCCCTCCAGCTGCTTGATGCCCAGGGAAATGCGCTCGCGCTCCATGTCTATGCCCAGCACCACGGCTTCGACATCCTGCCCCTTGCGGAAATTGCGCACCGCCTCCTCACCCGGCAGGTTCCAGGACAAGTCGGACAAGTGCACCAGGCCGTCGATGCCGCCGGGCAGGCCGATGAAGACGCCGAAATCGGTGATGGACTTGATCGCGCCGGAAACCTTGTCGCCTTTCTTGTAGTTCATGGAGAATTCTTCCCACGGGTTGGGCTTGCACTGCTTCATGCCCAGGGAGATGCGGCGCTTGTCCTCGTCGATGTCCAGCACCATGACTTCCACTTCGTCGCCCAGCGCCACGACCTTGGCGGGGTTCACGTTCTTGTTGGTCCAGTCCATTTCGGAAACGTGCACCAGGCCCTCGATGCCCGGCTCGATCTCGACGAAACAGCCGTAGTCCGTCAGGTTGGCCACCTTGCCGAACATGCGGGTACCCTGCGGATAGCGCCGCGCGATGCCCACCCAGGGATCGTCGCCCAGTTGTTTGATGCCCAGGGAAACGCGGTTCTTTTCCTGATCGAACTTGAGGATCTTGGCTTCCAATTCCTGCCCAACCTGCACTACCTCGGAGGGATGGCGCACGCGCCGCCAGGCCATGTCGGTGATGTGCAGCAGGCCGTCGATGCCGCCGAGATCGACGAAGGCGCCATAGTCGGTGATGTTCTTGACGATGCCTTTGACCACGGTGCCTTCCTTCAGGCTTTCCAGCAGCGCCTCGCGATCCGCGCCCATGGCCTCTTCCAGCACGGCGCGGCGCGACACCACCACGTTGTTGCGCTTGCGGTCCAGCTTGATGACCTTGAACTCCATTTCCTTGCCTTCATAAGGCGTGGTGTCCTTCACCGGCCGCATGTCCACCAGGGAGCCCGGCAGGAAGGCGCGCAGGCCGTTCATGAGGACGGTGAGGCCGCCCTTCACCTTGCCCTGCACCAGGCCGGTGACGATGCGGCCCTCTTCCATGGCATGTTCGAGGTCGAGCCAGGCGGCCAGGCGCTTGGCCCGGTCGCGGGAGAGCTTGGTGGAACCAAAGCCGTCTTCCAGGGACTCGATGGCGACCTGGACGAAATCGCCAGCCTTGACCTCGATTTCGCCGCGGTCGTTCTTGAATTCTTCGGTGGGAATCAGGCTCTCGGATTTGAGGCCGGCATTCACCACCACGAAGTTGTCATCCACGCTCACGACTTCGGCCGTGATGACCTCGCCCTGGCGCATTTCCTGCCGCGCGAGGGATTCCTCGAACAGGGCGGCGAAGCTTTCCGCAGAGGACGTGGATTGGGAGATTTGGGTTGCAGACATAAAAAACCTTCATTCCGCCCGCGGGCGGGGTTGGTTGAACACTGCGCCGGCCGCAAGCCCGGCGCACCTAGAGGCGCGTATTGCGATAATGTTCCAGCACGGCATCCACGGCCTCGCCTATGGTGAGGTTCGTGGTGTCCAGCAGCAACGCACCCGGCGCGGGCCGAAGCGGCGCCACCGGGCGGTGCATATCGCGTTCGTCGCGCGCGCGCATTTCATTTACAAGGGCGGCAAGGTTAGCAGATAAGCCCTTTTCCATCAACTGCTTATATCTTCTTTCGGCACGCGCCTCGGGGCTGGCGTTGAGAAACACCTTGGCTCGCGCCGCCGGGAACACCACCGTCCCCATGTCGCGGCCGTCGGCCACCAGTCCGGGGCTGCGGCAATAGGCGTGCTGGCGCGCAAGCAGGGCCTCCCGCACGCCGCTCAGGGCCGCCACCCTGGAGGCCGCCTCGCCCACGCTTTCGCTGCGCAGTTCGTCGCTCACGTCCCGCTCCTCCAGCAAGACCTTGTCGCCTTCGAAGCGCGCAGGCAGGGTCTGCGCCAACGCAGCCAGCTGCGCCTCGGAGGGGGTTTCCAGCTTGCGCGCGGCGAGCGCGACCAATCGATAAAGCGCGCCGCTGTCCAGATAATGGAAACCCAGCCGGGCCGCGACCCGCGCCGCCACAGTGCCCTTGCCCGATGCGGAAGGACCGTCGATGGTGATCACGGGAACAGGCTTCATAAAAAACCGGAGCGCACGGAAGATTGCGATTCTACCGGCTCGATCCCGTTTTTCCCCAAGGGAATATTTCTTTTTCTCCCGCCCTCCTAAGTAAAAAGCACACTCGATGAACAGGGACGCCAAACGCTTTGCCGCCTGGGTGAAAACCCACCGCGCTTTTCTCACCCGCGCGGCCTGGGCGCTCACCGGCGACAAAGCGGCGGCGCAGGACCTCGTGCAGGATACCTTTGTCCTCGCCTGGCGGCACCGCGCCGCCCTGCGCGACGAGGGCGCCGTGCAGGCCTGGCTATATCGCATCCTGCGCCGGGAGGCCGTCCGTCATTGGGAGAAGCGTCCGCCCTGGGACGAGTGGCGGGAGGAACTTGCGGAAACGGCAGCCTGTGCGGCGGAAAGCGAAGATTTGCGCATCGACTTGCTGCGCGCCCTGCAGGCGCTGAGCGAGCCGCACCGGGAGATCCTGGTGCTGTTCTATCTGTCCGACATGAGCTACGAGGAACTGGCCAACAGCCTGGATATCGCCCCCGGCACGGTGATGAGCCGGCTGAACCGGGCACGCGCCGCGCTCAAGGCGCTGCTGGGCGAGGATTGATCGGGAGAACGACTGCCATGACGCCTACAGATCACGAATTCGATGCCCGCATGCGCGCTCTGCTGCGCACTCTACCGGTCGACGGCGGCGCGCCGATCGCGCTGCCGCGGCGCCGTTTTCTGCGTGCCGCCATCGCGGCAGCCGGCGGCGCCCTGTTGGCTGGCGGCGCCGGCGGACTGGGCCTGGCCTATGCGGCCACGCCGGCGCTGGTACGCGCTGCCGCAGCCCACGTGCGGGAAGAATCCGGCCTGCGCGGCGAATTCGCCCCGCTCGCGCCCGTGCGCCAGGCGCTCGGTTTGGGCCCGAACGCTCCCTTCCCCGGCACCTTGCAGCTGTGCAAGCGCTGCGTGGTGGCCGGCCGGCCGGGCTGGCACGTGAGCGTATTTCTCGACGGCCTGGGCTACGTGCAAATCATTGCCCTGCGCGAAACGGTGGATATTCCTGCCGGCCGCGGCTGGTGGCTGGGCGAGCACTGGCAGGTGCTCGCCCAGCCCCATCGCGACCCTCTGATATTGCTGTCCCCCAGCGCCGCGGCCTTGCATGAAGTGGCGCGCCGTCTGCAATCCTGAACCACCTTCCCAGGGAGAACTTTCATGAAACACAGCCTTTGCGCCGCCGTCCTGGCCATCTTTTTTCCCGCCGCCGCACAGGCCGACGCCCTGCTCAACCAGGCCCGGCAAATCTTCCAGCCCTTGCCCGCGGTGATGGCAAGCCCGGACAATCCCGTCACGCCCGCCAAGGTGGCGCTGGGCCATGCGCTGTTTTTCGATCCGCGCATCTCCCTGGACGGCACGGTGAGCTGCGCGCGCTGCCATCAGCCGGCCCTCTACGGCACCGACGGCTTGGCCAAATCGATAGGTGTGAAAGACCGCCTCAATCCGCGCAACGCCCCTACGGTGTTCAATGCCGCCCTGGAGTTCGCCGCTCACTGGCGCGGCGACCGCAAGAACGTCGAAGACCAGGCGACCCAGGCGCTGGTGGGACCGCCCAGCTTTGGCGAGCCCGGTTATGAGGCCGCCATGGCCAAGCTGAAGTCGATCCCCGGCTACAAGGAGATGTTCGCGCAGGCCTTCCCCGGTGTATCCAACCCCGTCACGCCGCAGAACTGGGGGCTGGCCATCGGCGCCTACGAACGCACCCTGGTGACCCCCGCGCCCTTTGACGCCTATCTCAAGGGCGACACCAAGGCGCTCAACCCCCGGGCGAAAGCCGGCCTGCAGAAATTCATCTCCTACGGCTGCATCGCTTGCCACAACGGGGTCGACGTCGGCGGCGGCAGTTTCCAGAAATTCGGCGTCCTGGAAGACTATTGGAAAGCCACCGGCAGCCGGGAAATCGACAAGGGTCGCTTCGATGTGACCCACAACCCCGCCGACTTGTACGTCTTCAAGGTTCCCAGCCTGCGCAATGTGGCCATGACGCCGCCCTACTTCCACGACGGATCCGTGGCAACCCTGCCCCAGGCGGTGCGGATCATGGCCAAGGTGCAACTGGGACGCACCCTTACCGACACCGAGGTAAGCGACATCGTCGCCTTCCTGGACAGCCTCACAGGCAAGCTGCCGAAAAATTTCATGGCCTCCCCGGTGCTGCCGCCGGCTCCCTTTACCCCCGCCAAACCCTGAAGCGGCGGAGAAAAATACCGGCCAAAAAAACTTTGCAGGGACAGCCGATGATGGTATAAATAAGAACGTTTCTCATTTTTATTACTGCCTGCGAATCATGGACACCCCTCTGGACCAGCTTCATCCCCGCCAAACGGCGGAAATTCAATCCATCCAGGCGGAGAGGGAATTTTCCCGGCGGCTGTTCGCGCTGGGCCTGCGCCCCGGCCAGCTGATACGCGTGCTGCGCAGCGGGCCGCTCAAGGGGCCGCTGCATATCCGCGTGGGACATACCGACGTCATGATCCGCCGCCAGGATGCCCGCCGTATCCAAGTGCGCTTGGCGCCCCAAACTTGAGTTCCCTGACGTCGCGGCCTGAAGCCGTGCCGGCCGTTGCCCAGGCGCGGGCGCAACCCAAGCGTCTTGCGCTCGTAGGCATGCCCAATACGGGCAAATCCACCCTCTTCAATCGCCTGACCGGCGCCGCGGCCCGCATCGGCAACTGGCCCGGCATCACGGTGGACTTGCTCTCCGCCAAGGTTCTGCTGGCCGGCGCCATGGTCGAAGTGGTGGATCTGCCGGGCATCTACAACCTGCACGGATTCTCCGACGATGAGATGGTGGTGCGCCGCTTTCTGGAAACCCAGGCGGTCAACGGCCTCGTCGTGGTGCTGAACGCCACCCAGCTCGATCGCCAGCTTTCCCTCGCCCTGCAGCTCAAGCGCCTGGGTCTACCCCTGGTGGTCTTGCTCAACATGGTGGACGAAGCCAAGCGCCTGGGCATACGCGTCGATACCGAAGCGCTGGCGCGCAGCCTGGGTGCGGAAGTCGCGCTCCTGAGCGCCAAATACGGCCAGGGGTTCGAGCGCGTTCGCGGGCTCGTCGAAAACCTCCTGCGCCGTCATCCTGCGGCGCAACATGGACATGCGGAGGCTTTCCGCGAGGACGAAGACATCGAGGCGGAGCTCGCCAGCCTGGTCGCGCAGAGCGTGCACGCCCCGGCGCTTTTGGACGATGCCCGCGTGCAAGCGCTGGACCGCTGGCTGCTGCATCCCTGGCTCGGCCTGCCCCTCTTCTTCGGCGCCATGTTCCTGCTCTTCCAGCTGGTCTACGGCGTGGGCACGCCGCTGCAGGATCTGATGGAATGGCTGCTGGTGCACTTTCAAAGCCTGGCGCTGGATCCTCTGCTGGCCGGCGCGCCGCCGCTGCTCAAGAGCTTCGTGGAAGACGGGCTGTTCAACGGCGTGGGCACGGTGCTCACCTTCCTGCCCATCATCGTGGTGTTCTTCCTCTTCATGGCGGTCGTGGAGGACAGCGGCTATCTCTCGCGCGCGGCCTTCCTCATGGATGCGGTAATGGCCCGCCTGGGCCTGGACGGGCGTTCTTTCGTCATGCAGCTGATGGGCTTCGGCTGCAACGTGCCGGCGCTCATGGGCACGCGCGTCATGCGCTCGCGCGCCCTGCGCCTGCTCACCATGCTGGTGCTGCCCTTTTCCCTGTGCTCGGCGCGCCTGCAGGTGTTTCTCTTCCTGACCACCGCCATCTTCTCGCCCCGCGCGGCGCCGGTGGTGATGTTCAGCCTCTACCTGGCCAGCATCGCCATCGCCTTCTTCACTGCCCTGCTGTGGCGCAAGCGCTTCCAGAGCCATGAACCCCTGCTGCTGGAGCTGCCGCCTTACCGACTTCCCACGCTGAAGCAGTTGGTGCTGCAGGCCTGGCAGCAGTCCGGTCATTTTCTCAAGGGCGCTTCGGGCTTCATCGTCATCGGCGTGATGCTGGTGTGGCTGCTCACCCATCTGCCGGTGGGCGTGGCCCCCGCCAGCGCGCAGAGCTGGGCCGGCGCCATCGCGGACTGGATGGCCCCGGCCTTCCGGCCCCTGGGCATCGATGCGCTGCAGTCCATCGCGCTGCTCTTCGGCTTCGTCGCCAAGGAGGTGATGATAGGCGCCCTCGCGGTCATCTACGGGGTCGGCGAGGATGCCCTCAAGGCGGCGCTGGCGGCGCGCATGGACTGGGTGTCCGCCTACAGCTTCATGCTGTTCACGCTGATCTACACGCCCTGCCTGTCCACCGTGGCGGTGCTCAAGCAGGAATCCAAAAGCTGGGCCTTCACCGCCCTGGCGGTGGCTTGGCCGCTGGCCCTGGCCTGGGGCATCAGTTTTGCCTTCTACCAGACGGCCAGGGCGCTGGGGTTTTGACAGCCCTCAGCCCTTCCAGGGCTTGAGCTTGGCACGCAGGCGCGCCACGGCCTGGGAATGCAACTGGCAGACGCGCGACTCCGAAACCCCCATGACCGCCCCGATTTCCTTCAGGTTCATGTCCTGCTCGTAATACATGCCCATGAGGTTTTTCTCGCGCTCGGGCAGTTCCCCGATGGCGTCCACCAGGCCATGGCGAAAGCCGTCGTCTTCGAGCAGCGCGAGCGGATCCGCCGCACCGTCAACGAGATAGCGCTCCAGAAAATCGGTGCTTTCATCGTCGTTGAAGTCTTCGTAATAAAGCAGTTGGTTGCCCTTCACGCCCCCCAGCATGCTCTGGTATTCGCCCAGCGCCACGCCCATTTCCGCGGAGATTTCCGATTCCGCGGGGGGGCGGCCCAGGCGCTGCTCCAGGCGGCTGATGGCGGTTTCGATCTGGCGGGACTTTTGCCGGATGTGGCGCGGCAGCCAGTCGGCATCGCGCAGATCGTCCAGCATCGCCCCGCGTATGCGCTGCGTGGCATAGGACTCGAATTGCGCGCCCTGATTGCCGTCGAAGCGTTCCAGCGCATCCATGAGGCCGATGAGTCCGACTTGGATCAGGTCATCCACCTCCACGCTCGCCGGCAGGCGCGCCATGAGGTGATAGGCAATTTTCTTGACCAGCGGCGCATGCTGGCGGATGAGATCTTCCTTGCTAGGCTTTTTCTTAGGCATGTAGGCGAACTCGGCTCCAGATTTGCCCCCCGTCGCGCATTCTAGCGGCTAAGGCTTGCGCGGCACAGGCCGGATCGGCAGCCGGCAAACATATTTCGCCGGCGATTTCGGCGCACAGGAAGCGCCGCGCCGCTTCGGCCAGGCGCAGATAGCCCGCCTCCGCACCCACCCAGAACAGCAGGGCATGCCCGAGCAGCCCTTGCTGCGCCAGCGTCTTCAGCCAGGCATAGGCGCGCTCGGGCGCGTCGTTGGCGCCCAGCACTGCCAATTTGGGCGCCCCGGCGGCCGGCGCCAGATCGACGGCATCCTCCGCCGCCACATAAAGCAGCGCGCGGTGGCCCAGACGCGCGGAAAAATGCGTGAGCGCATCGTGGCTGGCACCCCGAGGCGGACACAGCAGGCGGCATCCGGCAACTTCGGCAACCGCGCGCTCTTCCAGGGCCGCAAACAGCGGCTGGATTCCCCCCTGCGCAAAACAAACCCCCGCGGGATCCGCCACGAGGACGCTGCCCCAGGCCTGCGTGCAGGCCCGCGCCAGCGCCAGCGCCGCCGCAGCCGTCGCGGCGCCGGCGCCCAAGGCCACGATCTGCTCGCCAGCCCAGGCGGCACGGCGCAAGCCCGCGGCCTGATCCTCGGCCAGCGGATCAGGAAGCATTTTCCAGCAGGAACATGTCGTCCTCCCGCAGTCGATGCGGCTGGGTCGCGCGCTGCCGCAGGGCGCGTTCGACCAGCCAGGAAACGCGCGCGGGGAACAAATCCTCAGGCACCCGCTGCCCTAGGCTCAGCCGTGCCAGCGGCAGCTTCCAGCGCAGCAGGGTATCGAGCGCCGGAGCGGTGAGCAGGGCCTCGTCCAGCTTGCTCAGCACGCAGCCGGAAAGCTCCGTACCGCCGAAGGCATGCACCACGGCATCCGCCACCGCGCCTTGCAGCGTGGCCGGCAACACCAGCCAGCGCATGACCTGCAAGGCGGCAAGTTTTTCGTGCTGCAGGCGGATACGTTCGTCGTGCTGGGCATGCCCCGCAACGTCGATCAGAACCAGCGCGCCGACGGGCAGATCCGCGCACGTGCCGCGCCAGTCTGCACCGCCGTCCCAAGCGCGGAATTCGCAACCGAGCAGTTGGGCATATTCGGCCAACTGCGCGCGCGCGCCGACGCGATAATCGTCCAGCGCAACCAGGCACACTGCGCCCGCCCCCCAACGCGCCGCTGCCTGGGCGGCGAGCTTCGCCAGGGTGGTGGTCTTGCCCGCGCCCGTGGGTCCCACCAGGGCCAGGCGCATGCCCGGCCGCGGCGTGTCATCCTCCAGCGCGGTGAGGTTCTTCAGCAGCACCTGACGCACCCAGCGCAGCGCCGCCCCTTCCTCCAAGCCCCGCGGACAATGTGCCGCCAGGGCGCGCGCCAGCTGCGGGCTGAAGCCCGCCTGCAGCAGAACGCCTGCGAGCAGCACCCGAGCCGGGTCGCGGCGCTTCCATTGGCTGAAAGCCAGTCCGCCCAGTTGCCGGCCGACCAGGCGGCGCAGCTCCCGCAGCTCTTCCAGCAACCCGTGCGCCGGCCGGGGCTCCTGCGCTTCCACCGCCAAGTCGCCATAGGCGCTGGCGAGGAATTCCACGCCTCCCGGCACCGGCCGAGAGCCCAGCACCACCGCGTCCTCTCCAAGTTCGGCACGAATGCGCGCCAAGGCCTCGGCGGCGTGGGCGGCCACGTAGCAGCGCGGCGTCATGCGGGAAACCTCAGCTCGTTGCCGATCTCGACCGCCTTCTCCAGCGGGATTTCGGCATAGGAGATGACGGCCAGGCCGATCTGCCCACGCCTCAGGATGCGTGACACGACGGGCCGCAGTGCGGGCTGCACCAGCAGCACCGGCGGATAGCCCTCCTCCAGCTGCTCGGCAAGCGCCACCTGGGCGCCCTCGATGATCGCTTCACTCAGCTGCGGCGATATCAAGGCCTCGCCTTCTTCGCCCATTTCCTTGAGCAAGCGCTGCTCCGCCGCATCGGCCAGGGCAATGACGTGCAGCGTTTCCGCGCCCTCGAACAGACGGTCGACGATGGCCCGGCCGAGCGCTGCGCGCACGGTCTCCGTCAATTCTTCCAGATTCTGCGTGCGCGCGCCCTGCGCCGCCAGCGTCTCCAGGATGGTGCGCACATCGCGGATGCTCACGCCCTCGTTCACCAGATTCTGCAGCAGCCCCTGCACCAGGCTCAAGGACAGCACCTTGGGCACCACTTCTTCCACCAGCCCCGGCGTGGTGCGCGAAACGCTTTCCAGCAACTGGGCCAGTTCGCTGCGGCCCAGCAACTCTCCGGCATGGGAGCGGTAGACCGCTTCCAAATGGCGCGCGATGACATCTGCGGGGGCCAGCGCGCCTACCTCGCCCTGCGCCTCATCCTCCGCCATCCACAGGCCGGAAATGCCGCTCAGCGGATCGCGCCCGGCACGTCCGTTTTCATCCTCTTCGGCGTCTAGCACCAGCAGCCGTCCGGGAAGCACCTCGCCGCGCACCATTTCCACGCCTTTCAGGGTGATGCGGTACTGGTTGGGCTTGAGCTGCAGATTGTCGCGCACGCGGATGGGCGGCACCACCACCCCCATTTCCAAGGCAAAGCGGCGCCGTCCGTCGGTGATGCGCTGCAGCAGCACGCCGTCCTTGTGGCGGTCGAGCAGCGGAATGAGCCGATAGCCGACTTCGAGGGCGAGCACATCGACCGGCGGCACATCGTCCCAGGTCACCTCGGCAGGCGTGTCCTCTTCCGCGGCGGGGATTTCCTCCTCCCCCGCCGCCGCGCGCCGCAGGCCGTACTGCTGCCACTGCCCCGCCGCCAGCAGCAGCGCGCCGATGAGCAGGAAGGCCAGATGCGGCGTGCCCGGCAGGATGCCGAGCAAGACCAGCACGGCGCCGGCCACGTAGAGCGTCTGCGGGCGCCCGAAAACCTGCAGCAGGAACTCCCGGCTCAAGTCCTGGGCATAAGTGGCGCGCGACACCACGATGCCCGCCGAGGTCGAGATGATCAGCGCGGGTATCTGCGCCACCAGCCCGTCGCCCACCGTGAGCAGGCCGTAGCGGTTGAACGCCTCGCCTATACCCATGCCGTACTGAAACAGCCCGAGGCTGACCCCGCCCAGCAAATTCACCGCCATGATGATGATGCCGGCGACCGCATCGCCGCGCACGAACTTGGAGGCGCCGTCCATGGCGCCGTAAAAATCCGATTCCCGGCCCAGGTCTTCGCGCCGCGCGCGGGCCTCCTGTTCGCTGATGAAACCGGCGTTCATGTCCGCGTCGATGGCGAGCTGCTTGCCCGGCAGCGAATCCAGCGTGAAGCGCGCCGCGACTTCGGCGATGCGTCCCGCGCCGCGGGTAATGACGACGAAATTGATGATCACCAGGATCACGAACACCACCAGGCCCACGGCGTAATTGCCGCCCACGAGAAAATTGCCGAAGGATTCGATCACCTTTCCCGCTGCCGCCGGCCCGGTCTGCCCCTGCATCAGCACCAGGCGCACGGAGGCCACGTTGAGCGACAGGCGCAACAGGGTGGTGAGCAGCAGGACGGTCGGGAACACCGAGAAATCGAGCGGGCGCGAGGCATTGAGACTTACCAGCAGGACGATCATGGCCAGCGCGATATTGCTGGTGAACAGCACGTCCAGCGCGATGGGCGGCAGGGGCAGCACCATCATCGCCAGGATGAGCAGCACCAGCACCGGCCCGGCGAGCCGCCCCACCGGGTGAGTCCAGGCCAGCGCCCCCTGCACGGCGCTCACGCCTCATCCTCCAGCAGCATAGCCCTGCGTTCGGCGGCGCGCTCGCGGATGCGTGCGAGCACCTGCGGCGATATTTCCGCCTCGCGCGTTTCCGCCAGAATTTCCGCCGCGCTCATGCGCAGGCTGCGCCTGTGCCGCCACCATTGATCCAAGGCATCGAGCAGCGCCGGCAGCGTCAGTACCGTCGCCATAATCAAGCTCGCGTGCATCAGCAGGGCCGCGGCCGCGCCCATGCCTCGAGAGGCAGACATGCCGAACCAGAGCGGCAGCGCCGACAGGCCTTGCCCGGCCAGCCAGGCCAGCGCGGCGCCCAGCACGGCCAATTTGACGGCCGCCTTGACCAGATCCGCCACCCCCGCCCACTGCCAGGGGCGCAGCACGCCGCGCCACAGGGCGACGCGGCCGAGTTTGAATTCAAACTGCGCGGGGGCGAAAACCCAGCCGGACAGCAGCAGCGGCGCCGCCAGTTGGCACAGGAAAATCAGCAGCAAGAGGGGCAGCGCAAACATTGCGCCGGCGTGCAGTACATTCGCCCAAGCCAACTGGCCGCTCCAGGCGGCGGCCAACAGGGCGCGCAAACGTTCCAGCCAGGCGGCGCCGAAGAAAAACGCCAAAGCCGCCGCAAACAGCAGCACGCAAAAGACGCTCAGGTCGGCCGAACGCGGCGCGATGCCCTGGCGTCGGGCATCCAGCAGGCGGCGCGCGGTCGGCGCCTCGCTGCGCGACGATGCATACTCCTCTGCCATGCTCCCCTCGGCTGTTTTGGCCAGTTTAGCACATGGAAAATGTTATCTGTCCACTAGTTAGGCAGGAATTCTCGAAACTTCCTCCGCCTTCTTTCCGCTTTTGCCACAAAACCGGAAACGAGGACGCGCCCTGCCGGGCGCACCATAAAAAAACCCCGCCACAGCGGGGTCTTGCGCAGGCAAGCGCAGTTCAGGCCGTCTGGATATTGGAAGCCTGCTTTCCCTTGGGACCCTGGCTCACCTCGAAGCTGACTTTCTGGCCCTGCTTCAGGGTCTTGAAGCCATTCATGTTGATGGCGGAGAAATGCGCAAATACGTCCTCGCCGCCGTCGTCCGGGGTGATGAAGCCAAACCCTTTGGCGTCGCTGAACCACTTGACGATACCCGTTGCCATGAAAATCCTCCCTTGGCATAAAAAGTCGCGATGAAGAAAAGCGCGCGACATTGCGCTTGCGGGCACACTGCCGTCGTGCGTACTCTTGCCGCGACTGCCGCGGGAGACCGAATTCCGACTTCTAGCTACCCACACCCCCCGGCATACTTAACAAATAATTAAACCGAGGCTATAGTCCCCAGATGCTGGATTAACGCTTTTTCTACACGGCCCATCCAGCTTTGACAAGCACCCGGGCGGTCTGCCGGGGGGTTTGCACGACACTTGTGGTTCCCGTCCAACTCAGAGAGGAGATGACATGAAGAAAACCCTGCCCATCCTGCTTGCCGCCGCCCTGTGGCTCGCGGCCCCGGCCCACGCCGAATCCGCCCAGCAGACGAAGATGAAGGAGTGCGCCACCCAGGCCAAAGGCAAGACCGGAGCCGAGCGCAAGGCCTTCATGAAGGAATGCCTGGCCGGCAAGGGCGCGGAAGCCCCGGCCGCCGAGAAAAAACTCACCGCCCAGCAGATGAAGATGCGCGAGTGCAACGGCCATGCCAAGGGCATGAAAGGCGAGGAACGCAAAAAATTCATGAAAGAGTGCCTCAGCAAGAAAAAATAGCCGCTTTCAGCAACCATGAGGAAGGCCGGGCAACCGGCCTTTTTTTCGTCCTCAACGAGCCCGCGCCGCGTATAGTGCCGCGCCGCGCAACCCCAGATCGTCGGCCAGCACCACCGCCACGGGAAACTTCTCCAGCGCGGCGCCGAAACGCCCCTTGGCCCGAAAGGCCGGCATGAAGAAGCTTTCCAGCAAGGGCAACAGCCTGGGTGCGATCCCGCCGGCCACATAGACGCCGCCGCGCGGCAAGGTGAGCAGAGCAAGATTGCCGGCCGCCGCCCCGTAGGCGCGGGCGAAGATCTCCCCGGCCAGGCACGCCGCCGCATCCTGCCCCGCCAGGGCGGCAGCGCCGATGGCGGCCGGCTTGTCGAGGCTGCCGGCGTACAAATCGGACAACCCCCGCTCGGCGCAAACGAATTCATGGATGGCCGCCAAGCCCTGGCCCGACACCACGCGCTCCCAGGACACATGGCCGTGGCGCGCGTGCAGAAAGGCCCACAGCTTCGCCTCCATGGCCTCGTTAGGAGCGAAATCGCAATGCCCGCCCTCGCCCTCCAGCACCTGCCGGGCGCCGGCCGACCCCGCCAGCAAGGCAATGCCCAGCCCCGTCCCGGCGCCCAGCAGCACCTGCACGCCGTCGGGGTCGACGCGGCCCGCCTGCAATACGGCCAGTTCTCCCGCATCCAGGGCGGCCAGGCCGTGCGCCGCCGCGGCAAAATCGTTGAGCAGCCGCACCGGCATGCCCCATGCCTGCCCCAAGGCCTCCGCATCCAGATGCCAGGGCAGATTGGTCATGCGCGCCGTGCGGCCATCGGTCGGCCCGGCCACGGCCACGGCGGCGCGCCGGGGCCGTTCGCCCTCTGCGTCGAGAAATTCCGCCAGCGCCTGGGCCAGGCCGGCATGGCTGGCCGTATCCGTCTGCACGCGGCGCAGCCAATGCACGCGGCCGGCTTCCACGCGCGCGAGCCCGCAACGCACATGCGTGCCGCCCAGATCGACGGCGAGGTAGCAAGCTTCTTCCATAGACGCAAGCTTACCGCGGGCGCGAGGCTTTGCGCGCCGGCCGCACCCAAACCCACAGCAGCAGCACATACAACCACACCAGCACGTACAGCATCGTGAAGAATGCCATGGGCAGATTCCAATAGATCATCCGGTCCACCCAGGTCTGGATGAAGGGCTCGGCATAGCCCCGGCGGCCTGCACTGAGCAGGAGGTCGCTCTCCCATGCCGTGAGGAAGCAGTCGTCCCCCAGCAGCGCCTGCAGCGCCACCAGGCTCAAGGCCGCCAGGTGCAGCACGCGCCACCAGCGTATCCTCACCCAGGCCCAGCCGCGCCACGCGCCCAGCGGCACGGCGACGAGGCCGAAGATGTTGAAAGCGATGACCGCGACATGCAGCGCGAGGACGATCTGGGCAAGCTGGAGTGTGGTGGCGGGCGACATCTCGGGCATAGGCGGAACGGCTGTTCCCAGAGTAGTTCATAATGCCGCCAAGCTCTCCCTCGCCGCCCTGTCCGTGTTCAAGCCCCTGGATTTCGACAACCGCTACGCCCGCCTGGGCGAACCTTACGCCAGCCGCGTGACGGCCACGCCCGTGCCTGCGCCCTATGTCGTGAGCGTCAACCCCGATGCCCTGGAATTGCTCGATCTGACGCAGGAAGACGCCCGGCGTCCCGAATTCGTCGAGTATTTTTCCGGCAACCGCGCGCTGCCCGGCAGCGAGCCCGTGGCGGCCTTGTACGCCGGGCACCAGTTCGGCCATTACGTCCCCCAGTTGGGCGACGGCCGCGCCCTGCTGCTGGGCGAAGCGCGCAACGGCCGCGGCAACGGCTGGGAAGTGCAGCTCAAAGGCGCCGGCAAGACGCCTTATTCGCGCGGCGGCGACGGCCGCGCCGTGCTGCGTTCCAGCATCCGCGAATATCTCTGTTCGGAAGCCATGCACGGGCTGGGCATCCCCACGACGCGCGCGCTGTGCATCATCGGCACCGACCTGCCGGTGTATCGTGAAGAAGACGAAACCGGCGCCATCGTCACGCGCCTGGCGCCCAGCTTCCTGCGCTTCGGCTCTTTCGAGGCCTTCTTCTACCGCGGCCAGCGCGAGGCCCTCAAGACGCTGGCGGATTTCGCCCTCGCGCATTATTTCCCGGAGCAGCGCGAAGCCCCCGACCCCTATGGCGCCCTGCTGCAAGAGGTCGTGCGCCGCACCGCGCGCCTGATGGCGCAATGGCAGGCGGTGGGCTTCAGCCACGGCGTCATGAATACCGACAACATGAGCTTGCTGGGCCTCACCCTCGACTACGGCCCCTACGGCTTCATGGACGCCTTCGACCCCGGCTACATCTGCAACCACTCCGACAGCTACGGCCGCTATGCCTTCGACCAGCAGCCCGACATCGGCGGCTGGAACCTCGCCTGCCTCGCCCAGGCCCTGAGCCCGCTCCTGGAGGCGGACGCCGCGCAGGCGGCCCTGCAAACCTATGCGCCGGTCTTCACCGACGCTTATGCGCAGCTCATGGCCGCCAAGATCGGCCTCGATGCCGACGCCGAGACGGCCGACCTGCTCGCCGGGCTGCTGCGTTTGCTGGCGCAAAACCGCGTCGATTACACGAACTTCTTCCGCCGCCTGGGCGGCTTCGATTCGTCCCCCGACGCGCGCAATGCGCCGCTGCGCGACTTGTTCCTCGACCGCACCGCCTTCGATGCCTGGGCAACGCGCTATGCTGCCGCACTGCGCGCGCGCCATAGCGCGGATGCCGTGCGCCGCGCGGCCATGAACCAGGTCAATCCCAAATACGTGCTGCGCAATCATCTGGCCGAAATCGCCATCCGCAAGGCGCGCGACGAACGCGACTACGGCGAGATCGAACGCCTGCGCGCGCTGCTCTCGCGCCCATGCGATGAACAGCCCCAATTCGAGGCCTACGCCGCCGAGCCGCCGGATTGGGCGCAGCACATCGAGGTAAGCTGCTCGTCCTGAAATCCGGGCGGAAAGAATTCCGCTATCATGGCGGGCCGACCTTATGCAGGAACCTACCCCATGAGCGAACTCGCGATCGAAGACTTGGTAACCGGCCAAGGCGACGAAGCCGTCGCCGGCAAGCGCGTCACCGTGCACTACACCGGCTGGCTGACCAATGGCAGCAAATTCGACTCCAGCAAGGACCGCAACGATCCCTTCGTCTTCCCCCTGGGCGCGGGCCATGTCATCAAGGGCTGGGACCAGGGCGTCGCCGGCATGAAAGTGGGCGGCAAACGCAAGCTCACCATCCCGCCCGAGCTGGGCTACGGCGCGCGCGGCGCAGGCGGCGTGATTCCGCCCAACGCCACCCTGGTCTTCGAGGTGGAACTGCTCGCCGTCTCCTGACGGCTCCCCGGTTCAGGAGGCGTCCGGCGCGGCCTTGGTAAAGGCGGCAAGATAGCGCGCGAACAGCTCATCCGGCTGCGGGCGGCTGTAGTAATAGCCCTGCACGAAATCGCAGCCCTCGTCGCGCAGGAACTGCAGCTGCTCGCGCGTTTCCACGCCCTCCGCGATGGTGCGGATGTGCAGCCGATGCGCCATGGCGATGATGGCCGTGGCAATCGCGGCGGCGTCGTCGTCGCCGGGCAAGTCGCGCACGAAGGAGCGATCTATCTTCAAATGGCTCACGGGAAAGCGCTTCAGGTAGGACAGCGACGAATAGCCGGTGCCGAAATCGTCCAGCGTCAGGCAGATGCCGGCGTCGCGCAGCTTTCCCAGCGCCGCCTGCGCAATGTCCGGATCATGCATGAGGACGCTTTCGGTGATTTCCAGCTCCAGGCGTTCGGCGGGCAGCCCGCTCTGCGCCAGCACCCGAAGTATGTCCGCCGCCAGATTCTTTTCCGCAAACTGGCGCGCCGACAGGTTCACGGCGATGCGGATCAGCGGCATGCCGCCCTGTTCCCAGGCCCGGCATTGCGCGCAGGCGCGCTGCAGCACCCACATCCCTATGGGCACGATCTGCCCGGTCTCCTCGGCCAGCGGAACGAATCTATCCGGCGGGATCAGGCCCTGCTCGGGATGCTGCCAGCGCAGCAGGGCTTCGGCCGCCTCGATGCCGCCGCCGGCCAGCTCGATCACCGGCTGGTAGTGCAGCAGCAGCTCTTCGAGCAGCAGCGCAGAGCGCAGCGCGTTCTGCAGCGCGAGATTGTTCGCCGCGGACGTCGTCATTTCTGCGGCGTAGAACTGGTAGCCGTTGCGCCCCGCCTCCTTGGCGCGGTACATGGCCATGTCGGCGTGGCGCAGCAGCGCTTCGGCGTCCTCCCCGTCGGCCGGGTAGAGCGCGATGCCTACGCTGGCCGAGAGATAGAATTCGCGCCCGTCGATCGGGAAGGGCACGCCGAAGCCGTCGAGGATCTTCTGCCCCAGCCGGGCGGCATCCCCGATGCTGCCCATGTCCGCCAGCACCAGCGTGAACTCGTCGCCGGACAGCCGCGCCACCGTGTCCCCCGCCCGCACGAGCGTGCCCAGACGCGTTCCCACCTGCTTGAGCAGGTCATCGCCCGCGGCATGGCCGAGGCTGTCGTTGATGATCTTGAAGCGGTCCAGATCGACGAAAGCCACGCCGACGATGCGCCCGCGCCGCCGGGCGTCGCGCAGCGCCTGTTCCAGGCGGTCGATGAACAAGACGCGGTTGGGCAGTCCGGTCAGGGCATCGTGATGCGCGAGGTAGGCCAGGCGCTCCTCGGCGCGGCGCCGCTCGCGCCGCGACAGGGCTTCGCGCAGCTCGCGCTCGATCACCGGCAGCAGGCGCCTGAAATCGCCTTTCATGACGTAATCCTGCGCGCCCGAGCGCATCGCCTCGACGGCGGCCTGCTCGCCCATGGTGCCGGACACGAAGATGTAGGGGATGTCCGGATCGCACTCGCGCACCATGGCCAATGCCCGCGTGCCGCTGAAGCCGGGCATGCTGTAATCGCCCAGGATGAGATCCCAATGGCGCCGTTCCAGCGCCTCGGCCAGGCCGGCGACGCTGTCCACGCGCGCCCAATTGGGCTCGTAGCCCCACTGGCGCAGCTGGCGCCCGAGCAGCATGGCATCGTCTTCCGAATCGTCGATGATGAGGACTTGCAAAGGCGTAGTCATGGCGGGGGCCTCAGTCCGGCGGCGCCCCGGCGCGCGGCGCCCGCGACGAGTCCGGGCCTCCGCGGCTACAGGGTAAAGTTGAAAACCGTGCCATGCCCCACCTCGCTCTGCGCCCAGATTCGCCCGCCGTGCTTGCGCATGATGCGCTGCACGGTAGCCAGGCCCACCCCGGTGCCGGGAAATTCGTGCGCATCGTGCAGGCGCTGGAAGGCGCCGAACAGCTTGCCGGCGTAGGCCATGTCGAAGCCCACGCCGTTGTCGCGCACGAAATACACGCGCTCCCCTGCCTCCTCGCTCATGCCCACCTCGATGCGGGCGGGATGGCTGCCGGCGCTGAATTTCCACGCATTGCTCAACAGATTCTCCAGCGCGACGCGCAGCAGCCGGCCGTCTCCCCGCGCGCTCATGTCCGCGTGGATGGAGACCTCGACCACGCGTTGCGGTTCGCGCTGGCGCAGTTCGTCGACCACCTCCTGGGCGAGGGCGGAAAGATCCACTTCGTCGCTGGCCAGCTCGGCGCGCGTCACCCGGGCCAGCTTGAGCAGGTCGTCGATCAGCATGCCCATGCGCTGGGCCGCGGCGCGCAGGCGCTGAAGCGCATCGCGGCCGGCCGCATCGAGCTTGTCGGCATAATCCTCCAGCACCGCCTGGCTGAAGCCGTCGATGGCGCGCAGGGGGGCGCGCAGGTCGTGCGAAACCGAATAGCTGAAGGATTCGAGCTCCTGATTGACCGTCTCCAGCTCGGCATTGCGCTGCACCAGCGCGTCATTCAGATCGTGGATCGCATGCTCCGCCGCCTTGAGCTGGGTGACGTCCTCGATGATGCCGTCGAAATAGCGCTCCCCCCCGGCGTCCTGCTTGAGGACTGCGGTGACCGCGCCGATGAACTCCCTGCCTTGCAGCGAAACCAGCTCCAGCTCCTCGCGCAGCACCGCGCCTTCGCCCAGCAGCTTGTCGCTGAAGCGCCGACGCTGCGCGGGGTCTCGGTAAAGCCGGCGCACCGGGCATGCCAGCAGCTCCTCGACCGAAGCCGCGTCGAACATCGCCGCCAGCGCGGGGTTGGCCTCCGCAAAGCGGCCATCCGGCTCCGGCCGATTGCGGAATACGCCTATGGGAAGGTTGTCGACCAGTTGGCGATAACGCTCCTGCATTTCCTGGCGCGCCCCCTCCGCGCGCAGGCGCTCGGAAATGTCCCGAACGATGGCGGTGATGCGCAGCCCCTCGGCGGTGTGCAGGGGGCTCAGGCTGACCTCCACCGGAAACCGACTGCCGTCCTTGCGTTGCGCATGGAGCGCCATGCCCATGCCCATCGGGCGCGCGTGCGGGTGGGCGGCATACTGCCGGCGCAGGTCCGCGTGCCCGCCGCGCGCGGCGGGCGGAACGAGCACCTCGACAAAGCGGCCGACCAGCTCCTCGCGTCCATAGCCGAACCACAGCTCCGCCTGGGCATTGACCAGCAGGATTCTGCCGTCGGCATCGGTGACGATGATGGCATCCGGCGCCGACTCCAGGAAGCCGCGAAATTTCTGCTCGGTCCGCTCGCGCTCCGCAACCTCCCGGTGCAGCTCGTCGTTGGCCTGCGTCAGTTCGGCGGTGCGCTGGTGCACGCGCATCTCCAGATCGTCCTTGGCCTGCTGCAAATCCTGCTCCGCCTGCCGGCGCCTGGCGTCGAGCTCGCTCAGCGAATGGGCATTCCACAGCACCAGAGAGGCAAAGGTCACCACATTGGCGGTAGCGAACAGGGCCAGCCCATAATCCAGGCCGTAGTAGCCCGCCTGTTCGCCCAGCAGGCGCAGCCAGCCCAACACGGGCGGCAGAATCAGCGCCGCGGGCAGAAGCCGGCGCGCCATATAGCCGCCGGCGCCGGCGCCGCTCACCAGCGCCGCCATGCCCCGCTCGGGCCGCGCCGCCAGGATGCCGGTGACGAGCAGCAGCATGGCCGCAAGCAAAAAGCTGTCGAGCGGCGGATACGCCGGAATTTTGTACAGCCCGCGCACGCTGTACAGATGCCCGAGCAGGCCGAGAAATACGATGAACCCCGCGGCCAGCGCCGGGAGTTCGGCGGGCACGCGCCCGCGCGGCGCGACGCGGTCGAGCAGCAGCAGCGCCAGGCCGATGAACAGCAGCACGGCCGCGGCAGCGGGCGAGAAACCGATGCCGCTGCGCGCCAGGAATCCGGAAATCAGCGCCGCCAAGCAGATGAGCACCAGCAGAGCAGCACTCAACCAGGACGCGCGCGAACGCCATGAACCCTTGCCGCCTTGGGCCAGCGCAAGCGAGAGTGCGGCCAGAGCAAGGGCGAGCAACTCCTCGGAAGTCGGCCCGGCGGGCCAGACAAACCGCAGCGCGCCCGCGGACAGCCCGGTGGCGAGCAGCACCAGGGCAACCAGACCCAGCGCGGTATAACCCGCAGCCCTGGAATAGGATCTGAATGCCTGCTGCAAAGGAGGGAGCGGCAAGGACTCCATTGCCGGCCTCTCTTTACTTCGCGCCAGTGTCCTGTACCGAGATTCGTTGCACGATGCCGCAGCCTGTGCCCGCGCCCAGGCATCCGGGAGGACGGCATGACGGCCAAAGCAGGCCAGGCGCCGTCAAAGTGTTTGCGGGTTTCGCCATGGTCTGTCCCTCTTGTTTGTCGCTGCCTGCGCAACTCGACGTTGATCCTACCTTGGTAGATGCGGTCTTGGGGGTTGTCAAGGCAAAAAGCAAACCGCTTGAGCCATAAGCTTCGTAGGCGAAAAATCCTTACAGTTCATAATTAATGATATATTAAGCATCCTCCGCCCAGCGTGCCCGTTGCACAACATTTGGGCATCCCCAGGGCGGAATGACGATGGGCCCCGGCGCTTGCACCATCAACGCTCATCCCCAGCGTAGCCCAGCACCGGCACCTCCAGCGCCTGCCAGCGGCGTTCGCCGCGTTCCCATTGCAACAGCGCCTGCGCGACCCAGGCTGGCGTGAGCAGCTTCATGCAGCGCTGGTAATCGGGCTCCGGGCAGTCCTTGGCGTAGCAGTTGCGGCATGGGATGTCGGCCTGCACCGCGAGTACCTGCGGCCCGATGGGGCGCACGCGGCGCGGATCGGTCGCACCGCAGATCACCAGCATGGGCATATCGGCGCAGGCGCACACGTGCGCCATGCCCGTGTCGTTGCCGACGATGGCGCGCGCCTGCTCGGCCAGCACCACGGCCTCGGCGATGCCGCTGCGGCCGTTGAGGTCGACCACCGCCGCGCCGCCCAGCCGGGCGATCTCGCGGCAATCCTCGACTTCGTCCGGCCCGCCCACCAGGGCGATGCGCTCCACGCCCTGCGCCGCCAGCAGGCGCGCCAGTTCGGCATAGCGCCCGCTGCCCCAGCGCTTGAGGAAGCCCGCCTTCTGCGAACCGGGCAGGAAGATCACGTACCGCCCTGCCCTTAAGCCCGACTCCGCCATGAGCGCGGCCGCGCGCGCGCGTTGCGCCTCGCCCACATGCAGCCGCCCGTGCGGCGTCGCCGTGGGGATGCCCGCGGCCTGCAGCGCGCTGCGCGTGTATATGCCCGGGCGGTCCCAGGCCATGTCCGGGCCGGGGCCGAAATGATAGGGAAAACGCGCGCGGTGGCCGACGCGCCAGCGCCCGCCGCGGCCCGACAGCACCAGCAGCGTGAGCAGGAAGCGGCTGCGGTCGTTGCTCTGCATGTCCACGATCAGGTCGTAGCCGCCGGCGCCGACTTCTGTGAGCCAGCGCAGCATGCCGCGCCACCCCTCGCGCCGCACCTCCGGCGCGATCACCCGGGCGAAGCGCGGATCGTCGCGGAACAGGCCCGCATACGCCGGCAGCGTATTGAGATCGACGGCCGCCTCGGGAAACGCGCTGCGCACGTCCTCCATGAAGGCGGTGGCCGACACCAGATCGCCCATGGCGCTCCACTTGATGACGAGGATGCGCCGCACCGCGGCCGCCCGTATGGGCCCCGGATGGAGCGCCGGCATTCCTAACCTGCGCGTTGGGCCGCCACTGCACTCTCGATGGCGGCGAGAATGGGCGCGAGCAGGAGCCGCTTGGTCTTGAGCGCCGCCTGGTTGACGATCAGGCGCGAGCTGATGGGCGCGATGTCCTCCACCACCACGAGGCGGTTGGCCTTGAGCGTTGCGCCGGTGGAAACCAGGTCGACGATGGCGTCGGCCAGCCCCACCAGCGGCGCCAGCTCCATCGAGCCGTAGAGCTTGATGAGGTCGATGTGCACGCCCTTGGCGGCGAAGTGCTCGCGCGCCGTCTTCACGTATTTGGTGGCCACGCGAATGCGCGAACCGTGGCGCACCTGTGCGGCGTAATCGTAGCCCTCCGGCACCGCCACCATCATGCGGCAGCGCGCGATGCCCAGATCGATGGGCTGGTACAGGCCCTCGCCGCCGTGCTCCACGAGCACGTCGCGTCCCGCCACGCCCAGATCGGCGCCGCCGTGCTGCACGTAAGTGGGCACATCGGTGGCGCGCACGACGATGAGGCGCACGTCTGCGCGGTTGGTGCCGATGATGAGCTTGCGCGAGGACTCCGGGTCCTCCTGCGGAGTGATGCCGGCCGCCGCCAACAGCGGCAGGGTCTCCTGGAAGATGCGCCCCTTGGAGAGCGCGAGGGTGACCGTGGAATCCATGTTCAATGCAGGCGGCGCACGCGCGCGCCCAGCTGGGCAAGCTTTTCCTCGATGCGTTCGTAGCCGCGGTCGAGGTGATAGATGCGCTCGATGAGGGTGTCGCCCTGGGCCACCAGCCCGGCCAACACCAGGCAGGCCGAGGCGCGCAAGTCGGTCGCCATCACGGTGGCGCCCTGCAGGCGCTCCGCGCCGCGCACCAGCGCGGTGGAACCGGACACTTCGATGTCGGCGCCCAGGCGGCGCAACTCCTGCACGTGCATGAAGCGGTTCTCGAAGATGGTTTCGGTGATGCGCGCGGCGCCCTGCGCCACGCTGTTCAGTACCATGAATTGTGCCTGCATGTCGGTGGGGAAGCCCGGGTGCGGCGCCGTGCGCACATCCACGGCCCGCGGGCGGCCGCCGCGGCACACCCGGATGCTGTCCTCCATGCACGCCACTTCGGCGCCGGCCTCGCGCAGTTTGGCGACGACGGCCTCCAGGGCCTGGGGCGCCGTGTGCGTGGCGGTGACGCAGCCGCCGCTCATGGCACCGGCAACGAGGAAGGTGCCGGTTTCGATGCGGTCGGGCATCACCGCGTGGGCGGCGCCGCCCAGCTCGTCCACGCCCGTGATGGTGACGACGTCGCTGCCGGCGCCCTCGATCTTCGCCCCCATGGCTTTGAGGCACACAGCCAGATCCACCACCTCGGGCTCGCGCGCGGCGTTTTCCAGCACCGTTTCGCCCTGGGCCAGGCAGGCCGCCATCATGAGGTTCTCGGTGCCCG
>JAJZRU010000038.1 GCA_021802555.1 Pseudomonadota bacterium
GCCAGCCATGTCCGCCCCAGACCACCCGTCTGCCAGTACGATTACACGCCGGTATTGCTCGAACCATTGCCGTTATCAGCGAAAAAATGCAACAAGAACGCGAAAAACATCTAAACGAACAGTATTGGAGCCGGCCTTGCCCAGCGCCACGCGGCCGGGGGGAACTTCGACCAGGGCGTTTTCAGGCGCTGCGCCGCGCAGGGGGCAGGGCACCCAGGCCGGATGCGGGCGGACATATTTGAGGTCATGCTGCCGGATGAGGACGGAGGAGGTTTCCAGGTGGATGCGCTCATGCTCGATGCCCATCAGGATAGTCCACCAGGGGCTTCCCCAGTGGATGGGCGGCGTGAGCGGGAGCCTACCGATGAGGCCATCGACCACCGAGCGCATGCGCAGTCGATAGGCATGCACCGCCTCCACCGTGGGCCAGTCGTAATGGGCGTCGTCGAGATCGTCCCATCTCATCTCGTCCACGCCGACTGCCAGCAGGGATTCGAGGCGCGGGTCGATGCGCTGCTCCAGCAAGCCCGCCAGAATCAGCTTGTTGACGAAGAAAACGGCAGTATGGCCGTAATAGAAAATAAGCGGATGGCGCAGCGGGATGGGTTTGACGTAGTACGCGTCGTCGCCGGCGAGCACCTCGAACAGGCGCTCGTAAGCGTCCAGCGTGGCGTGGAAATAGGTGCGGATTTCGCGGCGTTTGGCTTTGGGATCGGCGCCGGTCAAGAAGGGTGTGCGTGGCAGCAATGGCTTGGACATGACGCTTGGTCGGCTGAGCCGACGCGGCATTACGGACCGATGCGAGCTCCCCTATCCGCCGAGGCGGTCGGCCCGGACGAGTTCAATAGGGCCGGGTTCCCTCCGCTACTCGGCTCGCTGCTCGCGCCCCCATGTTACCTTATCGGCAACCATCTTCTCGTTTGGTATCCCTGTTCTGCACATGGAAACTCGTCTAGCCATTCCCGCCGGCGCCTCCGGCGGCACGGCATTCAAGGTCTTGGGCGCCATCAGCTTTGCGCATTTTCTCAACGACACCATGCAGTCGCTGATGCTGGCCATTTATCCGCTTTTCAAATCGCAGTTCCATCTCAATTTTGCCCAGATCGGTTTGATCACTTTGGCTTTCCAACTCACCGCATCGCTGCTGCAGCCCGTGGTGGGCTATTACACCGATCGCCGTCCCCAGCCTTTTTCCCTGGCCCTGGGCATGGGCTGCACGTTTCTCGGCCTGCTTCTGCTCGGCTATGCCGCCACCTTCCCTGCCCTGCTGGCGGCCGCCGCGCTGGTGGGCATGGGGTCGTCCATCTTCCACCCCGAGTCCTCGCGCGTGGCGCGCATGGCCTCGGGGGGCAGGCACGGCCTGGCGCAATCGATATTCCAGGTCGGCGGCAATGCGGGCACCGCCGCCGGCCCCCTGCTGGCCGCTTGGATCGTATTGCCGCACGGCGAGCGCAGCGTCGCCGCGTTTTCCGTCGTGGCGCTCGTTGCCATGGCAGTACTGACGGGCGTGGGCTTGTGGTATCGCCACCAGCACCGCCAGCCGGGTAAGCCCGCGCAGACGCAAGCCTTGCCTCTGCCGCGCCGGCACGTCGCGGCAACCCTGGCCGTTCTCCTGGCTCTAATCTTTTCCAAGTTTTTCTACCTCGCCAGCATCAGCAGCTATCTGATCTTCTACCTCATGCACCGGTATGGCATCGATACCGAGCAGGCGCAATACCATCTGTTTTATTTTCTGTTTGCTGTGGCCGCAGGCACTTTGCTGGGCGGGCCGATCGGCGATCGCATCGGCCGAAAACAGGTCATTTGGGTGTCCATCCTGGGGGTCGCGCCTTTTACCTTGGCGCTGCCTTATGTGGGTCTGGGGAGCTCCGTTGTATTGACCATGATCATCGGCTTTCTCCTGGCGTCGGCATTTCCCGCCATCGTGGTGTACGCCCAGGAACTCATCCCGGGGAAAATAGGCACTATCTCCGGCCTGTTCTTCGGCCTGGCTTTCGGTCTGGCCGGCATAGGGGCGGCTACCCTGGGCCTGTTGGCCGATCTGTGGGGGATCGCCGCCGTCTACAAACTGTGTTCCTTTCTGCCGCTCATCGGCATGCTGGCGGTATTCCTGCCTGATCTGCGCGAACGGCGGCATGCCCGCGTGGTAGGCGCCGCCGGTTGACTGCATGGTCTGCACGGCGCGGCGCCGGCATGCCCCGGCCGCGTCGCTCTTCAGAAAATATTCCGTAATTCATGGTTTCCTTTGCGGGCACTTCCGCCGCTTGCGGGGTCGGGAGTCTCAGTAGCCGGCCGCGCGCCCCGCCGGCCGGCGCCTGTCGTTGGCGCCTTCCAGCAGATGTGTCCTCGGGTTGGCCAGAATCGCCTCGTCCGCGCCCCAGGCGGGCACTACCTTGAAGTGATAACCCATGGCCTCGAGCGCTGCCTGCGTTTGCGCGGTGAGATAGCCGGGCTCCACGAAAATCTCGTCCGGATACCACTGCATGTGCATGCGCGGCGCGTCCACGGCCTGCTGCAGGTTCATGCCGAAGTCCACTACGTTGAGGATACTCTCCAGCGTGGTCGAGATGATGGTGGCGCCGCCCGGGCTGCCGGTTACCATGAAGAGGCGGCCGCGCTTGAGCACGATGGTTGGCGCCATCGATGATAGGGGTCGCTTGCCCGGCTGTACTTCGTTGATACGGCCCTGCACCAGGCCGAAGCTGTTGGGCACGCCCGGCTTGGCGGTGAAGTCGTCCATCTCGTTGTTGAGGAAGAAGCCCGTGTCGCCGGCGATCCGGCCCAGGCCGAACAGATAATTGATAGTGTAGGTGACGCTCACCGCATTGCCCCGGGCATCGACCACCGAATAGTGCCGTGGTGTGCCTGCCCTCGGCAGCGCCGGGATCGCCCCGTACCTCTGAAGATGGCGTCGCCTGGTCGGGCAGTATGCCGGCGCGGATGCTGGCAGCATGCGCCGGCGAGAGCAGCTCCGCGACCGGATTGTTAACGAAGGCAGGATCGCCCAGCGCGCTGTTGCGGTCGGCGAAGGCATGGCGCTCGGCTTCGGCCAGGTAGTGCGTGGTCTTGACCGAGGCGTAGCCCCAGCGGCTGAAGGGATAGGGCTTGATGATCTGCAATATCTCGCAAAGGGTCGTGCCGCCTGAGCTGGGCGGCGGGGCCGAAACGATGGTATAGCCGCGGTACTCGCATTCCACCGGCTTGTCCCACACCACGCTGTAGTCGGCGAAATCTTTCAGGGTCAAGAGGCCGCCATGTTGTTCGCTGGCGGCGACCACAGTCTTTGCAATGGGTCCCCGGTAGAACGCCCTGGCGCCACCTTTTGCGATCAGCCTGAGTGTGCGGGCCAGCTCGGGCTGCTTCAGCACATCGCCCGCCTGCCAGGACTTGCCGTGGTTGAGAAAGATCGCGGCGACGTTGGGATGTTCGGCAAAGTCCTTGACACGGGTGTCGAGGACGTTCACGTCGCCCTGCTGCAGAACATAGCCCCTCTCCGCCAGCACAATGGCCGGCGCCATCACCTGTTTGAGGCTCATCGTTCCGTACTTCCTGAGTGCGCTGTCGAGGCCCAGCACCGTGCCGGGCACGCCCACGGCGAGATAGGTCTTGGTGCTGCGCCCGGGAACCACGTTGCCTTGCGCGTCCTGGAACATCGTGGGCGTGGCGGCGAGCGGTGCCTTTTCACGGAAGTCGAGGAACACGTTCTTGCCGCCGGCCAAGTGGATCACCATGAAGCCGCCGCCGCCGATGTTGCCGCAGCACGGCTCGACCACCGCCAGGGCATAGCCGATCGCCACCGCTGCATCGATGGCATTGCCGCCTTGCTTGAGAATCTTCAGGCCGACCTCGGAGGCATAGTGCTGGGCGGTGACCACCATTGCATGTTTGGCCGTCACCGGCTGTGCGGCCAACCACGCCGCGTGGTCGCCAGTGCCCGCCGTGGTATCCAGCGCCTGGCTGGGGATGGTCGGGGCTTGTGCCGACGCGGCGCCGGCGCCGATCAGCAATGCGGCAACGAGCAGGCCGCCAAACGACAGCGTATGCCAGGGACGCATGAACACTCTCCTCAGGGAACGCGACTCTCGTGCGCGACTTGCGGGGCGTGGGCTGGCGGAGCTGGGCATAGGCAGTTCAGCGCCGCGTGTATTGCGCCAGCAGCCGGTCGAGCCGATTGGCAAACGACTGGCGGTCGGCGGCGGAAAACGCTGCCGGCCCGCCGGTTTCGACACCGCTGCCGCGCAGGCCTTCCATGAAGTTGCGCAGGGTCAGGCGCTCTTGGATGTTGCCCGCGTCGAGCAGGTCGCCGCGCGGATCGAGCACGCAGGCCCCCTTGGCGATCACCAGGGCGGCGAGCGGCACGTCGGCGGTGACCACCAGGTCGCCGGCGCTCGCCTCCTGGGCGATGCGCTGGTCGGCGACATCGAATCCCGCCGGCACCTGCAGCGCCCGTATCCATGGCGACGGCGGCACGCGCAGCAGCTTGTTGGCGATCAGCGTGAGCGGCACCTGCACGCGGTTGGCGGCGCGGTAGAGGATGTCCTTGATGACTGCCGGGCAGGCGTCGGCATCGACCCAGATCTTCATGACGGCGGTGGTGCGGGCGGAGCTCTACAATAGCACCTCGATTCACCGTTCACCGCCGCCGCCCGTATGCATCCCCGTTGCACCATTCCGCCGCAAGAGGTCGAGATCACGCCGCTGCGCGCGCAGGGTGCGGGCGGACAGAACGTCAACAAGGTCGCCAACGCCGTGCACCTGCGCTTCGACATCGCCGCGTCGTCGCTGCCGGAAGATATACGCGAGCGGCTCCTCAATCTCGGCGACCAGCGCATCAGCAAGGATGGCGTGGTCGTCATCAAGGCGCAGGAATTCCGCAGCCTGGAATTGAACCGCGCCGAAGCGCTGCGCCAGCTGCAGGAACTGATCGCAAGCGTTGCCGTGGTGCCGAAAAAGCGCCGCCCCACCCGCAGCTCGGTGGCGAAGCGGCTGGAAGGCAAGGCACGGCGCGCGACGGTCAAGGCCGGGCGGGGCAAGGTCGACGAATAGGCGGGGCAGGGAAGAGGTGCGCACCCCTTGGCGGCCAATCGGCTGGCGGCTGCCTTACTCAGACTGTCAGTGGCGCCTCGTCCATCAACGCAATTTGTTCGCGCAATTCCAGGATGCGGGCCTGCCAGTATTGCGGCGTATTGAACCAGGGAAACGCGGCCGGGAAGGCTGGATCGTCCCAGCGCATCGCAAGCCAGGCGGCGTAGTGGATCAGCCGCAGGGTGCGCAGCGCCTCGACGAGATGCAGTTCACGCCGGTCGAAGTCGGCGAAGGTGGCATAGCCCGCCAGGACTTCGCGCAGCTGCGCCTCCTGCGCTTCGCGCTCGCCGGAAAGCAGCATCCACAAATCCTGCACCGCGGGGCCCATGCGGCTGTCGTCGAAATCCACGAAATGCGGACCTGCGTCGGTCCACAGCACGTTGCCGGCGTGGCAGTCGCCGTGCAGGCGGATGTGCTTGATGGCACCGGCGCGGTCGAAGCAATGCGCCGCGCTTTGCAGCGCATGATCGACCACGCTCGCCCACGCCGGCTGCAGATCGGGCGGCAGCCAGCCGCCCCGCCCGAGAAAATCGCGCGGCTCGAAGCCGAAGGTCTGCAGGTTGAGCGTGGGACGGTGCGCAAAATCGCTCCGCGCGCCGACTGCATGGATGCGGCCGAGAAACCGCCCCGTGCGCTCCAGGGTATCGGCCTGGTCGAATTCGGGCGTGCGTCCGCCCTGTTTCGGATAGATCGCAAAGCGGAAGCCGCCGTGATGGTGCAGGGTCGCACCGTTCAACACGAAGGGCGCGACCACTGGGATTTCCTGGGCGTCGAGTTCCTGCGTGTAGGCGTGCTCCTCCAGAATCTCGGCATCGGACCAGCGCTCCGGGCGGTAGAACTTGGCCACCACCGGCGCGGCGTCTTCCAAGCCCACTTGATAGACGCGGTTCTCGTAGCTGTTGAGCGCGAGCAGCCGGCCATCGGCGACCAGGCCCGTGCTTTCCAGCGCATCGAGGATGCGGTCGGGCGTGAGAGCGGCGTAGGGGCGGGGTGACATGACGACGGGGCGAGGGCGAGGCCTGCATGATAGCCCACCCGTCCGAGGCCAAAGACGGCGGGGAAGCCGGCTCGCTGGCATTCGGGCGCCTTCCCGGCCCATCCGGCCGCAACGCATTATCCTGAAAACCGCATTTGCACCACAGAGACACAGAGACACGGAGGAAAAAACAAAGAGTTGCGTCGCAAGTGCCGGTCACCCGTTGGGTGAGGGGCAAAGCGCTGGCAACCTGTTGGCCCCTTGTGTTTCTCCGTGCCTCTGTGTCTCTGTGGTGAGGAATTTAGGATTATTTGTCTTATTTGGCATTGGGTTACGCCATTTATTGCCAAGAACGAGGAACCCCTGGCCGGATTGGCACTCGATATGCATGAGTGCTAACATGGAACCGATTTAAATTGGGAGCAACTGGCAAGATGGACACCGCCCTTACCATGAAATTTCCCGTGGTTGCGCACAACCTGGAGGGTTACATCCAGGCCGTGAACGGCTACCCGCTTTTGAGCGCTGAGCAGGAAAGAAACCTGGCATTGCGCTGGAAGCAGGAGCAGGACGTGGAAGCCGCGCGCCAACTGGTGCTGTCCCACCTGCGCGTGGTGGCCGGCGTGGCGCGCCATTATCTGGGCTATGGCCTGCCGCAGGCGGATTTGATCCAGGAGGGCAATATCGGCCTGATGAAGGCGGTCAAGCGCTTCGACCCCGATCGGGGCGTGCGCCTGGTGAGCTTTGCCCTGCACTGGATCAAGGCCGAAATCCACGAATATATTTTGCGCAATTGGCGCCTGGTCAAAGTCGCCACCACGAAAGCCCAGCGCAAGCTGTTTTTCAACCTGCGCAGCATGAAGTCGAGCCTGGCCAGCCTGAGCCTGGCGGAAGCCGACGCCGTGGCGAGGGATTTGGGCGTCAGCCGTGCGGAAGTGCTGGAAATGGAAACCCGCCTCTCCGGCCACGACGTGGCCCTCGATCCGACGGTGGAAGACGGCGAAGAGTCCTACAGCCCGCTGGCTTATCTGGCGAGCCCGGAGGATGAGCCGGGAACGGCTCTGGCCCAGCGCGAACTGGCGGAGAAGCAGCGCAGTGCGCTGCAAGAGGCCTTGCAAAGCCTGGACGAGCGCAGCCGCAGCATCGTCGAGCGGCGCTGGCTCAAGGAGTCGGATGCCCCGACGCTGCATGAACTGGCCGCCGAATACGGCGTTTCGGCGGAGCGCATACGCCAGATCGAGGTCCGTGCCCTGCAGAAAATGCGTACCCTCATCCCCGCCTGAGGGGGTTCTCAGTCGTAGTCATAGGGGCCCAAAAACGGCACGCTGGCGACCACGTGGCTGACGACAGCGTCAGCCGTGACCTGGTGCAGCAGGAAGCCGCCGGGTTCCAGGGTATAGCGCAAGCCTGCGTCGCCGCTCAGATCCAGATGGATTTGCTGGGCGGGGCTCGGGCAGATGCAGGCGGGTTTGCCGGCCCAGGTGGTGAATATGCTGCGATGCACATGACCGCAGGCCATGAGCCGGACTTGAGCGCTGTTTCCGATCACTCGCTCCAGGCCCTGCGGTGCCTTCAGCCCTATGGTGTCCATACCGGCGATGCCGCAGGCGAACGGGGGATGATGCAGGAAGACCAGGGTCGGGGTGTTCGGGTGGGCGTCCAGCTCGCCCAGCAGCCAGCCCAGCCTTTCCGGGCACAGGGCGCCTTCCTCCCGGCCTTCGTCCAGGGTATCGAGGAATAGCAGGCGGTGGCCGCCGAGTTCGACGGCATAGTGCAAAAACCCGTGCTCCACGGGGAGGCAGGGCTGGCCGCCGAAGACCTCCAGCAGCGTTGCGCGCCGGTCATGGTTGCCGGCCATCAGGAAATAAGGCCGGTCGAGCCGCTGCAGCAGCCTGTGCAAATATCGATATTCTTCCGCGCTGGCGCTGTACCGGTTCCGGTTGTCTGGACACGGATTTACGCATCAGGCGGCGTCCTTGAGACGGGCCGCCTGACGGGCTTCCCGGGGTGACAGGAAGCCCAGTTTTTCGAGACGCCAATGTGCATTGTAACGCTCGACGAATTCGCCCACGGCCTGGCGCACCGCCGCCAGGTTTTGGAAGATGCGGCCGTGGATGGCCTGCTCCTTCAGCGTCCGGTTGAAGCGTTCCGCCACCCCGTTGGTCTGCGGCTCGGCCACGAACGCCGGGCTGGGGGTGATCCCCCAGAACTTGACCTGGTTGAGGAAGTGATCGGCCATGTACTGGGTGCCGTGATCGAAGCGCAGGCAAAGCCCGCGCGCAACCTGTTTGCCCGTCGAGCCGAAGTGGCGGGTCAGCCCCTGCGCGATGGGTTCCAGGGCGGCGAAGCGGTTGCCGATCTTGACGGCATGCCAGCCCACGCATTCGGCGTTGAAATGATCGACCGCACAGAACACCCAGACCCAGCCCTCGTCGACCGTTTCGATGCGGATGCCGTCAGTGCCCCACATCACGTCCGGCGCCGTGGTGGTGATCGTGCCGGTATGAGGATCGGGCGCGCCCTTGGGCGTGCGGTGCGGCGAGAGCAGGTGGTTCTCCCGCATCACGCGGCACACCCGCTTACGCGCCACGCGAATGCCCCGGAGGCGCAGCCGCGCCCAGACCTTGCGGTGGCCCTCGCCGAGGAAGGGCGAGGCTGCCAGATCGGCCTGGATGGCCGCCAGCAGGTCGGCATCGCTCACCTTGGGCTTGGGGCCGCGTTTCTGCGGGGCGAGCGGGACAGCCTTACCGCTGTCCCGCTGCCGCCGGGCATACACGCTGGAGCGGGGAAATTCCAGCACGTCGCACACCCGCTTGAGGCCGTAGCGTCGATGGGCGCCGGGCGACCTCTCGGCGCTCATCGCGGCGACCTCTTCAAGGCAAAAGGGCGGCGGGCCTCCCGTTCGCGGCGCAGGATCTCGATCTCCATGGTCAGCTCGCCGATGCGATGCTTGGCGGCGTCGAGCTGGCGCGTCAGCGGATCGTCGCCGCGCTCACGCAGCCCTGAATCGAGTGCGGCCAGGGCGCGTTCGCGCCATTGCTCCAGGCGGTATATCTCGACGCCGAGCTCGCGCGAGAGCGCATCGATGGATTCACCGCGCAGCAGGCGCAGCACGACTTCCTTCTTGCGATTGGCCGACCAGCGCTTCGCCGCGCCGGCCTCGCTTCCAGTCGCGCTACGCGCTCCTTCCAGCGAGCCCGGCGCAACACCCTTCTTCTTTCCTTCAGACATCAAAACCCCCTTTCTTTGGACAACAACGATTTACCCCAAAATCGTGTCCAAAAAAACCGGGGCCGGGGCATTCCGCGCTGGCGCCATCCGTGAGGTCGCCGCTCAGGACCACGACGTCGGGTGCCGGCTTGAGGGCCAACAGATGATCCAGGGCTGCGTTCAGGCAGGCGGCGGTATCCACACGCCCGCCCAGCAGCCAGCCCGGCGGCCCCAGGTGGAGGTCACTCAGTTGGGCGATCAGCACGGCTCGTATCTCTGCGGTAGGGGCCGTCCAACTCATCCAGGTAATGCTCGATGGCGTGGCCCTCGCGGCGCACGAATTCCTCGACCGCGTGCGCCAGCCCGGCATGCGCCAGCCAGTGGGCGGAGTGGGTGACAGCGGGCAGAAAACCGCGGGCCAGCTTGTGCTCGCCCTGAGCACCGCCTTCGAATACGGCCAGGCCGCGTTGCAGGCAAAACTCCATGCCCTGATAGTAGCTGGTTTCGAAATGCAGGCCAGGCAGGTATTCCAGGGCCCCCCAGTAGCGCCCATACAGGGTGGTGCGGTCGAACAGGTCGAGGGCGCAGGCAACGGGTTTGCCGTCGCGCTCGGCCACGATGAGCAGGAGGTTGTCGGGCATCTCGGCGCTCAAACGCAGGAAGAAGTCGAGGTTTAGGTAGGGCGTGGAACGGTGCTGCCGATAGGTCTGTACGTAGCAGCGGTGGAAGAACAGCCAGTCGGATTCCGTGATGTCGCGGCCGGTTTTGTGGACGAAGCGGCAGCCGGCGTCGAATACCTTGCGCCGCTCCTGGCGGATTTTCTTGCGCTTGTCGTGGGAGAGCCGGCCGAGGAATTCGGCGAAGTCACGGTAGCTTTCGTTGTGCCAGTGGTATTGGTAGCCGCGGCGCACGAGCAACTGCTGTTCCAGCAGAGCCAGGTCTTCGGCGCGGGGAAAAAGGCAGTGGAAAGAGGACAGCCCAGCCTCTTGGACAGCCTGCAGCGCGGCTTGCAGGAGCTGACTTCCGAAGGCCGCGTTTTTACTCAGCAGGCGCGGGCCGCTCACCGGTGTGAAAGGCACCGCACACAGCAGCTTGGGGTAATAACGACCCCCGGCCTTTTCCAGTGCATCGGCCCAGGCCCAGTCGAAGACGTACTCTCCCCAGGAGTGAGATTTCCGGTACAGCGGGGCGGCCGCGACCAGTTCGCCGCCCTGCCAAAGGCTGATGTGGCAGGACTCCCAGCCGGTGTCCGCTCCGACGCAGCCGCTGGCTTCCAGCGCATGCAGAAACTCATGGCGCGTGAAGGGGGCATCTCCCGCCAAGGCGTTCCAGGCCTCGCGCGGGAGTTCCGCCAGGCTGGCGTGGCGGCGCACTTCGACGGCTTTTCCGGCCAAGGGATTTCCTCCACAATGCGGGCTTGTTCGCGTTGCAACCGATATCGCATGAATTTACATGAGTTCCAGGCCAAACAGATGCTGCGCGAAGCGGGCCTGGCGGCGCCGCGCGGGGAGGTTGCCGACAACCCCACCGCGGCGAAGGAAGCGGCTGCACGCCTGGGGGGACAGGGATGGGTGGTCAAGGCCCAGGTGCATGCCGGCGGGCGCGGCAAGGCGGGTGGCATACGCTTCGCCGCGAACCTGCAAGACGTGGAAAGTTGCGCCGCCGAACTGCTGGGCAGGCGGCTGGTGACTTATCAGAACGCGCCCGAAGGGCAGCCGGTGGATCGGGTGCTCATCGAAGAGGGGTTGACCATTGCGCGCGAGCTTTATGTGAGCCTGCTGGTGGATCGCGCGGCGGAAAGGGTGGCCGTGGTTGCTTCCGCCGCCGGGGGCATGGACGTCGAGGAAGTGGCGCGCACTCGCCCCGACGAGGTGCTGCGCGAACTGTGCGATCCCTTGCTGGGCCTGCAGGATTATCAGGTTCGCAACCTGGCTTTTGCGCTGCGGCTGACGGGCCAGGCGTACAAGAATTTCTGCCGGCTGCTGCCCGGCCTGTACCGGCTTTTCGTGGAGTTGGATTTGGCCCTGCTGGAGATCAATCCGCTGGTCGTCACGCAGGACGACCGCCTGTTGCCGCTGGATTGCAAGATGGCGGTCGATGACAACGCGCTGTATCGCCAGAGCCGGCTCGCCTCCCTGCGGGATGACAGCCAGTCCGACCCGCGCGAAGCGGCGGCGCATGAGGCAGGCATCAATTATGTCGCCCTCTCGGGCAATATCGGCTGCATGGTGAACGGCGCGGGATTGGCGATGGCCACCATGGACCTCATCAAGCTGCACGGCGGCGAGCCCGCCAATTTTCTGGATGTAGGCGGCGGGGCCTCGGCAGAAACCGTGGCCCAGGCGTTCAAGATACTCCTGGCGGACGGTCGGGTGCGGGCAGTGCTGGTCAATATTTTCGGCGGCATCATGCGTTGCGACGTGATCGCCGAGGGCATCGTCCGGGCGGTGCGGGAAGTGGGCGTGCAGGTGCCCGTGGTGGTGCGCCTGGAAGGGACCAACGTGGACCAGGGCAAGCGCATCCTGGGCGAATCCGGGCTGGCGATCGTCTCGGCGGCGGATTTGACCGATGCTGCCCGGCGCGCGGTGGAGGCGGCGCGATGAGCATACTCATCAACCGCGAGACCAAGGTCCTCTGCCAGGGATTTACCGGCAAGCAGGGCAGTTTCCATTCGGAGCAGGCGCTGGCCTATGGCACGCGCATGGTCGGCGGGGTCACGCCGGGCAAGGGCGGGCAGACCCACCTCGGGCTGCCGGTCTTCGATACCATGCGGGCCGCAGTGGCGCAAACCGGCGCCGATGCCTCTGTGATCTACGTGCCGGCCGCTTATGCCGCCGATTCCATCATGGAGGCTGCGGATGCCGGCATCGCCCTCATCGTCTGCATCACGGAGGGCATCCCCGTGCGCGACATGCTCAATGTCAAGGCGGCGTTGCGGGCCAACGGCGCGCGCCTGATCGGCCCCAACTGCCCGGGCATCATCACGGCGGGAGAATGCAAGATCGGCATCATGCCGGGATCCATTCATCGGCGCGGCAAGGTTGGGATCGTGTCGCGCTCGGGCACGCTCACCTACGAAGCCGTACATCAAACGACGAAATTGGGCCTGGGGCAGACCACTTGCGTTGGCATCGGCGGCGATCCCATCAAAGGGATGGACTTCATCGATTGTCTGGAGCTGTTCGAACGCGATGCCCAAACCGAGGCCATCGTCCTGGTGGGGGAAATCGGCGGCAGTCGGGAAGAAGAGGCGGCCGAGTTCATCCAGAGCGGCGTAAGCAAGCCGGTCGCGGCCTACATCGCCGGCGTTACCGCTCCGCGCGGCAAGCGCATGGGCCATGCCGGCGCGATTATCGCCGGAGGCAAGGGCGTTGCGGAGGAAAAAATGCGCGCGCTGGAAAAGGCCGGAGTGGCGGTGGCACGTTCCCCGGCTGATATCGGTGCCGCCATGCGGCAGGCTATGGCGGCCAGAACATGAAAATCGCGATCGCCCAGCTCAATCTGACCGTTGGCGATGTTGCCGGCAACGCCGTCAGGATAGAGAAAGCTGCGCGCAAGGCGGCCGAAAAAGGTGCCGCCGTCTTGCTCACTCCGGAAATGGGCTTGGCCGGCTATCCGGCGGAGGATTTGGTGCTGCGGGGCGATTTTCGTCGCGCCTGCGCGGCGGCGTTGCGAGAGCTGGCCGGCAGGCTGCCGGCCGGGCTGGCCGTGGTGGTGGGTTATCCGCGCGAAAGCGATGAGAAGGTGTACAACGCCGCTGCGGTGCTGCGCGACGGCGCCGTGATCGCCGTTTACCACAAGCAGAAGCTGCCCAATTACAGCGTATTTGACGAGTGCCGCACCTTCGTTCCCGGCGTCGAGCCCTGTGTGTTCGAGCATCAGGGGCTGCGTTTCGGTTTGAATATCTGCGGTGATCTATGGGAGCGCGGGCCGGCAGAACTGGCGGCGCAGGCGGGGGCTCAAGTCCTGCTGGTGCCGAACGCGTCGCCCTACCACATTGGCAAGCATGCCGAGCGTATCGAGGTGGCGCGCGCCCGGGTGCTGGAAGCGGGCATCCCCCTGGTCTACGGCAACCTGCTCGGAGGGCAGGACGAACTTGTGTTCGACGGCAGCTCCTTTGCCATGGATAAGGCCGGCAACGCCACTCATCTGTTTCCCGCCTGGCAAGAGGATGTCTATTTCGTCGATCTGGAGGACGGGGCGCCGGCAGGCAACGACGCGACCCCGCAGCCGGAGGAACTCGACGGCATCTATCGGGCGCTCGTGCTGGGCGTGCGCGACTATGTGCGGAAAAACGGCTTCAAGGAGGTGCATCTGGGACTCTCTGGGGGCATCGATTCGGCGCTGACCCTGGCGCTGGCCGTAGATGCCTTGGGCGCCAAGCGCGTGCACGCCGTCATGATGCCGTCCGAATTTACCGCGGCGATGAGCGTAGAAGATGCCCGGCAAATGGTGGAGGCGCTCAAGGTGCACTACGACGAGATCCCCATCAAGCTCGTGTACGAGAGTCTGTTGAGTTCGCTTGCCGACTTGTTCGACGGCCTGCCGTTCGATCTCACCGAAGAAAACCTACAGGCCCGGATACGGGGGGTCTTGCTCATGGCGCTCTCCAACAAGTTCGGCAGTTTGGTGCTGACCACGGGGAACAAGAGCGAAATGGCCGTTGGCTACGCGACGTTGTACGGCGACATGGCTGGCGGCTTTGCCGTTTTGAAGGATGTCAGCAAGACGCGCGTATATGCCCTGGCGCACCATCGTAATGCGCTGGCGCCGATAATCCCCCAGCGCATCATAGATCGCGCGCCGTCGGCGGAGCTGCGGGCGAATCAGACGGACCAGGACGCGCTGCCGCCCTATGACGTTCTCGATAGGATCATCGAGGCCTATGTCGAGGGAGACAAGAGTTATCAGGAGATTTGCGGTCTCGGCATCGACCCCGCTATCGTGGCGCGGGTGCTGCGCATGATAGATCGGGCGGAATACAAGCGTCGGCAGGCGGCCCCGGGGGTGCGCGTCACCCCGCGCAATTTCGGCCGTGACCGGCGCTATCCCATAACATCGCATTTTCGACCAGAAGAGGTGGGCTCATGAAAAAAATCGAGGCTATCATCAAGCCGTTCAAGCTTGACGAAGTGCGGGAAGCGCTTTCCGACATAGGTGTCGCAGGGCTTACGGTGACCGAGGTGAAAGGGTTTGGACGCCAAAAGGGCCATACCGAGCTGTATCGCGGCGCCGAGTATGTGGTTGATTTCCTGCCGAAGGTGAAGATCGAGGTCGTGGTGACCGACAGCCTCGCGGAAAAAGCAATCGAGACTATCGTGAACGCGGCGCGCACCGGCAAGATCGGCGACGGCAAGATCTTTGTACTTCCCGTCGAGCAGGTGATACGCATCCGCACCGGGGAATCCGGCGAGGCGGCCATCTGAGCTTCTGCCGCTGCACTCGGCAAGCGGCGCCTCTGCATGTACCGGCGGCACGCCGGTTTCAATGTGCGGGCAGCTCGTTCTGCCACAAGTTATAAACGAACGCCGTCATGTACATCGATTCGCACTGCCACCTCAATTTTCCCGATTTCGCCGGCCGCCGCGAGGAACTGCTCGCGCGCATGCAGGAAAACGGCGTGGAGCAGGCGCTGTGCGTGAGCGTAGAGACGGAAAAATTCCCCGAGGTGCTGGCGCTGGCCGAGTCCGATGCACGCTTGTGGGCCTCGGTGGGCGTGCACCCCGATCACGAGCATTGCCTGGAGCCCGACGCCGAGGAACTGGCGCGTCTCGCTGATCATCCGCGGGTGGTGGCGATCGGCGAAACCGGCTTGGACTACTATCGCCAGCCCGGGCCGCTGGCCTGGCAGCAGGCGCGTTTCCGCACCCATATCCGCGCCGCGCGCGCCGGCGGCAAGCCGCTCATCATCCACACCCGCGCGGCGGCCGAGGACACCTTGCGCATCCTGCGCGAAGAGGGCGCCGCCGAGGTAGGCGGCGTCATGCATTGCTTCACGGAAAGCCTGGCGGTCGCGCAAGAGGCAATGCGCCTTGGGTTTTACATTTCCTTTTCCGGCATCGTCACATTCAAGAATGCGCAGGCGCTCAAGGAAGTCGCCCGCGCGGTGCCCCTGGAACGCATGCTCATCGAGACCGACGCGCCTTATCTCGCGCCCGTGCCGCAGCGCGGCAAGACCAACGAGCCGGCCTTCGTGCGCCACGTCGCCGAGCACATCGCCGAATTGCGCGGCCTGAGCCCGGACGCGGTGGGTGAGGCGACCAGCGCGAACTTCCGCCGCCTGTTCCTGCGCCAGCATTGACCGCCTGTTACACGCGACGCGGTCAGGCGCCCGGCAGCGCCACCGCCAAGCCGAGCCGGCGCAGGTAATTCAGGGTCGGAGCGACGCATTCCCGAACGAAATCACGCCGCGCCGGGTTGCGCCTGGCCAGTTCCTGCCAGCGCTTGCCGGGGGTGAGGCCGGCCAGTTCGTAGACCGCCGCAGCAGGCAGGTAGAAAGTGTCCAGAAAGCGGCGGATGAGAGCATCGGCCAAGGGCGTGAGTAAACGCCTGCGCGCCGGGCTCGCGCTGGCCAAGGCGTGCTCCAGCGCATCGCGTGCATGGGCAATGTGGCGCGCCTCGTCGATGATGTGCAGGGTGCACATCTGGCGCACCAGCGGGTCCACGCTGTGCTCCCCCAAGGTGCGGATGGCGCGGTTCAGCCGGTCGGGTACTTCCTCGCCCACCACCACCGACAGCCAGAACAGCGCACCGCGCGGCGGCAAGCGGCGTCCCAGGAGGTCGATGAGCCAGGGCCGGGAGATGCCTCGGCGCGGCAGATGCAGCCCGCTTTTCTCCATGAGCTGCAGGAACATCAGACTGTGCCCCGCCTCTTCGCGCAATTCGTGCAAGTGGTACATGCGCTCGGCGGCGGTGCCGCTGGAGGACAGGCTGCGGGCGATGCGCTCCATGAAAATGCCTTCCAGCCACAGCCCGGCGTCGAGGAAGCCGAGAAACTCCAGGCGCGACAGGCGCCGCCTGACTTCCTCGGGCTGAGTCTCGAAAGCCGCGATGCCGGCAAGGGAGACGGCCGCCTGCGGCAGCCACCAGGCGTTCGCATCCAGGCTCTCCCAAGCCAGCCGGCCCAGGGGATCCTGGTACGGAGTGCTGTTCTGGTTGAGCTGCCGATGCAGGCGGGACGAAGCGGAGGGCACCGCGAATTCCTCAATGATTAGCGGCCGGTTCATCTTATCATGGCCCGCGCCATTGCCTGGCGAGGGCTTCTTCCGGCATAATGCCGCGCTTCCCGGAGAGGTGGATGAGTGGTTTAAGTCGCACGCCTGGAAAGCGTGTTTAGGGTCATACCCTAACGGGGGTTCGAATCCCCCCCTCTCCGCCAA
>JAJZRU010000039.1 GCA_021802555.1 Pseudomonadota bacterium
CCGGCGCGGCGCGGCAGCAGGCCTACGCCGCCGCGCGGGGCGCGCCGGCGGGGCTGCCGCTCATCGTGGATTGCATTTCGCGTGCGCAGTTTCTGGGCGCCGACTATGCGCGCGAACTGGCGCTGCTGACGGCGGGCGAGCCTGTGTGCGGGGTGCTGGGCCTGGGCGAGATCGCCAGCAGCGGGCACGACTGCGTGGAATTCCTCAACAAGACCGCCGTGCTGGGGTTGCTGCATGGATGACGCCAACGTCCGCGCCGACAACGAGCGCGTGCTGCGCCTGGAGGTGCTGCTGGAGCTGAGCCAGCGCATCGGCCTGAGCCAGGATATGCACGCCATGCTGCGCCAGTTCGTGGGTTTTTTCGTGCGTCGCACGAGCGCGGGCGGCGCCGCGGTGCTGGCCTGCGACCGTGAGGACTGCCCGGTGGTGCATGCCGCGCCGGCGGCCATCGGCCGCAGCCAGGTGTGGAAGGACATGATGTGCCAGCTGCGGAGCATGGCGCCGCAGAGCGGCGACATCTGGCGGGCGCGCAGCGAGGCGCTGGTTTTTTACGGCTTTCCGCTGGCGCATTTCGGCTGGCTGTTGATGGGGCGCGCCTGGCCGCTGCCGGAGGATTTCCTGCGCGATCTTGCGGGGGTGGCCGAGCATCTGGGGCGCGCCTGCCTGGCCTGCCGCGACTACGAGCAGCACGTGGTGGCGGAGGCGCGCCTGCGCCGGCAGGCCACGCACGACCCGCTCACCGGCCTGCCCAACCGCGATGCCCTGGCGGCGCACATGGCGGAAGCCATTGCGCGCGCCGCGCGCCACGAAAAGCTGCTGGCGGTGGCGCTCCTGGACCTGGACGACTTCAAGCCGGTGAACGACACCCACGGCCACGCCATGGGGGATGTTTTGCTGCAGGAAGTGGGCCGGCGCCTGGAAGACCGGCTGCGCGGCACCGATCTAGTGGCGCGCCTGGGCGGCGACGAGTTCGTGCTGGTGTTCGAGGATCTGGCCCATGTGGACGACCTGGAGGCCGCGCTCGCGCGCGTGGGGGAGGCCATCCATGCGCCCTTCGTCCTGCCCAACGGCGCGAGCGTGAGCGTGGGATGCAGCGCCGGGGTGACCATCTATCCGCTGGACGAGGCCGACCCCGACGGCCTGCTGCGCCACGCCGACCAGGCGCTGTATGCGGTGAAGACGAAGAAAGGCACGCGCGAGCGCTACTGGCAGTGCTTCCATCCCGGCGAGCTGGTGTCTTCGCGCCGCCTGCGCGAGCAGCTCGCGCGCGACGCAGTGGCGTACTTCCAGCCCGTGCTGTCGCTGCGCGAGGGACGGCTCATCGGCGTGGAGGCGCTGGCGCGCATCCGCGACGGCGAGCGCGTGCTGGCGCCGGCGGAATTCCTGTATCTCCTGGGGCGCGGCGAGCGTTGCGAACTGAGTCTCCTGATGCTGGGCCAGGGGCTCGCGCTGCTCAAGCGCCTGGATGACGCGGGCGTCGAGCTGGAGCTGGATCTGGCGGTGAACATGGAGCCGGAGGCGCTCGTGGACCGGGCGTTTCTGGGCCGCTTTCTGGAGCTGCTGGCCCAGGCCGGCATGCCGCCGCGGCGCGTGGTGCTGGAAATCCTCGAAGACGGCGATTTCCTCTCCCTGCCGGCGGCGCGCGAGTGCCTCGGTACGCTCAAGGCGGCGGGCGTGCGCATCGCTCTGGACGACGTGGGCTCGGCCTATTCGTCGCTGCTGCGCCTGAAGGAGCTGCCGGTGGACAAGATCAAGCTCGATCAGGGCTTCGTGCGCGACTTGCACGAGTCGCCCGGCAACCTGGTGTTCGTGCAGAGCATCCAGAGCCTGGCGCGCGGGCTGGACGCCCAGCTGGTGGTGGAGGGCGTGGAGACGGAGGCCATCCTGGATGCCATGGTGGCGCTGGATGTCGAAGCGGTGCAGGGCTACGCTATTGCGCGGCCCATGCCAGCGGCGGACATGGCAGCCTGGGTGGAGGCCTGGCGCCCGCCCGCGCTGCTGGGGGCGCGCCATCCCACCAGCCTGCTGGGCGCCTATGCCGCGCATTTGCAGCGCCGCGCCCTCACCGACGGCTGCTATCTGGAAAACCTGCGCGGCGGAGCCCTGCCGCTGCCGCCCTTGCCGGACGGCGCGTTGATGCGCTATCTGGAAGCGCGGGGCTGGGGCGAGACGCCCATCGCCCAGGCGCATCGCCGCATCGCCGCGCTGCTGGACGCCCCTCCGGCGGGCCGCTCCTGGGAAGCCCTGGCGGCGGCGGAGCGCGAGCTGGCGCAACTGGTGGAAGACGGTCTGCGCAGCGGCGAGCTGGCCTGAGCAGGGGGGGCGCTGCGATTTCGCCGCCAGTCCGTTGCGCTATGCTGTAAGCCCGCCCGCACAGGGCCCTTCCGCAGGGGAGCGCACCATGCCCGATCCCACCCGCCTGCCGCCCGCTCCGGCGCACCCCCATCTGCGGCGCGAGCCGCTGCCGGGCCATCAGCCCAAGCCCGCCGGCGAGGACCCCGACGCGCCGCGGCGCGTGCAGGCCCTCATGGCGAGCGCGAGCTACCGCCAGGCCGACCGCGACGTGGATTTCCTCGACCGGGACGAGACGCGCGGCGTGCGCCTGCAGATCGATTATCAGAAGGCGCAGCAGCTGCTCGAACAGCATGGCATCGAGCACACCATCGTGGTGTTCGGCAGCACGCGCATCTGCGAGCCCGCCGTGGCCCGGCGCCGCGTGGAGGCCCTGCTCGCGGAATCGAAATCGAGGCCCGGCGACGCGGTGCTGGAAAAGCGCCTGGGCGTGGCGGAGCGCATCCTGGCCAAGAGCCACTATTACGACACCGCGCGGGAGCTGGGACGCCTGGTGGGCGGCGCGGGCGCCGGGCCGCAGGACAACCGCGTGGTGGTGATGACGGGCGGCGGTCCGGGCATGATGGAGGCGGCCAATCGCGGCGCCTACGACGTGGGCGCCAAGAATGTGGGGCTCAACATCTCGCTGCCGCACGAGCAGTACCCCAACCCCTACATCACGCCGGATCTGTGCTTCCGCTTCCATTATTTCGCGCTGCGCAAGCTGCACTTCCTGCTGCGCGCGCGCGCCCTGGTGGCCTTCCCCGGCGGCTACGGCACCATGGACGAGCTGTTCGAAACCCTCACTTTGATCCAAACGCGCACCCTGCGGCCGGTGCCGGTGATCCTGGTGGGCGAGGATTACTGGCGGCGCGCCTTCGACGTGGATTTTCTGGTGGACGAAGGGGTGATCGAGGCGGAGGACCGCGATCTGTTCTGGTACGCGGAAAGTGCGCGGGACATCTGGCAGGGCATCCTGCAATGGCACGAGGCCAACGGCACGCCGCTGTTTCCGGGGCGCTGAGGGGTGCGGTGGCGGAGGGCCCTTGGTGTGATATAGTGAATACATGTATTTTTTCGCCTGGAGGACACCCTGATGGCTACCTCGATACGTTTGGAGCCAGAAACCGAACGGCGGCTGGATTTTCTGGCGGCGCAAACCGGGCGAACCAAGGCTTACTACCTGCGCAAACTCATTGAGCAAGGGCTGGAGGAGCTGGAGGATTATTACCTGGCTGCCGAGGTGCTGGAGCGCGTGCGCGCCGGACGGGAAGAGGTGCATGCCGCCGCGCAGGTGAGAAAAGATCTTGGGCTGGACGATTGATTACGCCGATACGGCCAGGAATCAACTGCGCAAACTCGATAGGCCGATGGCACGCCGCATCGTCGATTACCTGGATGAACGCATCGCTGCCTCAGGCGACCCGCGCAGCGCGGGCAAGGCGCTCACCGGCCCGCTGGGCGGGCTGTGGCGCTACCGCGTGGGGGACTGCCGGGTGATCTGCGAACTCCAGGACAGCCGCCTGCGCGTGCTGGTGGTGCGGATCGGCCAGCGCAGCGAGGTTTATCGCTAGCCGTTTTTCCAATAACGAGCGGGGCACGCCATGAGACTCTCCTTCCACGGCGCCGACCAGGACGTCACCGGCTCCTGCCACCTGCTGGAGGCGGCGGGCAAGCGCATCCTTATCGACTGCGGTCTGTACCAGGGCGGACGCGAGCTGGCCGAGGAGAACGCCGAGCCCTTCGGCTTCGATGCCGCCGCCGTCGATTGCGTGCTCCTGACCCACGCCCACCTGGATCATTGCGGGCGCCTGCCGCTGCTGGTGAAGCGCGGCTTCCGCGGCGAGATCATCTGCACCGCGGCGACGCGCGAACTGGCGCGCATCGTCCTGCTCGACGCCGCGCACTTGCAGGAGGAAGAGGCGCGCTGGCAGGCGCGCAAGGAGCAGCGCCGCGGCCGGCGCGATGCGCCCGCGCCGCTGTACGACACCCTGGATGCGCTGGCGGCGATGGAATGTTTCGGGCGCACCGCGCGCTACGGCGAGGCGCTGGAGCTGGCGCCCGGCCTCAAGGCGACTTTCGTCGATGCCGGCCACATCCTCGGCTCGGCCAGCGTGCTGGTGGAAAACGCCGCCGGCGGCGCACACCGCGTGCTGTTCTCGGGCGACGTGGGAAACTCCGGGCGCCCGCTGCTGCGCGATCCGGCGGTGCCCGAGGGCGTCGATGTCGCGGTGATGGAGACCACCTACGGCGACCGCCTGCACAAGCCGCTGGAGCCCTCGGTGGAGGAGATGCGGCTGGCCATCCGCGACACCCTGCGGCGCGGCGGCAACGTCATCATCCCCACCTTCGCCCTGGAGCGCGCGCAGGAGATCCTTTATTACCTGCGCGCGGACATGGAACAGGACCTGCTGCCGCGTTCCATGCAGGTGTTCCTGGATTCGCCCATGGCGATTTCGGCGACGGAAATCTTCCGCCGCCATCCCGAATGCTACGACGCGCAGACCAGGCGCTTGTTCGAGCACGGGCAGGATCCTTTCCATTTCCCGGGCCTGCACTATCTGCGCGAGGCGGCCGATTCCATGGCGCTCAACCGCATCGCCGCGGGGGCGGTGATCATGGCCGGCTCGGGCATGTGCACGGGCGGGCGGGTGCGCCATCACCTCAAGCACAACCTGTGGCGCGAGGACTGCAGCGTGGTCTTCGTCGGCTACGCCTCGCGCGGCACGCTGGCGCGCCGCATCATCGACGGCGCCGCCACCGTGCACGTGCTGGGCGAGGACATCCCGGTGCGCGCGCGCATCCACACCATCAACGGTTTTTCCGCGCATGCCGACCGCGACGAGCTGCTGGCCTGGCACCGGCGCGCGGCGCCCCGGTGGACCTTCCTGGTGCATGGCGAGGCGCAGACCATGGCGGCGTTCGCCGCACTGCTGGCGGGCCGGCAGGTGGACATGCCGGCGAAGGGGCAGAGCTTCGAGCTGTAGGTTTTTTTAGTTGGCAGTTGGCAGTCTTCAGTAGGCAGCTAGAATCGACTGCCGACTGCCGACTGCCGACTGCCGACTGCCGACTGCCGACTGCCGACTTCTAGGACGCCGCAGCGGCCGGGGCGCCTGCTGCGCCGGCGCCGGCTTCCAGCAGCCGCGGGCGGCCGTAGAGCCAGCCCTGCACCCAATCGACGCCGATCTCGCGCAGGGTGTCGGCGGTGGCCTGGTCCTCCACGCCTTCGGCGATGGTGAGCACCCCCATGTCGCGCGCCAGTTCCTGGATGCCGCGCAGGATGCGGCGGCCGCGCGGGTTGACGGTGATCTTGGCGACGAGGTCGCCGCTGATCTTGAGGAAGGAGAAAGGCAGCTCCGCCAGGTAGTGGAAGGAAGAATAGCCGCTGCCGAAGTCGTCCAGCGCAAGGCGAATGCCGTAGTCGTGGAAGGGATCGAGCAGCCGTTTGGCCTCCTGCAGATCGCCCAGCAGCTCGCGCTCCGTGATTTCGATGACCAGCGGCTTTTGCGCGCCGACGCGGTCGCCGCAGGCGGCGCAGATGGCCTTGGCGCGGGCGATCAGATCGTCCACCAGTTCGGGGTGGCGCAGCAGGTCGGCGGAGATGTTGACCAGGCGCGTGAGCGGCGGCTGGCCGGCAAATATGTGCTGGGCGCAATGGTCCATGGTCTGGCGCATGATGGCGTGGTCGATGCGGTGGGCGAGCTGGAGCTGGCTCGCCTGGGTGATGAAGCGCCCGGCCTCCATGAGCTGGCCGTCGGTCTGCACCATGCGGGCGAGCGCCTCTTCCGCCACCAGTTCGCCGTCCGCCAGGCGCACGATGGGTTGGTAGGCCGGCCGCAGGCGGTCTTCGCTGATGGCCTGGTCGATCTCGTTGGCCATGAAATAAAGGCTGTGCGCCTGCCCGCTCGCGCGCACCACGCGGTTGCGGCCGCCCGCCTTGGCGTCGTAGAGCGCGGAATCGACGTGCGCCAGCAGTTCCTGCAGCGTGCCGCCCGCCACCGGCAGGCAGGCGACGCCTATGCTGATCGTCACCTTCACCGCGCGGCCATCGCCCAAATCCACCGGCTGGCCGGCCACCGCGCCGCGCACCCGTTCGGCCAGGCTCTTGCCGCCGTCGCAGGCCATGCCCGGCAGCAGGCAGAGGAATTCCTCGCCGCCCCAGCGGCTGGCCCAGTCCTCCGTGCGCAGGGCGCCGCGCAGCGCCGCGGCGGTGGCGGCGATGACGCGGTCGCCGGCCTGGTGGCCGTAGTTGTCGTTGATGATCTTGAAGCGGTCGATGTCGCACAAAAGCAGGCAGAAGCCGGTATTCTGGCGCTGCGCCTGGGCGACGAAGCGCTGCAGGATGTCCTGCATGGCCTGGCGCGTGAGCAGACCGGACAGCCCGTCCACCGTGGCCATGCGCTGCAGCTTCTGGCGCAGGGCGGCCTGGGCCATGGCGGCATCGGCAAGGTAGCCGAAGGCGGCGAAGGGATCCAGGCCGACCTGCTCGAAAAAATCCGGCAGGTCGGCATACACGGCGACGATGCCGCGGCCGATGCCGCCGGGCCTGCCGAAGGGGATGACCAGGCAGGACTCCAGGCCGTGCTTCCGGCCCGCGGTCCGCCAAGGCGCCGGGATGGCATCGTCATGCAGGTGCTTGAGGATCATTTCATGCCGCTCCAGGGCCTGGCGGGCCGGGCTGGCGCGCTCGGCGCCGCCCATGCCGATGGCCAGCTCGTCGGCATAGGCACGGGCCGGGCCGGCTGCGTACTGTGGGCGCAGCACCGGAGTTTCCGGCTCGCCGACGTACATCCACACCAGGCGGATGTGGCCGGATGCGGTGACCAGCGTGTCGCAGAAGCGCCGGAGAATGTCCCCCGGATCCTCGTCCTGGGCGAGATCGGCGCCGGCATTCAGCATGGCCTGCTGCACGACGCTGCGTTCATCCGGATCGGTGGCGGATAGGGGAGGGGTCATCGGGCAGAGCGGCGGGAAGACGGCGGTCGCGCCTAAGGAATGGGGGGTTATGAGCCAATAACGACGATAGAGGCGCCGGCTTGACAGGGTTAATGACTATTTAAATTTTCAGGCCGTCCGGAGCGTGCCGCGCCTGCCAGCCCAGTTCGCGTTCGGCGCGCCCGCAATCGAGTGTGAGCGGGCCGGCCAGGCCCTTGAGCCAGCCCGGTTCGCCGCCGCTGCCGGCGAACAGCCAGGCGCCGTAATGCAGGGCGCGCACGGCCGCAAGCGGCAGGCCGACGGGGCGGCGCCCGCCGCGCGCGGCGAGTTCGCGTAAGGTGAAACTCATCGGGTGGGCGATATTGTAGGGGCCGGCAGCATCTCGTCGCAGGGCGGCGAGGATGGCGTCGGCCACGTCGTCCTCGTGGACGCATTGGTAGCGCGGCAGGGGATTGCCTGCCGCGGGGTAGAAGCGAGTGTTCGCCAGGCGGCGCAGGAAAGGCTGCGCACGCGGCCCCAGGATGACGTGCGGGCGCAGGCGCACGATCCGGGGGTGGCGGGTCTTCAGCCAGGCTTCCAGTTGCGCCTTGTGCTGCGCGTAATGGAAACCGGGCAGGGGAGCGAGCGGCGCGGATTCGGCCAGGTTTTCGCCATTGCCGTAGACCGCGGCGGAAGAGAGATGCACCACGCGCGCCAGGTGCGCGGCGGCGTCGAACAGGCGCTGCGCGCCGTCTACGTTGACCGCGCGCATGCGTGCGAGCGGCAGGCGCCCGCGCATCACCACAAAACCCAGGTGCACGAGGGCGTCCTGCCCGCGCAGCAGGGCGTTCCAGTCGGCCCGGCACAGGTCGGCGCGGATTTCCCGGTAGCGCGCATGGACGCAGCCGGAGGCGCGCACATCCAGGCCGGTCACGGCTTCCACGCCGGGCGCCGCCAGCAGGCGCGGCAGCAGGGCCGCGGCCAGATGCGAGGCGGCGCCGGTGACGAAGATTTTCATGGCAGATGCGGCAGCACGCGCTCGGCCAGGCAGACGAGGCTTTCCTGGGCCACTTCCGAGTCGACCGCCCCGGCGCCTACGGCCAGCAGCAGGTGGGTGACGCCTGCGCGGCCGTAGCGTGCGAGGCGCTCGCGGCAGTGCGCAGGGTCGCCCACCACCGCCATGCCCAGGGCTTCCAGCACGCGCAGCTTGATGCCCAGGCCGATCAGGCGGCGCAGGCGGCCGAGATCGTGGAAGTGCTCGTAGCTGGGATAGAGGCGCTCCAGCACCGGCAGCGTGGTCTTGAACAGCTCGCCGTAAAACCATTCGAAAGCAGGCTGGGCGAGGCGGCGCGCGCGCGCGCCGTCGGGCAGGCACAGCACGCCCACGGTCATGCCGATGCACGGCGCCTGCGTTCCCCTCCAGGCGGCGCGGTAGGCGGCGATGTCGCGGCGCACCATGAACCACGGCTTGAACGGCCCCGCCAGCACGCCCAGCCCCTGCGCCGCGGCCCAGCGGAAGGATTCCGGGCTGACGGCGGCGCTCCACAGCGGCGGCGGTGTTTGCAGGGGCGCCGGCAGGATGGTGAGGCCGGCATAAGGAGCGGGCAGGGGCCGGCCGCAGCACGCGGCGCGCAGCACTTCCAGGCCCTGTTCCGTGAGGCGCCGGCTTTGCCCCATGTCGGCGCCGAAGGCCGCGTATTCGCGCGGCGAGAAGCCGCGCCCGATGCCGACTTCCAGGCGTCCCCCGGAGAGCAGATCCAGGGTGGCCACGCGCTCGGCGACGTGGATGGGGTGATGGTAGGGCAGGGGAATGACGCCCAGCCCCAGGCGCAGGTTGCGCGTGCGCTGGCTGGCGGCGGCGAGAAACAGCTCGGGCTTGGTGGAGTGCGAATAACCGGGCATGAAGTGGTGTTCCACCAGCCAGGCGCCGCCGTAGCCGAGGCGGTCGGCCAATTCCAGTTCGGCGAGGGTGTCGGCGTAGAGCTGCGCTTCGCTGCGGCGCAGCAGGGGCGGCAGGGAGAGCTCGTAGAACAGATCGCAGCGCATTGCGGCGATTATCGCAAAGGCGCATGCGCGGCAGGGCGCCGGCGCGCAACAATGCGAGAAATTTTCGCCTGCGGCGGGCGGCGGGGCGGGGAGGCGGCCGCCTGGCTTTGCTAAAATTCGACGGCTAATGGTCACGGGTGGAAATACCTTGCCGGACGAATACCTGGTCGAGATAGAGGATATGCACTTCGCCTACGGCGGCCGCGCGGTGCTCAAGGGCATAACGCTGCGCGCGCGGCGCGGCCAGGTGGTGGCCATCATGGGCGCAAGCGGCGGCGGCAAGACCACGCTGTTGCGGCTCATCGGCGGCCAGCTCAAGCCCACGGCCGGACGCGTGCGCGTGGCCGGGCAGGCGGTGAACGAGCTCGAACGGCGCGAGCTCTATCGCCTGCGCCGGCGCATGGGCATGCTGTTCCAGTTCGGCGCGCTCTTCACCGACATGTCGGTGTTCGACAACGTCGCCTTTCAGCTGCGCGAGCATACCGACCTGCCCGCCGACATGATCCGCGATCTGGTGCTCATGAAGCTCAACGCCGTGGGCCTGCGCGGTGCGGCCGATTTCATGCCGGCGGAGCTGTCGGGCGGCATGGCGCGGCGCGCGGCGCTGGCGCGCGCCGTCGCCCTCGATCCCGAGCTGATGATGTACGACGAGCCCTTCACCGGCCTGGACCCGATTTCGCTCGCGGTGGCGGGCAACCTCATCCGCAGGCTCACGGACGCCCTGGGCATGACTTCGCTGGTGGTGACCCACGACGTGAAGGAGTCTTTCGCCATCGCCGATTATGTCTACATCATGTCCGACGGCGTGATCGCCGCAGAGGGACACCCCGAGGACATCGAAAAATCCGATCTGCCCTTCGTGCGCCAGTTCGTGCACGGCGAAATCGAGGGGCCGGTGGCCTTCCATCTGCCGGCACCTGATTACGCCCAGGCGCTGGGTCTGGAGCAGCCGCATGTTTAGCGCGGTGTATCGCAGCATCGGCGGGTTGGGGCGGCGCGTGCGCGAGGGGGTGTGGACGCTGGGCTATGCGGCGCGCTTCTTCCTGGCCGTGCTGCTGCGTTCGGGGGATCTGCTGCGGCGGCCGGGGCTGGTGCTGCGCGAGCTTTATTATGTCGGCGTGCTGTCGGTCATCATCATCCTGGTATCCAGCCTGTTCGTCGGCATGGTGCTGGGGTTGCAGGGCTACGAGACGCTCAAGGTCTACGGCTCCGATTCGGCCCTGGGGGTGCTGGTTGCGCTCTCGCTCACGCGCGAGCTGGGGCCGGTGGTGGCCGCCCTGCTGTTCGCCAGCCGCGCCGGCACGGCCATCACCGCCGAGGTCGGGCTGATGAAGACCACCGAGCAGCTCTCGGCCATGGAAATGATGGCGGTGGATCCCATCGCGCGCGTGGTGGCGCCGCGCTTCTGGGCGGGCGTGATCTCCATGCCGCTGTTGGCGGCCATGTTCTCGGCGGCGGGCATCTTCGGCGGCTATCTGGTGGGCGTGGTGCTGATCGGGCTGGACGACGGCACCTTCTGGTCGCAGATGCAGGCGGCGGTACAGTGGCATCACGACGTGCTCAACGGCATCGTCAAGAGCGCCGTGTTCGGCGTGGCGGTCAGCGTCATCGCGCTGTTCGAAGGCTTCGATGCGCAGCCCACGGCGGAGGGTGTGGCGCTCGCCACCACGCGCACCGTGGTGGTGTCCAGCCTGGCCATACTGGGGCTGGATTTCGTACTCACGGCATTCATGTTCAAGGGATAGGCATGCAACGGGGAATACTGGATTTCTGGGTCGGGCTGTTCGTGATCGGCGGCATCGCCGCCTTGCTGTTCCTGGCGGTCAAGGTGAGCACCATCAATACGCTGAGCACGGCCGACAGCTACGAAGTGACGGCGGATTTCAACAACATCGGCGGCCTCAAGGTGCGCGCCCCGGTCAAGAGCGCCGGCGTGGTGGTCGGCCGTGTGGCGAAGATTTCTTTCGACAACGGCAACTTCGAGGCCAAGGTGGCGCTGCGCTTGGACAAGCGCTATCAATTTCCCGCCGATACCTCGGCTTCCATCCTGACCTCGGGCCTGCTGGGCGAGCAATACGTGGCCCTGCAGCCGGGCGGCGACAGCAAGAATCTGGCCAACGGCGGCAAGATCCGGATTACCCAATCCGCCGTGGTGCTGGAAAATCTTATCAGCCAGTTCATCTACAACAAGGCTCAGGACAAGGGGGCAGGCCATGCGAACCCGTGACATCCTCCTGGCCCTGGCGGTTGTCGGCGCCGTCGCCGCGCCGGCGCGGGCCCAGACCGTGACCCTGGAGCAGGCCGTCGAAATGAGCCTGCACGCCGACCCGCGCATCAAGGAAAAAGAACAGCTGGTGCGCGCCGCGCAGGCGCTGCTGGCGGAAGTGAAGGGCCGCGCCGGCTGGCGGCTCGGGGCCAACGCCTTCATCGGCCTGGCGCCCAGCGTCGACGGCGGCATATACGCCAACGGCGCCACTTCCGGCACGGTGCTGCGCTCGGACGGTGCCCATCTGCACGGCGTCACGCCTTGGGTGCATCTGGAAGTCACCCTCGTCAAGCCGCTCTATACCTTCGGCAAGCTCAGGAACTACGGCATCGCCGCCAAGGGCAACGTGGCCGTGCAGCAGGCCGAGACGCGCGTGACCCGGACGGACATCGTGTACGACACCAAGCGCGCTTACTACGGTTATCTGACGGCGCGCGAAACCCACCGCTTCCTGGAAGAGATCGACGGCAAGCTCAAGAACACCATCGCGAGCGTGCAGAGCAACCTCAAAGCCGACCGCGGCAACGCCACGCAGGCCGATCTCTACGCCCTGCAGACGGCCCAGGGCCTGCTGGGCAAGTACCTGGCGCAGTCGGCGGCGGTGGAAAGCATCGCCCTGGACGGCCTCAAGGTGCTCACCGGCGTGGGTATGGGCGGCGATCTGCAGGTTGCCGACACGCGCCTGGCGCCGGTGCCTTTCCCTGCCCAGTCTCTGGATGCCCTGCAGAACCTGGCGCTCGCCGACCGGCCGGAAATGGCGGCCCTGGAAGCGGGCTTGCAGGCGCGCCGCGCACTGGTGGCGGCCAAGAAGGCCGAGGACTGGCCCGACGTCTATGCCGGCGTGGCGGGCCTGGGCAATTACACGCCCGGGCGCGACAAGCTCAACAACCCCTACCTCTACGACCCCTTCAACAGCTATGGCGTGACACCGGTGGTAGGGGTGAAGTGGAACATCTCCTTCGACGTCAACCGCGCCAAGGTGGACCATGCCCAGGCCGAGCTGGAGGCCTTGCAATACAAGAAGCAATATGCCTTGTCGGGCATCCCCTTCCAGGTCGCCGAGGCCTACGCAAAGGCTCAGGCCAACCGCAAGTCCATCGCCGATCTGGGCGACGGCGCGGCCGCGGCGCGGCGCTGGGTGGTGGCCAACTTGGCCGATTACAACGCCGGCTTCACCCGCGCCGAGAAAGTGGCCGACGCGCTGAAGAACTACGTGCTGCTGCAGGCCGACTATCTCAAGAGCATTTACGACTACAACATGGACGTGGCCCAGATCGCCAAAATGACCGGAGAACCCCGCTGAGACGCGAGGCTCCCTCTACCTCCATCCCTAGACACAGGAAACGCGCGATGAAAAAACTGCTGTTGCCCATGATGCTGCTGCTGTTCTGGTCCACCGCCGTGTGGGCGGCCATGACGCCGCCCGACGTGCTGGTGAAATCCACCACCGAGGAAGTCCTGGGCATCCTGCGCAAGGACAAGAGCATGCTCAACAACGACGACAAGATCTATGCCCTCGTGGAACAGAAGGTGCTGCCCAATTTCGACTTCGACCGCATGACCCAGCTCGCCGTCGGGCGCTACTGGCGCCAGGCCACGCCGGCGCAGAAGGAGGAGCTGGTGAAGCAGTTCAAGGCCCTGCTGGTGCGCACCTATGCCGGCTCGCTGCACGCCTTCGACAACCAGACGGTGGATTTCCGCCCCCTCGCCATGCAGCCCGGCGCCACCGACGTGACGGTCAAGACCGTCATCCAGCAGCCCGGCGGCCAGGCGCCCCTGCCGGTGGACTACAGCCTGTACAAGACGCCCTATGGCTGGAAGGTCTACGACGTGGCCATCGACAACGTCAGCCTGGTGCTCAACTACCGCAGCTCTTTCGGCCAGGTGGTGCGCCGCTCCGGCATCAACGGACTGATCGAATCGCTGCAGGCCAAGAATGGCAAGACCCCCCGTTGACGGCCTGGAAATCGCCGGCGGCGTTGCGCGCGTGAGCGGCGCGCTGGCGCTGGACCGCATCGGGGCGTTGCTGCGCGAGCTGGAGCCGCTGCTCGCGCGCGGCGAGATCCGCGTCCTGGACGTCGCCGGCGCGCGCAATGCGGACTCGGCCGCGCTGGCCCTGCTGTTCGCCTGCCGCCGCCGCGCCGCGGCGCACGGCCACGCCCTGCGCATTTCCGCCCTGCCGGAGGCGCTCACGGCGCTGGCCCAGCTCTACGGGGTGGACGCCCTGCTCGCCCCATGAGCGCCGCGCTGGAAGTGCGCGGCCTGGTGAAGCGCTACCCGGCGCTCACGGCCTTGCAGGGGGTCGATCTGGACGTTGCGCCGGGGGAATTCTTCGGCCTGCTGGGGCCCAACGGCGCGGGCAAGACCACGCTCATCAGCATCCTCGCCGGCCTCACGCGCGCCAGCGCGGGGCGCGCGGCGGTGATGGGCTTCGACGTGCAGGGCCAGTACCGCGAGGCGCGCCGGCGCCTGGGCGTGGTGCCGCAGGAGCTGGTGTACGACCCCTTCTTCACGGTGCGCGAGACGCTGCGCATCCAGTCCGGCTACTTCGGCCTCAAGCGCAACGACGACTGGCTCGACGAGGTGATGCACCATCTCGATCTGCTGCCGCAGGCGGGCAAGAACATGCGCGCGCTCTCCGGCGGCATGAAGCGGCGCGTGCTGGTGGCGCAGGCGCTGGTGCACAAGCCGCCGGTGATCATCCTGGACGAGCCCACGGCAGGGGTGGACGTGAGCCTGCGCCAGACGCTGTGGCGTTTCATCCAGGGCCTGAACCGCCAGGGCCATACCATCGTGCTCACCACGCATTATCTGGAGGAGGCCGAGGCCTTGTGCGGGCGCATCGCCATGCTCAAGAACGGCCGCATCGTCGCCTTGGACAGCACGCGCAACCTGCTCGACCGCGCCCATGAGCGCTGCGCCACGCTGAGCCTGCGCGGCGACGTGGCGGGCGCGGGCATCGCCGGCCTGGCGCCCCAGGGCGAAGGGGCATGGCGCTTCCGCTTCGAGCGCTATGAGGAGCTGGAGGCGCTGCTCGCCCGGCTGCGCGGCGCGCGCGTGGCGGTGGAGGACTTGCAGCTCGCGCGCGCCGACCTGGAAGACGTGTTCACCCGCATCATCGCCAGCGCATGAGTGCCGGCTTCGACACCCTGCTCTACAAGGAGCTGCTGCGCTTCTGGAAGGTGGCCTTCCAGACCGTGCTGGCGCCGGTCATCACGGCGCTTTTGTACCTGCTCATCTTCTCGCACGTACTGTCCAGCCATGTGCAGGTCTATCCCGGCGTCTCCTACACGCAGTTCCTGGTGCCCGGCCTGGTGATGATGTCGGTGCTGCAGAACGCCTTCGCCAACAGCTCCTCCAGCCTGATCCAGTCCAAGATCACGGGCAACATCGTGTTCGTGCTGCTGCCGCCGCTGTCCTATGTCGAGTTCTTTCTGGCCTATCTGGCCGCGGCCATCGTGCGCGGCGTGGTGGTGGGTTTGGGCGTGCTGCTGGTCACCCTGTGGTTCGCGCCTTTGCGCGTCGAGCATCCGCTTTGGGTCGCCGTCTTCGCGCTCCTGTCCGCGGGCGTTTTGGGCGGGCTGGGCATCATCGCCGGCATCTGGGCGGAGAAGTTCGACCAGCTCGCGGCCTTCCAGAATTTCCTCATCATGCCGCTCACCTTTCTGTCCGGGGTGTTCTATTCCATCCACTCCCTGCCGGATTTCTGGCACCGGGTGTCGCAATGGAATCCGGTGTTCTACATGATCGACGGCTTCCGCTACGGCTTCTTCGGCGCCGCCGACGTGGCGCCGGAAAAGAGCCTGCTGGTGGCGGGCGGCTGCTTTATGGCAATATCCGGCCTCACCCTTGCGCTGCTCAAGCGCGGCTACAAACTGAGGCGTTGATATGGTGACTCCCGAACAGATCAAGACCTGGATCGCCGCCGGCCTACTCTGCGAACATCTGGAACTGGCCGGCGACGGCCAGCATTTCGAGGCGGTGATCGTGAGCGCGGAATTCCGCGGCAAATCCATGGTGCAGCAGCACCAACTGGTCTATCGTGCGCTGGGCGAGCGCATGAAGGAGCAAATCCACGCCCTGTCCATGAAGACCTACACGCCCGAGGAGTGGGCGGCACGCTAACCGATGGACAAGCTGCTGATCCACGGCGGCGCCGGCCTGGAAGGCGCGGTGCGCATTTCCGGCGCCAAGAACGCGGCACTGCCCATTCTTACCGCCGCCTTGCTCACGGCGGGCGAGCTGCGCCTGAGGAACGTACCGCATTTGCGCGACATCAGCACCATGCTGGCTTTGCTGGGGCACATGGGCGTGCGCGTGACGCTGGACGAATCCGGCGAGGTCAACCTCGATGGCGGGCCGGTGGGCGTGCTGGAAGCACCCTATGAAATGGTCAAGACCATGCGCGCCTCCATCCTCGTGCTGGGGCCGATGCTGGCGCGCTTCGGCGAGGCGCGCGTCTCCCTGCCCGGCGGCTGCGCCATCGGCTCGCGCCCGGTCGATCTGCACATCAAGGGCCTGCAGGCCATGGGTGCGGATATACGCATCGAGCACGGCTACATCCACGCGGCGGCGAAGAAGCTCAAAGGCGCGCGCTATTTCATGGACATCGTGACCGTGACGGGCACCGAGAACCTCATGATGGCGGCCTGCCTGGCCCAGGGCGAAACGGTGCTGGAAAACGCCGCGCGCGAGCCCGAGGTGGTGGATCTGGCTGTGTGCCTCAAAGCCATGGGGGCGAAGATCGA
>JAJZRU010000015.1 GCA_021802555.1 Pseudomonadota bacterium
ATGTTGGAAAGCCCCTGGCCGACGAATTCCTGGTTGCTGTCTATGCTCTGGTCGGATTTGATGGCCACGGAGCGGGCGATGGCCACGGCTTCGGTCAAGGCGAGCACGGCGACGATGAGCGCGCTGAAGAACACCTGGCGCATGGCCGAGAGGGAGAAATCCGGCATGGACCAGGGGGGCAGTCCCGCTACCAGGGCGCCCACGGTGCGGATGCCGGTCTGGTCCATGCCATATTTCTGATTGAGCAGGGCAGCCAGCACACCGCCCACCACCATGGCCACGATCATGTAGGGCAGCTTGGGTGTGTAGCGCTTGGCCAGGATGCCGGCCGCCAGGGTGGCGGCACCCACCACGGTGACAAAGAAATTGATTTCGGTGACATGGCCGAAGAAATGGATGACCACTTCATGAAAGTGGGCACCGCGGGGAATGTCGAGGCCGAAGAAGTTTTTGATCTGGCTTGCGGCGATCAGGATGGCCGCGCCGGCGGTGAAGCCGATGACCACGGTGTGGGAGATGAAATTGACCAGGGCGCCCAGGCGCGCGAGGCCCATGATGAGCTGGAACAGACCGGCCAGCAGCGTGAGCGTGAGCACCAGGCTGACGAATTGCGGCGAGCCGGGTTCCGCGAGGGGCGAAACGGAGGCGAACACGACGATGGAAATCGCGGTCGTGGGGCCGGACACCAAATGCCAACTGGATCCGAACAGGGCGGCGACGATGGCCGGAACCATGGCGGCATACAGTCCGTATTCGGGCGGCAGCCCGGCGATGGTGGCGAAGGCCACGGCCTGGGGCAGCACGATAATGGCGCCGGAGAGGCCGGCGACCATGTCGCTCTTGAAGGTCTGCCGGTCGACCATCGGCCACCAGCGCAGGAAGGGGAGTAGACGGTACAGCCAGAGGGGGCAGGCGATGGTGTTGGACATCGGGCGACCAGGCGAATAAGTGATTATTAAGTTTTGTCGAACCGCCTATTCTAGCGTATCGGCAGCTCCCGCCCGGCGCCGGATGCAGTCGGCGTAGACCGTCTCGCTCACCGCCACGCCCTGCCGCTGGCTTTGCCACAAGGCTTCGGCCAGGCATTCCATGAGGGTGTGCTGGGCCTGCATGGCGTCGCCCGATGCCCGGCACAGGCGCTCATAATGCGCGCGGATGCCGGCAGGCTGGTCGATGGAGAGCTGTTCGAGGAGGGCGACGTGCAGGGCCAGGTGCAGAAAGGGATTGGTTTCGCCCTGCTCGGGAAAGTATTCGCGCTCGCCGTAACGCGCCGCATTTTCCAGCACGGCATGGTATTCGGGGTGGGCCAGTATGGCTTCCAGCGCCAGGGTCTGCGCGCCCTCCAAGGGCAGGCCGGCACGATAGCGCGCCCAGGTGTCGAAAAAGAAGCGGCGCGCCTGGACTCTGGTGGGCTGGAACATGACCTCCCCATTATGGCCCATCGCCTGTGTTTGGGCTGGGTGCCCTGAACGGGCGGGCACGCCGGACGTGGGGTTAAACTGCGAACAGCACCGACACCTGTCCCGTGGGATGTGCGGCATCCCGTGGGCGGATGACAATTTCGACATCGCGGTCGAGTTGGGTCATGAAATACAGCAGCCGTTCGGAAGAGAAGCGATTCAGCTTGTAGTGCTTGAGTTCCGAGACATGGGGCTGCGGAATGCCGAACAGGGCAGCGGCGGCAGTTTGCGTCAGGCGTTTGTCCTTGATGATTTCGTTGATCCGCATGGCAAGCTGCACGCGCAGCTTGCGCTCCGCCGCGTCGGCGTAGCCCAGATCGCGGAATACGTTGCCGGTGCCCGCATCCACCGTTTCAGTCGTCTTTGCCATAGCGTACCTCGTAATCTGTCTGCGCCATCTTCAGGCGCTGGGTTATCAATTCCACGTCGTTCTTGGACGTGCGTATGCCGGAAGGCGATTTTTTCTGGGAGCAGTGAAGGACGTAAACTGCTTTCGTAAACCGCACCGTGTAGGCCGCTCGGTAGGTATCGCCGCGATGATCCCCGACCATCTCGAACATGCCCGGCCCTATGCCTTTCCAGGGCTTGGCAGATGGCGGCGTGCCGCCCATCTGCACCACGCTCAAGGCATAGCCAAAATCGTCCACTACCTCGCCTGGAAAGGTCAGCAAGTCTTTCTTGGCCGACCCTATCCAATGGAGTGGTTTTTCCCGCAGGACGAAAGGCTGCATCACGCACCAAATTATATACCGTTAACGGTATATATTGAATGTGGGTATAACGCGCCCAGGTATCGAAAAAGAAGCGGCGCGCCTGGGTGCGGTTGGGCTGGAACATGTCGCCAATTATGGCTCATCGCAAAGGTGATTTTGTGCCGTGCCGCTGAACCCGGCCGGTTCGTGTGAGTCCGATTATCGAGGGGAAATTCAAGAACTTGAATTTCCCCTCGATAACCCGTCGAGGTTTAATTCGTAAGGCTGGCGGTTTTGCGGCGACTCAAGCTGCAACGACAACGCACGGAGCGATCATGTACATCCGCAAATCCAGCGACATCAAGCCCTCGGAAATCACCGACCGGGAGGTTTATCGGCAGCGCCGCCGCTTTCTCGGGCTGGCGGGCGCTTCCGCCGCCGGGATCGCTGCCGCCGCGGCCTTGCCCGGCCTGCTGAGCGCCTCGCGCAAGGCCCATGCGCAGGCGCGGCTCGCCGTGGCGTATCAAAGCCCCTTCAATACCAAGGAAGCGTTGACGCCCTACAAGGATGTCACCACTTACAACAATTTCTACGAATTCGGCGTGGGCAAGTCCGATCCCGCGGAACTGGCCGCCAGCCTCAAGCCGCATCCCTGGACCGTCACCATCGATGGTGCCTGCGCCCGGCCGGGGAGCTACCATCTGGAGGATTTCATCAAGCCCCATGCACTGGGCGATTATGTGTACCGCCATCGCTGCGTGGAGGCGTGGTCCATGGTCGTTCCCTGGGTGGGATTTCCGCTTGCGGAAGTCATCAAGCGCGCGGGCCCCACGGGGGCGGCGAAATATGTGCAGTTCACCACCCTGCTGGACCCCAGGATGTTTCCCGGGCAGCGCCTGCCCGTGCTGGATTGGCCCTATACCGAGGGCCTGCGCATGGACGAGGCCATGCATCCCCTGACCCTGCTTGCCGTGGGGCTGTACGGCGAAGTGCTGCCCAACCAGAACGGCGCGCCGCTGCGCCTGGTGGTGCCGTGGAAGTACGGCTTCAAGAGCATCAAGTCCATCGTGCGCATCAGCTTCGTGGAGCGGCAGCCGATCACCACCTGGATGCGCGCGGTGCCGTCGCGCTACGGCTTTTATTCCAACGTCAACCCCGATGTCGACCGGGTGCCCTGGAGCCAGCGCTACGAGCGCCGCATCGGCGACTTGCTCAAGCGCAAGACGCTCATGTTCAACGGCTATGGCGCGCAGGTGGCGCCGCTCTACGCCGGCATGAATCTGAACACCTATTACTGACCTGCCATGAGCACGCGGCAGAATTTCGTTCGTCTGGGGCTCAAGCCTGCGGTCTTCGTGCTATGCCTGCTGCCCCTGCTGCAGCAGGTCTGGTGGGCTTACACGGGGAATCTGGGGGCCAATCCCATCGGCGAGCTCACCAACGAATCCGGGGTATGGTCGCTGCGGCTGTTGCTGGCGACGCTGGCGATCACGCCTCTGCGCCGGCTGACCGGCTGGGGCTGGCTCATCAGCGTGCGCCGCATGCTGGGGCTTTACGCTTTCACTTATGGCGTGCTGCATCTGGCAGTGTACTGGGGGCTCAACCAGTATTTCGATTTGAGCCTCATTGCCGGCGATCTGAAGCGGCCTTACATCATCACGGGCTATCTGTCGCTGCTCTTCATGGTGCCGCTGGCCGCCACGTCCACCGATGCCATGGTGCGGCGCCTGGGGCGGCGCTGGCAGAAGCTGCATCGGCTGGTGTATGCCGTCGCGATTTTGGGCGTGCTGCACTATCTGCTGCTGGTGAAGATAGATTTCCTGCCGCCGCTCGGATATGGCCTGGCCCTGGCCGCGCTGCTGGGCTGGCGCGTCTGGGCCTGGCAGATCGCGCCGCGCCTGGCGCCGCTGGGGCGCAGGCAGCAGGCCGGTTGAGCCAAGGCCCCGCCTCGGCGTTCAGAACTGATAGCCCACCCCCAGATTGAAGCCGGTGCCGGGCGTGGTCTCATCCGATTGCGTGCCGAAGCGCGGCATGGTTTCGTGCTGGTAATCGGCCTTGAGCACCACGCCGGGACTGAGCCAATAGTTGAGCCCCACGTTCCATTGGCTGAATTGCGTGCCGCCGGGGCCCAGCGATCCGGCCTGGTTGTTCCAGCGGTCGTAGCGGGTGAAGAGCCCCAGATGCTCGTCGAGCATGTAGGAGGGTTCGAGGTACCAGCCGCGCTGCATGTCGGCGCCCACTGCCCGGGGGCCGCTGCCGGCGAGATTCCATTGGGCATACAGCGCCTTGAGCGTGTAGGGGCCGCGGTTCCAGACGGCGTCGGCGGTGGCGAGCCAGGCGCCGCCCGCCGTGGGGTCGCTCCCCTGACTTATGTTGCTCTGATAATCGGCTGACGCCGCCAGGGTCAGTCCCGGCAGCCCGGTCCATTTCAGGCGTGCGGTCAGCGCGCCGTTGTTGGCACTGGCCTTGGCGGCATCCTGAGGACCGTCGTAGACGGCGTAACGGCTTGCGGCATCGAGTTTGAAGCCGCTGGTCAGCGCTCCGTCCAGAGCCAGGCCGTCGCTCGCCTGATAGCTCAGCCCCACGCCGGGCTCGTCCCAGGTGGAAGGGATGATGTTGATTTCCACCGGGTTGCGCTCGACACCGTAGAACGTGGGCGGCTCGTGCGATTCGTTGATGATGCCCACGGGCATGAGGAACACGCCGGCACGGGCGGTGAGCTTGGGCGAAAAATCCTTCTCCACATAGGCCTGCTCGATGTCCACCTCGCCCCGGCTGCCGGGGCCGCAATCGCCCGTGGCGCCGCAGGCGGCGGCTTCGTCGCCCGCCAGCTTGGCGTGCTCGAATTCGATTTCGGAACGGAAGCGCAGGCTGTCGGAGAAATCGTGGCCGACGAACACCACCAGGCGGCGCAGATCGACCAGATCGTTGTTTGCCGTGCCGATGGGGCTGCCGCCGGCATCGTATCGATCGGCCCGCAGCTTGTGGTAATTCACTTCGCCATAGCCGCCGATGGTGGTCTTGCTCGCCTCGGCGCTGCGCTCATTGGCGCTGGCAATTTGCCGTGCCTGCTGGTCCTGGGTGCTTTGCTGCTGTTGCAGCTGCTGTTCGACCTGGGCCAGCTGCTGCTTGAGCGCGGCGATTTCCGCGGCAAGCTGAGCCACGCTCGGCTCGCTCGCCTGGGCGGCCAGGCTCAGGCTCATGGCACCTGCCAGGAGTGCCAGACGCAGTTCGGGGCGGCGGGAAGAAATTTTGCGCATGTGTGTCTCCGTCGGGTTGCGTGAGCCCCCCGCAGGGGGCGGCAATCAGAACTGGTAGCCCAGGCCCAGGTTGATGCCGTTGAAGGCGTTCTTGCCGGCGGGGGCGGTCTGCCATTGGTAATCGGCTTTCAGCACGACACCGGGGTCGAGCCAGTAATTCAGGCCCACGTTCCACTGGCCGTATTGGCTGTCGGTGCCGTCGCCGGCCTGGTTGTCCCAGCGGTTGTAGCGGGTGAATGCGCCCAGGCGTTCGTTGAGCTTGTAGGACGGCTCGACATACCAGCCGCGCTGCACATTCGCGCCCGTGGCCTTGGGGCCGCTGCCGGAGACGTTCCATTGGGCATACAGGGCTTTGAGGGTGAAGGGGCCGGGATTCCAGATGGCGTGGGCTTCGGAAAGCCAACCGGCGCCGATGGTGGGATCCGTGCCCTGCGCCATGTCGTTCTGGTAATACAGGCTGGCGGCGGCGGTGAGGCCCGGCAGGCCGTTCCACTGCAGGCGCGCAGTGTAGGCGCCGTCCTTGGCAGTGGCTTTGGCGACGTGCTGGCGGCCGTCGCGCACGGCATAGCCGTCGGCGGCGGAAAGCTTCAGGCCGCTGGTGAAGAGCGCGTCCAGAGTGAAACCGTCGGCCCAGCGGTAGTTGGCGCCCAAGCCGCCTTCGCGCCAGGTGGTCGGGATGATGTAGGTTTCCACGGGGTTGCGGTCGGCGCCGTAGAAGGTGGCGGGTTCGTGGGTCTCGTTGAGGATGCCGATGGGCATCAGCATCAGGCCGGCGCGGCCCAGGAGATTCTTGCCGAAGTCGTATTCGATCTGGGCTTGCTCCACCTCGAATTCGCCTTGGGCGCCGGGTGCGCTGGGATTGCCGACCTCGTCTCCCGCCAGCTTGGCATGAGCGAATTCCAGCTCGGAGCGAAAGCGCAGACGCTCGTTGAAATCGTGGCCCAGGTAAAGCACGAAGCGGCGAAAGTCGATCTGGTCTTTGTCGGCCCCGCCGGCCAGTCGATTGTCCCAGCGGTTGTAGACCAGCTCGCCGTAGCCGCCCACGGTGGTCTTGGCGCTTTCCTGCGCGGCGTTGCTGGCACTGGCTATCGCTTGGGCCTGCTGGTTTTGGGTGGTTTTCTGTGCGGCCAATTCCTGCTTGACCTGGGCCAGTTCGCGTTCCAGGGCCTCAAGACGGGCCGCCAGCTCGCTCTCGGCGGCCAGGGCCGGCCAGGACAGCAGCAGGGATCCGGCCAGCGTGGCCAGACGGAAGGATGTATGAGTAGACATAAGCGCTCCATGGGTCGTCAGTGGTGAAAAATGTTGGCTGGCGGGCTCAGGGAGCGTGGCTGGCTAAGCAGGAGGCGGGGTGGGCCCGCCTCCGGGGATGGGTTCAATCGGTCTGGGGCAGTATCTCCCTCGTGCTTGCCAGGCTTTGCTGCGCCGCATGACGGGGCAGGGGCGCGGGGCGCTTTTTGCCCCGGACCACGTGCATCAGCAGGAGCAGCGGCAGCGCCAGGCCGGGAATCCAATGCAGCAGGGGCAGCCAGCGCTGGTTGCCGTCGGTGGCGAAGTAGTAGAGCGCATAGCCGGTCAGCGCGAGCCAGGCCAGGACGGCCAGGAGCGCGAGGCCGGCGGCGCGGTTTTTCTTCAGGGTCCAGGCGCGCTGGGCGTGGTGCGGCAGCACCGAGCCGATGGCCAACAACGCGGTGAGGAGACTCAGCCCGTGCAGACGCAGCCACCATTGTTCCAGCGGATTGGGCGTGGGCCCGAAAGGGCCGTTGACCGCAAGGTAGTAGTGGTACAGCAGCCATAAAACGCCCGACAGCCATAACGCGCCCAGGCTCAGATAAAGCGCTTTTTTCTGCCCAGGCAACAGGCGCAAAGGGATGGGAAGGCGGGGCTTATACATGGCTGACTTCCTCGGGCAGGCAGGCGGATGCCGAGTCGAATACGGCGACGTCGCCATCGGGGCGGCCCTCCAGGATGAAGGCGCGTGCCCCGTGGGCGGACAGCAGGGGCGTGGCGCGGGCCGGGTCCAGGGCGACGATCTTGGTCAGGGCGTCGGCCAGCAAGGTGGTCGGGGCCAGCACCGTAATGCTGCGATCCAGAATCTGCGGGCGGCCGGTGCGCGGATCGATGAGGGGCGATTGGGGAACGCCGTTTCGCTGCGGCGCGTAATAGCCGGCCGAAGTGGCGGCGGCACCGATGCGCCAGGAAAGCAGGGGCACCAGGCGCGCGGGGTCGGCGGGATGGCGCACTTGCAACGTGACCTGCTCGGTGCCAAAGCGGGCCAGGTCGCCGCCGGCGTTGACCCAAGCCTGCGTCATGCCGGCATCGCGCAGGCTTTGCAGTGCGATATCGACGGCGTAGCCTTTGGCGATGCCGCCCAAATCCAGATACAGCGGGCGGGCGAAGGCCACGCGGCGGCCCGGAAGAAGTTGCAGATCGCGCCAATCGCCCAGGGTAGGCGCGGGCGGCGCGCCGTGATCCGGCAGCAGGCCGAGCGTCGCCAAACGCGCGCCGACACTAATGTCGAACAATCCGCCGCTTTCTTCCGCCAGAGCCTGAGCAGCCTTCAGTACCACCCATGAGTCGTCGCCGACGGCAACCGGTAGGGCGGCGGCGCTGCGATTGACGCGCGAGAGCTCCGAATCCGCCTCGTGCACGCTCATGAGTCGGTGGATGCGGGCCACGGCGGTGAAGGCCGCGTCCACGGCCTCGGCTGCGCCGGGGCCTCGGGCGCCGATTTCGACCAGCGTGCCAAGATGCGGCCGCGCGCGCACCACCGTCATTTGAGCGCCGCCTCGTAGAGCGCTAGGATGCGTTTCACACCTTCCGCAACGTGTCGGCAGGAATAGGTCGCGCCGCTGATGTTGGCGATGTCCTGCCCCAGCGTCACGGGGTCGCCGAAATGCTTGCCCCGGAACTGCGCCAGCCAGCGCGAATTGCGGATCTCGCTGCCGCGGCTTTCCCGGTAGGTGAGGATCTCCACGCCTTGGACCGCACCGTTCATGTCCAGGGCCACGGCATAGGTGATGAGTTCATGCTTGCCGATGACTTCGTCCTCGACGAACCAGCCGATCTGACGGCCGTTGGACATGGCTCGCCAGACGGGCTGCTCGGACGTGAGCTGGGGGGTGCCGGCGTCCTTGCCGATTTGCGCCTGCTGGGCCGGGGTGAGGCGCAGCGCATCGGCAACGAAGGCATTGGCTTGGGGAAACAAGGCCTGTTGCGCCTGCGCCACAGAGTAATAGGTGACGGCATAAGCCGGCGCAGACAGGGCGGCGGGAATCAGCAAGGCGGGAGCCAAATACCATTGGGTCTTCATGAAAGACAACAATAATAAGAATTGTTCTCAACAATACATGAAGACAAGCTTTCTGGCCAGGGTTTTCCGGGCGGTTCAGGGCGTTGCCAGAATGTTTTGGTGTATTGCCAACACGCGGCGCACGCCTTCCGCGATGTGCTTGCAAGAAAGCGTGGCCCCGCTGATGTTCTGAATGTCCTCGTCCAGCTTCAGCGGGTCGCCGTGGCGCTTGCCGGTGAATTGGGCGCGCCAGGCGGCGTTGCGCACCTGGTCGCCGTGTGTCTCGCGGTAGTCCAGGATTTCCAGGGCGCGCACCGCACCGGCCGCGTCCAGCGCCACGACATAGGTGATGAATTCATGCTTGCCGTACACCTCGTCCTGCACATACCAGCCGACGGTACGGCCGTTCGCTTCCGCCCGCCACACCGGGGGACGGACGAAGCGCAAGCGCACGCCGGAGGCCTTTTCCACCGCAGCTCGTTGACTATCGGAGAGCATGACGGGATGAGGGACGAAGGCCGTCGCTTCGGGAAAGAGGGATTTTTGCGCCTGTTCGGTGCTGAGGTACTGGGCAGCGTGAGCGGGGGCAATCAGCGCCGCCGGCACGATGAGCGCGGGAACCAGGTGCCAGGGGGCAAGGGGCATCATGCGATTTCCTTCAGAAGTTGTAGCCGATCTTCAGGCGGATTTCCTGCTTGGTCTTTTCGATGAGATGCAGGCTGTCGGTTTGGCCCAGGTAGCGCTCGCCGCCGCCGCGTAGTTGGGGCAACCATGTGAAAGTGGCCCACCATTTCCTGCTGCCGTAATGTATGGAGGGGCCGGCTTGCCAGGACCAACGTTCCTGGCCGACGTCGGTCTCGAACTCCGTCTGGTACAAGACCTCCGCGCCGATATTCCAGTTGGGTGCGAAGCGGCAGGAGGCGCCCAGGCCGAAGGCCAGCTCCAGTTCCATTTCCGGGTTGGTGGGCCACTCGAACTGGGCGGCGGGATCGCCCGTCAGGGCCTGGAGCGCGCTGTCGGCGCCGGCCTGGGTTGCGGCATCAAGCGGCTTGCGGGACGCATAGGTGCCCTCGAATCCGGCATTGCCGACCACGACCAGTTGGTCGTCCAGGAAATATTTCTGCCCCAACAGAGTGAAGCCTGCGTTGTAGGTGTCCTTGGCGCGGCCCGAGTGGGGATCGAGCCAGGCGTGCGAGAGATCGAGCTGCCCGGACAGGCCGAAATCGTCCTTGGCCGGACTCAGGAAGTTGTACCTGAATTTGGCTTCGACGCCGGAGGGCCGCAAGCCGTATTTTTCCGTTCCCGGCAAATAGGCGTCGATGAACAGCCCGGAAGTGTCGATGGCCTGGCCTTTCACCGCCAGAGCGGCGGTGAAGCGGGAAGTAACGCCGTACTCATACTCCAGTTCCGTATCGTAGGCAGTGTACCGGCCGATGCCTTTGTCCCAGCGGCGCGTAAGCCACAGGTAGGCTTCGCTGGCGCCCCGGGGCAGGGTTTCCGCGCCTTTGACATAGCCGAGCAGATTTTCGTCGGCCTCGGCGTCCGGCGGCAGGGTCACGCCCATGCCGGCGATGGCGGCAACCAGAGCGAACTGGTGCAGGTGTCGTTTCATTTTCCGTTCCTTTCGTACAGTCAACGCGGGGCTGGCTGGTCCGGGAACGGACAAGGCTGGCTGGTAATGGCCCGACAGGCGGGCAGGTGCTTATTTGGTCAGAATCAGCTTGCCTTGGCGCGTGCGGCGCAAGGTGTAGCGCTCGCCCTCATGTTCGATCCACACGACGTTGCCGCCCTGAAATAGGCGCTGGCTGGGATAGACGAGGTTGCTGCCGGGAGAGACGGCCGGTGTCGTGCAGGGAGGGGCGGGGACGGGTTCCGGGCGGGATTTCATGAATCGCGGGCTGATTATTTGTTAATGAGAAACATTCTCATTAAATAGGAGTGATCTGTCAAGACCGGCGTAAAAATTTTTGTTCCCGCAACTCCCCCGCGGATGCTACCTTTGCGCCATTGCCCAGCCCGCAAGCGCCACCTGCCCGAAGACGATCCATCCATGAAGAAAAGACTTTCCTCCCTGGCCCTGCCGCTTGCCATGTTTGCGCTGCTGGCGGCCTGCAGCAAGATTACCCAGGAAAACTACGACGAGCTGAAGACCGGCATGAGTTATGAAGAAGTCAGGGGGATCCTCGGCCAGCCCAGCTCCTGCAGCGATCTCCTGGGCGTGAAAAGCTGCACCTGGGGCGACGCCAAGCGCCACATCGAGGTGAGTTTCCTGGGCGACAAGGCGCTGGCCTACAGCGCCGAGGGACTGCGCTGACCTTGCTCAGCGGCCGTTGGCGAACCGGCGCAGGCGGTCGAGCTCTTCCAGCAGATCGGCGACCAGGGCCGCCAGTTCGGGCACGGCATCGAAGTCGCGTTCCATCTGCCGCATGCGGCGCGCGCGCTTGAGACCGGCCACGGAAATGCGCCAGACCCCGGCGACGCTTTCAGCGTCGGGAAACAGGCCCTCGTCGATATGGCGCAGCAGCCATTGCGGTTCCACGGCGCAGGCGGCGGCGACCTGCTCCAGGGTCAGCCAGGTATCGTCCAGCAGGCTGCCCATCAATACCTCGTCGTCGTGCATGATTTACCTCCCTCCTTCCCGGCGCGCGTCGAAGGCCAGCTCGCGTGCCATGGTTTCGTAGAGTTCGCGCGCCTTCGGCGTATCGGCGGGCGGCAGCACCACTTCCAGGTCGAGCAGCAAGTCGCCCGGCGGATTGCCCGGGATGCCCTTGCCGCGCACGCGCACCTGCCGGCCGTGCTGGGCGCCCGGAGGAATGCGCACCTTCAGGCTGCCGCCCGGGATACTCACCGTGACGACGGCGCCCAGGGCGGCTTCCCAGGGCGCCAAGGGAAGCGCGAGATGGAGGTCGCGGCCCTCCGCGCGCAGGCGCGGGTGCGGCTTGAAATGGACTTCCAGCAGCAAATCGCCGGCCGGTGCGCCGGCCGTGCCGGGCGCGCCCTGGCCCGCCAGGCGGATGATCTGGCCCGCGCGGACGCCCTGGGGGATTTTCACGTTGAGGGTGCGCGTCGCCAGGCTGACGCGGCCGTGTTCGTCGACCGTCGGCACTCGCAGCGTGATCTGGCGTGTGGCGCCCTGAAAGGCGTCCTCCAGATCCAGCAGGATTTTTGCGTGATGGTCCTCGCCCTGGGCGCGAAAGCCCGCTTCGCGCGCGCCGAAGGTGCGCCCGGCCCCCATGCGGCCGAACAGTTCGGCGAAGAAGTCGCTGAACTCCGCCGCTTCGTGGGACGCGAAGCCGCCGCCGGAAAACTCGAAGCCGGCGTCCCAGTCGGGCGGCGGGCGGAATTCCTGGCCCGGCCGGTAGCCTTGGCCGAGCTGGTCGTAGGCGGCGCGCTTTTCCGGATCCGAGAGCACGGCGTAAGCTTCGTTCACTTCCTTCATGCGCAGTTCCGCGTCGGCTTCCTTGGAGACGTCCGGGTGGTATTTGCGCGCGAGCTTGCGGAAAGCTTTCTTGAGGTCTTCCGCGGTGGCATCGCGGCTTATCCCCAGTGTCTTGTAGTAATCCTTGAATTCCATGCAGGTTCCTTGTCGCGGGGCGGAAAGCGCCGCTCAAGTTGCCAAGATAGAGGCTATTGTTTGCAACGCAAGCGCGCCGCCGGCGTTCCCTGCCCTAGCTGCGGCGAGCCGACGCCGCGTTTTTCAAATCTGCCCGGCCCGGGCATTGCCGCGGCAAGCCCTCAACGCTTCATCGGTTCTCCGCCTTCTTGCACTCCGGCATAACCCAGTGCTGCGCCGATGCGCGCGGCCGCTGCCTTGAGAGCCGTGCTCCACGCGGGCTGGAGGCGTTCGGCCGGCGCTGAAATGGATAAGCCGGCAACAAGATGCCCTTCCGCATCGCGGATGGGCGCCCCCAGGCAAGCGACCCCCAGCTCGGCTTCTTCGCGATCGTAGGCCAGACCCTCCTGGCGTATGGCGCCGAGCTCGGCGGCGAGGGTTTCCGCAGCGGTGAGGGTATGGACGGTGTAAGCGGGCAGACCCGTGCGCTCGATATAGCCCCGCACGCCGCTGACGCTGTCTTCGGCGAGAAAGATCTTGCCCGCGGCGGTTACGTGCAGCGGCGCGTGTGCGCCGACCACCTGCACGATCTGGATCATGGTCTGGCCTCCGGAAACGCGCTCGATGTACACGGCCTCGTCGCCGCGCCGAACGATGAGATTGACCGTCTCGCCCGTCGCCTCGGCCAGCTTCTGCATATGCGGCATGGCGACCTGGCGGATGTTGAGCCGGGCGCGCAGGCGGTTGCCGATTTCCAGCCAGTGGACGCCCAGGTCGTAGCTGCCGGCGCCGGTTTTTTCGACCAGGCCGTGGGCAATGAGCGCGCCGAGGATGCGATGCGCGCTGGCCGTGTGCAGCCTCGCCCCGGCGGCGAGTCGGGACAGCGTGAGGGGGCCGGGGGCGCCGGCAAGCAAGTCGACCAGCGCCATGGCGCGGTCCAGAACCTGAATGGATGAGCCATTGTTTTTCATAACGTGAAAATTTATCACGCAATGTGAAATTTCATGTGATTCATTGTTCCAATACGCGAAACATATTTGCCAGCACTGAAAGGAATCGCTATGAGCGCCGCATCGCAAGCCTTGCCGGAGGCACTTCCAGCCTTTTGCGAAGGCATACAGTATTTCGCCGACGGCTGCCCGGAAATCGATCGCCTCGGTAGGGTGCCGCTGCTTGGCCCCGACCAGCCCGCGCTGCCCGACCCGGCCGGTGAGGCGGCGGTCTACCAAACGCTGCTGGCCGCCGACGCGCTGCGCTACCTCACCCTGCAGGTCACGGGCAGCAAGTCCTCCGGCCATCCGGGCGGCTTCGCCTCCAGCGCCGAAGCCGTTGCCGCGCTGCACCTGCTGGGCCATCGCAACTTGGTGACCGAGGTCGGCCACCACGCGCCCGGCTTCTATGCGGCCATGTTCCTCGACACCTCGCTGGAGGCCATGGGCATCCACACGGTTTTCGACATGCGCGCGCGCTTCCGCGAGCGCCACGGACTGCTGGGCCATCTCTCCGGCGCCATCCCCGGCCTGCTGGCGCCGGCCGGCCCGCTCGGCCAAGGCCAGCATTTCGCCCTGGCCGGCGCTTATCTCCACCGCGACAAGCTGTTCCCCGTGACCATCGGCGACGGGGGATTGGGCGAGCCCTACATCATGAGCGCCTTCCAGCACTTTGCCACCGCGTATCCCGACGTCACCAACTATCTCCCGGTGCTGGTGTGGAACGGCTATTCGCAGGAGCATCACAGCATGGTGTCGCTGTGGAGCAATGCGCAGATGGTTGCCTACTGGCGCGTCCATGGGTTTGAAGACGTGCACCTGATCGACGCGCGCGAGTTTGCCGGAACAAAGGACGCGCCGGTGTATTCGGACTCGACGACCTTCGAATTCAAGCAGCGCATGGCCTTCACCGGCGCGGTGCTCGCGGCTGCCAACGCCGCCGCAAAAAGCGCGCTGTCGGGCCGCCGCGCCGCGCTGATCGTCAAGCAACTGAAAGGCGCGGGCGTGCATGCCACCGGCGCCAAGTCGCACAACCTCTACGCCCACCACACGCTCGATTCCGACGACATCAAGGGCGGCCTGCAGCGCCGCGCGCTGCCGATCAAGGCATGGGAGCTCGTCCGCGAGAACTTCCGCCACGCCGGCGGAGGGCCTGCCGCGAAGGTCGTCGTCACGGAAAATATCCGGGCACTGCCCAGCCTCGATGGCATCGCGCTCACTGAATTCGCCGTCGGCGAGAACCACATCCCGACGACCGCCTTCGGCCACGTGGTTGGCGAAGTCGGCAAGCGCGACCCGCACTTCGTCGTCACCAACGCCGACGGCAACGAGGCCTCGGGCATGGCCAACATAAACAAGGCGCTGACCATCCGCCACCCGACCGCCGACGACCTCTACTTCCAAGGCCCGTCCGGCCAGGTCTACGAGCCGCTCAACGAGGACGCCTGCGCCGGCCTCGCGGTGGGCGTCGCGCTGTTCGGCGGCCGCAGCCTGTGGTGCAGCTACGAATCCTTCGCCATCAACGGCCTGCCGATCTGGCAGACGGTAACGCAGGCGATGGCCGAGCTGCGCCGCCCGACGCCGGCGACGGTGTGCCTGTTCACCGCGGGCGCGCTCGAGCAGGGCCGCAACGGCTGGACCCACCAGCGCCCCGAGATCGAGAGCTACTTCGCCGCGATGATGCGCAATGGCAATGTCTACCCGCTGTTCCCGGTCGACGCCAACATGATCCAGGCGAGCTACGAGTGGGCCTTGAGGCAGCACAACAAAGGCATCGTCATCACTGCCTCGAAGTCACCGCTGCCGGTACGCACCACGCTTGCGCAAGGCTTCGAGGCCATCGACAGGGGCGCGCTTTTGCTGCAGGAGCTGCCTTCGAACAAAGCGGCGGGCAGGAAAACGGTCGTGTTCGCCGTGGCCGGCGACATGGCCTTGCTGCCTGTATTTGATGCTGCCGAGCGATTGAAGGCCGCCGGCATCGGCTCGCGTATCGTCGCGGTGGTCAATCCGCGCCGCCTGTATCGGCCGACCGATGTGCTCTGGGACAGCGTGGCGGAGCCCGACGGGCAGTTCCTGGACGACGCCGGATTCAATGCATTGTTCGATGGCGATGCGCTGATCGCCGTCTCCGGCGGCCCCTCGGCCATGCTCGAACCAGTCATGTTGCGCTCTCGCAGCCAGCAGCGCGATACCTATTGCTGGAGGCGCGGCGAAACCACCGCCAGCCCGCAGCAGTTGTTCGATTTCAACGGCATGAACGCGCAGGCGATGGCCGAACGGGTGCAGGCGATGCTGGCGTGTTGAAAAGACTTTATCCGCGAAGGACGCGAAGGGGCGCGAAGAAAACCGAAACTCAGGATAAGTTACTGATTTTTCCTTAGCGTATCTTCGCGCCCCTTCGCGGATAAAAAAGTTTTCACCATGAACCCGAAAATCATCGTTCTCGACGACGACCCCACCGGCTCGCAGACGGTGCATTCCTGCCTGCTGCTGACGCGCTGGGACGTCGCCACCCTGGAAACCGCGCTGGCCGACGCGGCGCCGCTGTTCTTCGTGCTCACCAATACGCGCGGCATGGATGCGGGGCGCGCGGCGGCGGTGACGCGCGAGGTGTGCCTGAATCTCAAGGCTGCCCTCGCCGATTACGCGGGGCCGGTGCTGTTCGTGTCGCGCTCGGACTCCACCCTGCGCGGCCATTATCCGGTGGAGACCGACGTGATGAACGACGTGCTCGGTCCCTTCGACGCAACGCTGATGACACCTGCCTTCTTCGAGGGCGGACGCATCACGCGCGACGGCATGCACTATCTGATCGTCGATGGCCGACTTGTACCGACACATGACACCGAGTTCGCGCGCGACTCGGTGTTCGGCTATAGGACCAGTTTCCTGCCCGACTATGTCGCTGAAAAAACCGGCGGGCGCGTGGCCGCGGAAGACGTGCGCCGGTTGACACTCGCCGATCTGCGCGCGGGCAACGCGGGGGAGTGGTTGGCAAGCCTGCGCAACAACGCCGTCGGCGTCGTCGATGGCGAAATACCCGAGGACTATGCGCATTTTGCCGATGCGGTCTTGCAGGCGGCGGCGAGCGGGAAGCGGCTGCTGTTCCGCAGTGCCGCATCACTGCTCACCGCGCTGGCGAAGCTGCCGCCTCAGCCGGTGCCTGCCGAGGCATTCTCAAGCCTGGTGCGCGGCGGCAGGCCGGGTGCGTTCGTGGTCGGCTCGCACGTCGCCAAAACGACCGCGCAGCTCGGCGAGCTGCTGAAAGAGCCGGGCATGGTTGGATTGCCGCTCGACGTGTCGCGCCTGCCCGCAGCGCGCGCAGAACTTGCCGGCGAATTGAAGCAAAGCGTCGCTTTTGTCCACGCGCAAGGCCTCACGCCCGTCGTGTTCACCAGCCGCAGCGAGCGCCGCTTCGCCAGCCCGGCGCAGCGGCTGGCTTTCGGAGACGCCGTCTCGGCCACCCTCATGGACGTGGTGCGCGGTTTGCCCGCGACGCTGGGCTATCTGGTGAGCAAGGGCGGCATTACGTCCAACGACGTGCTCGCGAGCGGACTGGGCCTGGCGGCGGCACGCGTGCTCGGCCAGATCCTGCCCGGCGTCACGGTCGTGCAGGCGCCCGTCGATCACCGCTTGGCGCATCTGCCGGTTGTGATCTTTCCCGGCAATGTGGGCGGCGACGATGCGCTGGCCCAGGTGATGCGGCGCTTGCGTGCGGTCGGATGAAGGGGGGTGATGGTGGGCGGTACTGGGATCGAACCAGTGGCTTCCACCGTGTGAAGGTGGCACTCTACCGCTGAGTTAACCGCCCGCGGAGGGGCGCATTTAACCACACGCGGCGGAGAGGGTCAATTTTTTGGCTTACAATTTGACGCTTTCCCTGCCTTTCGCTTTCATGATTCGCACCCGCTTCGCGCCCAGTCCCACGGGCTATCTGCACATCGGCGGCGCGCGCACTGCGCTGTTTTCCTGGGCCTATGCGCGCAAGCACGGCGGCGGCTTCGTGCTGCGCATCGAGGACACCGATCTGGAGCGCTCCACCTTGGTGTCCGAGCAGGCCATACTCGACGGCATGGCTTGGCTGGGCCTGGATTACGACGAGGGGCCGTTCTATCAGATGCGGCGCCTGGAACGCTACCAGCAGGTGGCGCAGCAACTGATCGACGAAGGCAAGGCCTACTGGTGCTATGCCAGCCGCGAGGAACTCGATGCCATGCGCGAGGCGCAGCGCACACGCGGTGAGAAGCCGCGCTACGACGGCCGCTGGCGGCCCGAACCGGGCAAGGTATTGCCGCAGCCGCCGCAAGGGGTGCAGCCGGTGCTGCGTTTCAAGAACCCCCACACGGGGGAGGTTACCTTCGACGACCTCATCAAGGGGCCGATTACCGTGGCCAACGCCGAACTGGACGATCTGGTCCTGCTGCGCGGGGATGGCGTGCCGACTTACAATTTCGGCGTGGTGGTGGACGACTGGGACATGGGCATCACCCATGTGATCCGCGGCGATGACCATGTCAACAACACGCCGCGCCAGCTCAACCTGCTCATGGCGTTGGGTGCGCCGCTGCCGCAGTATGCCCATGTCCCGATGATTCTAGGCGCGGACGGGGAACGCCTGTCCAAGCGCCACGGCGCGGTGAGCGTGATGCAGTATTTCGAGGACGGCTATCTGCCCGAGGCGCTGCTCAATTACCTGGCGCGCCTGGGCTGGTCGCACGGCGATGTCGAGATCTTCTCCATGGAGCAGTTCTGCGCGTGGTTCGATCTCGAACACGTGAGCCGTTCGCCGGCCAAGTTCAATCCCGAGAAGCTGTTGTGGCTCAACCAGCAATATCTCAAGGCGGCCGACGAGGCGCGCTTGGCGGCATTGGTGGAGCCGCGCCTGGCGGATCAGGGTTTGTCCGTCAACGGCGGTCCGCCGCTGAACGAGGTCATGACCCTGCTCAAAGAGCGGGCATCGACCCTGGTTGAGCTGACCGATGCGGCATCGTTGTTCTACCGCGACATACATATGCATGAAGAACTGCTGGCGGAACACCTGAGCCCCGAGGCAAAGCCGGCGCTCGTCGTGCTGCGCAAGCGCTTGCAGGCTCTCCCGTGGGAGCGTGCGGCATTGAACGATTGCCTTAAGGCGGTGACCAAGGAACATGGCCTCAAGCTGCCCAAGCTCGCCATGCCCCTGCGGGTGCTGGTGACGGGCGTGCCGCAGACGCCCGCCATCGACGCCACCCTGGAGTTGCTGGGGCGCGACAAGGTGCTGTCGCGCCTGGACGCCGGGCTTGCCCGGCTCGGCCTGGGCTGACGCGGCCGGGGCGGCTTGGCCTTGCTTTGTTGGATATAATTTTTTGCCTACTTAACTGAACTGCGGAGATCGAATATGGCTGACAAACTCATGATCGTGATGGTGAATACCGACCCTTCCAATCCGTCGGAACTGGGGGCGCCTTTTTTCCAGGCCACCGTGGCGGCCGCCATGGAGTACGAGGTCGAAGTCATCCTCACGGCGCGCTCGGGCGAACTGGCCAAGAAGGGCGTGGCGGACAAGCTGCACGTTCAGGAGGGCTCGCCCAAAAGCGTGTACGACTTCATCAAGGACGCGCACGAGGCGGGGGTGAAATTCAAGGTCTGCACTCCGACGCTGGAACTGTGGGGCAATGATCTCATTCCGGAAATCGAGGAAACCGTGGGTGGCGCCTATGTCATCCAGCAGGCCATGGATGACGATGTCGTGACGCTGACCTATTGAGCGCTGCCGCCTCGGCGCGGCGGCTCAAAAGCGGTTGCCGAATTCGTCCTGCGGCGGGGCAGGCGCCGCCGCCTCGGTCAAGGGGCTGACGGCGGCCAGCGGCGCGGTTCTGCGCCAGAACTTCCAGGCCATCATCGGCCGCCAATGCAGCAGCGTCCCGCTCTGCGGATCGTGCAGGGCATAGCGCCTGCCGGCCTTCAATAGGGGCGCCAGCCAGTCGTGCTCCAGTTCCTGCAGCGCCGCGCGCCAGGCCCAGGCGTCGCCGTATTGTCCGGCTTCGAGCAGCCCATCCAGCACCACGACGGCCGCCGGCGGCAGCGTTCCTTCCCAGCGTCCGGGCAGAGGCTGGCACGCCTGGCCCAGACCTTGCGCGAGTTGGCAGGCCAAGGGGTGGTCGGCATAAACCCTCGCCGCGGTTAGAGGCGGTGGCGCCCAGCGCCCTTCCCCCCAGAGCCAAAGCGAATTGATGGCGGGCTGCCCCGCCGCCTCGCGCGCCCGGTTGACGGGGTGGTCGTGCAGCAGCATCTGGATTTCGTTCTGGAGCTTTTGCCAATCGAGTATCCCGCCGGCTGGAGGCGGGGCCAGGGCCCGTCCTGTCGCCGCGCTGGGGGGCGGCAGGTTCGGGCCGAGCGGCGTCGTCCTCGGCCAATACCAGCCGCCGCCGGGCGTTGCCACGAGCGGCAAGGCAGCGCCGAAATGTTCCGTCAGGTCGGCATGCAGGGCCGCGGCCTCGGCCGTCGTCATGGCCACGGCCGTACCCATCAGGGGCACCAGGCCCTCGCGCCGCACTTGCAGATGCACGGCTTCCACGCGCAGCCACCAGGCATTCCCCGGTTCCATGCCCTCGGCCTTGAGCAGATAGGGGGCGAGCGGGGCAGATCCTTGCGCGCCGACGCCGAGCAGGTCGGCCAGGGCGGCCTCCAGGCTGCCCGCTGCGCCGGTTTGCCGGCGGCCGCGAGCGTACAGCGTTTCCAGCGCCGGCAGGTGCACGCCCGCCAAGGCGGCGTCGCGCAGGCGGCGGGGGGGAAACAAGTAAGGCACGATGAAGCGCATGGGCGCAGTGTAGCGCGGGAAACTCGCGCGCATTTGTGCGGTCAGGCCGGCACAGCCTTTCTCGCATACAATCCAGCCCCATGCGCCAAGCAAGCCGTCTCCTGGTCGTTCCCACCCATGGCAAAGGGCTCTATGCCGTCACCCGGCCGGTGCAGGACTTCGTCCGTACCAGCAACGTCGCGGAGGGTTTGTTGACCGTGTTCGTGCAGCACACCTCGGCCAGCCTGCTGATCCAGGAAAACGCCGATCCGGACGTGTGCGGTGACCTGGAAAAATTCTTCTCCCGCCTGGTGCCCGAAGGCGATCCGCTCTATGACCATGCCACCGAGGGGCCCGACGACATGCCCGCTCATGTGCGCGCGGCGCTCACGCAAAGCCAGTTGTCCATCCCCGTGCTGGATGGCGCCGCGGCGCTGGGCACCTGGCAGGGCATTTATCTCTACGAGCACCGCCGCGCGGCGCAAAGCCGCCATATCGTGCTGCACCTGCTGGGGGACTGATGGCCGCGCCCTACGAGATCCTGGTGGGCATGCGCTATACCCATGCCAAGCGCAGCAACCATTTCATTTCCTTCATCTCTCTGGTGTCGGCGGCCGGCATCGCGCTGGGTGTGGCCGCGCTCATCGTCGTGCTGTCGGTGATGAACGGTTTTCAGGACGAATTGCGCAACCGCATCCTGGGCCTCACGGCCCATGTCGAAATCACCGGCATGGACAACACGCTGGGGCATTGGCGCCGCGTGGCGCAGCAAGCGCGGGGCAATGCGCAGGTGCTGGCGGCGGCGCCCTATGTGGAAACCGAGGCCATGCTCGCGGCCAACGGCAACGTGCGCGGCGCGCTCATCCGCGGCGTACAGCCGGCCGACGAGCAGCGGATCGGCGATCTGGGCAAGGACATGAAGGCCGGCAGCCTGGATGCGCTCAAGCCGGGCGGCTTCGGCATCATACTGGGCTCGCAGTTGGCGCGTGAGCTGGGGGCGACGGTGGGGGACAAGGTCACGCTCATCAGCGCCCAGGGCAACATCACGCCGCTGGGCATCATGCCGCGCCTCAAGCAGTTCGACGTGGTGGGCATCTTCGACGCCGGCATGTACACCTACGACGCGGGCCTGGCCTTCATCGACCTGCACGATGCGCAGTTGCTCACTCGGCTGGGCGATCGCGTCTCCGGCGTGCGCCTCAAGCTCAGGGATCCCTTCCAAGCGCCCTTCGTCGATCAGCAGCTCACGCAAAGCCTGGGCGGCAATTACTTCGTCACCGACTGGACCAAGCAGAACACCAATTTCTTCCGCGCCGTGGCCATCGAGAAGCGCATGATGTTCCTCATCCTGCTGCTCATCGTCGCCGTCGCCGCCTTCAACATCGTTTCCACCCTGGTCATGGCGGTGACCGACAAGCAGGCCGACATCGCCATATTGCGCACCCTGGGCGCGCAGCCGCGCAGCATCATGGCCATTTTCATCCTCCAGGGCGCCTTCATTGGTGTGGTGGGCGCCTTGCTGGGGGTCGCCGGCGGCGTGGCGCTGGCGCTGAACGTGGCAACCGTGGTGCCCTTTCTGGAGCATATCTTCGGCATCAATTTGTTCCCGGCCGACGTGTACTACATCAGCAAGCTGCCCTCCAAGCTGGAATGGAGCGACGTCGTCACCATTACCACGGTGTCGCTGAGCCTGAGCCTGATCGCCACGCTGTACCCGAGCTGGCGCGCGTCGCGCCTCAACCCCGCGGAGTCGCTGCGCTATGAGTGAGGCGGTGCTGGAATGCCAGGGGCTCGGCAAATCCTATCGCCAGGGGCGCCAGGAGGTGCCCGTGCTGCGCGACATCGGCCTGAGTGTGGCGCGCGGCGAGATGGTGGCCATCGCGGGCGCGTCCGGCTCGGGCAAATCCACGCTGCTGCACCTGCTGGGCGGACTCGACACGCCCAGCGCCGGCAGCGTGCGCCTGCTCGGGCAGACCTTGCAGGGCCTGGGGCAGGGCGAACTGAGCCGCTTGCGCAACCGGGCGCTGGGCTTCGTCTATCAATTCCATCACCTGCTGCCGGAATTCAGCGCGCAGGAAAACGTCGCCATGCCGCTGTTCATCCGCCGCACCCCGCGTCATGAAGCGCTCGCGCGCGCGGCGGACATGCTCGGCGAAGTGGGTTTGGCCCAGCGTCTGACGCACCGGCCGGGCGAGCTGTCCGGCGGCGAACGCCAGCGCGTCGCCGTGGCCCGCGCCCTGGTCACGCATCCTGCCTGCCTGCTGGCGGACGAGCCCACCGGCAACCTGGACCGCCGCACCGCGGAGAGCGTGTTCGCGCTCATGCAGGATCTCAACCGCAAGCTGGGGACCAGCCTGGTCATCGTCACCCACGATGCCGACATCGCCGCGCGCATGGAGCGGCGTCTGCATCTGGCGGACGGCGCGCTTGGCCCGCTTTGAGTTCCCTTTCTGGTTTTATTGCGCGGCCTTCGCCGCCGGCACGGGCTGGCTGCAGACCCAGGAGCGCCTGCCTACTGTTGCCTGGATCTGGGCCTTGCCCTTTGCCGCGTCCGTCCTGCTGCTGCCGCGCGCCAGGCGGCTTGCGCTCGATCTGACTCGCCAGGGCGCGATCCTGCTGCTGGTCGCGGCGCTGGGCTTTGCCTATGCCGCCTGGCGCGCGGAGCTGCGTCTGGCCGAGCGCCTGCCGACGCAAGCCGAAGGCGCCGATTTCGTCCTGGCCGGGCGCGTCTCCGGCCTGCCGCAAGATACGCCCTGGGGGCAGGTGTTCGACTTCGATCTCGCTCCCGGCCAAAGCACGCTTGCGCCTAAACTGCGGCGCGTGCGCCTGTCCTGGTATGCGCCGCGCGGCGTCGAGCCCATGCCGCGGCCTTTTCGCGCCGGCCAGGCATGGCGGCTTGCGGCGCGTCTGAAGCAGCCCCACGGGCAGCTCAACTTCACGGGTTTCGATTACGAAGCCTGGCTGCTGCAGCGTGCCATCGGTGCTGCCGGCTATGTGCGCGCACAGCCGGCGCCGCGGCTGCTGGCGCAGGAGGCGGAGGGTTTCTCCGCGGCGCTGGATGCCACGCGCGCGCGCATCCGCAACCATATCCTCCAAGTCCTCGGGCAGGCAGCTTACGCCGGTGTCATCGCCGCGCTCGTGGTGGGCGATCAGCAGGCCATCCCGACGTGGCAGTGGCGCGATTTCAATCGCACCGGGGTGACACATTTGATGAGCATCTCGGGTCTGCACGTGACCTTGCTGGCCGGGCTGGCTGCGGCCCTCGCGGGGTGGATATGGCGCCGTGTTCCGGCGCTGGCATTGCGCTGGCCGGCGCACAAGGCGGCGGCGGTGGTGGGCTTTGCGACAGCCCTGGGCTACAGCCTGCTGGCCGGCTTCCAGATCCCCGCCCAGCGCACGCTGTTCATGCTCGCGGCCGTGGCCGGTGGCCTCCTGCTGGCGCGGCGCCCTTCGGCGTTCAGTCTCTTGGGCTTGGCCCTGCTGACGGTCTGTGTGTTCGATCCCTGGGCCACGCTGGCGGCGGGATTCTGGCTGTCTTTCGGCGCCGTGGCGGCGCTGCTGTGGGTGGGCGAGGGCCGCATCGGGCGACTGGGCACGTTGGGAGGCTGGGCGTTGGCGCAGGCCGCCGTCACCCTGGCCCTCGCCCCCGCATTGCTGTTGCTGTTCCAGCAGGTGTCCCTGGTCAGCCCGCTCGCCAACGCGCTGGCCATTCCGCTGGTGAGCTGGGTCATCACGCCTTTGGCGCTCCTGGGCGGCCTGGCGGCCGGCTGGCAGGCGCCTCTGGTGTGGGCGCAGGAACTCATGGCCGGACTGGGCGGCCTGCTGCACGCCTTGGCGGGCTGGCCGATGCTGGTGCGGCCGCAGCCGGGGTCGGCAGCGTTGCTGCTGGCGTTGGCGGGCGTCGCCTGGCTGCTTTTGCCGCGCGGCATGCCGGCGCGCTGGCTGGGTGCCCTCATGCTCCTGCCTTTGCTGTGGCCGCAGGAGGAGCGACTTCCCCCGGGGCATTTCGTCGCCACCGTGCTGGATGTCGGGCAAGGCACGGCGGTGCTGGTGCAGACCGCGCACCATCGCCTGCTGTATGACAGCGGCCCGAGCTATGGGGAGAGCGACGCCGGCGAGCGGGTGGTGCTGCCGGCGCTGCGCGCGGCGGGCGAACTACGCCTGGATGGCCTGGTGCTTACACACAACGACAGCGACCATACCGGCGGTGCGGCCTCCCTGCTGCGCGAGGCCGATGCCGGCTGGCTGCTCACTTCGGTGCCCTTGACTGCCGGGACGGCCTGGCCGGTGCCGCGCCGCCTGGCCTGCGTGCGCGGCCAGCACTGGCGCTGGGACGGCGTGGATTTCGACGTGCTCAATCCGCCGCCGCAGGCCTACCAGGAGGCGCGTGCCGACAACGCCATGAGTTGCGTGCTCAAGGTGTCAAGCGGCAGCCAGGCGCTGCTGCTCACGGGGGATGCCGAACGGCCTACCGAGGCCGAGATGGCGGCCGAGGTGCCGCAGAGCCTGTCGAGCAGCGTCCTCATGGCCGGCCATCACGGCAGCGCGACTTCGACCATCCCGGTCTTCCTCGCCGCCGTGCGGCCTGCGGCAGTGATTTTTTCCGCGGGCTATCGCAACCGTTACGGCCATCCCCACTGGCGCGTGCTGGGCGACGTGCGGCGCGCCGGGGCCGCTATTTATCGTACCGACCGCGACGGCGCCCTGCGTCTGCGCTTCGACCCGCAGACGGTGGCGGTGGCGAGCGCCGCCGAAAGGCGTCGCCGCTACTGGCAGCTGAGGCGATAATATGAACATGCAAACCGCCGAGCGTAAACCCGTCTGCTACGAAGGCGCCACCCTGGCGCAGGCCCGCGAGGCGCTGGCCTCCTGGCTGCCGGCGCAGGAGCGTGCGGCGGTGGAGCCGGCCCTGACGGCGCTGTTCGCGCCCGCAGCGGAAAACCGCCCGGTGCCCGACCCCAAGGCCATCGCCCATGCCGTGGGCAGCGCGCTGATCGTCGCCGAGTTGCGCCTGGGGCTGGACGCCGTCCAGGCCGCCCTGCTGTTTCCGCTGGCGGGCGTGCGCCCCGCCGCATTGGAGGAGTTCGGCGCCGCCGGCAAGCTGGCCGCGGCTGTCGCTTCCATGGCGCGCATCGAGCAGTTGGCGCGCGATACGGCGCTGGCGGCCGGCGATGGCCATCAGCAGATGGAGGCGCTGCGCAAGATGGTGCTGGCCATGGTGGAGGACGCGCGCGGCATCGTCGTCAAGCTGGCCGAGCGTACCCATGCCCTGCGTTGCGCGGCGCGTGCGGATGAGGCGCTGCGCCGCCATCTCGGCCAGCAGGCGCGCGATCTGTTCGCACCGCTGGCCAACCGCCTGGGCGTGTGGCAGATCAAATGGGAGATGGAGGACTGGGCCTGCCGCTATCTGGAGGGCGACACCTACAAGCGCATCGCCCAACTGCTGGACGAGAAGCGCGCCGACCGCGAGCGCTACATCGAGGCGGTGATCGGCGGACTCAAGGGTGAGCTGGAAAGCCATGGTCTGCATGTCGAGGTCAAGGGGCGGCCCAAGCACATCGCCAGCATTCTCGCCAAAATGCGGCGCAAGAACCTGGGCTTCGAGCAGCTCTATGACATCCGTGCGGTGCGCGTGCTGGTGGACACCGTGCCGGAGTGCTACACCGCCCTGGGGGTGGTGCACAACCTGTGGCAGCCCATCCCCGGCGAGTTCGACGATTACATCTCGCATCCCAAGAGCAACGATTACCGCTCGCTGCACACCGCCGTGGTGGGCCCGGAAGGCAAGGCCCTGGAAGTGCAGATTCGCACCCTGGACATGCACCGCCAGGCCGAGCTGGGCGTGGCCGCGCACTGGCGCTACAAGGAGGGCGGGCGGCACGATGCGCGCCTGGAGGAAAAAATCGCCTGGCTGCGGCGCATTCTGGAATGGAAAGACGACGTCGCCGACGCCAGCGAGTTTGCCGAGCAGTTCCGCACCGAGCTGTTCCAGGATCAGGTCTACGTCCTCACGCCGCAGGGCCATGTCATCGACTTGCCGCGCGGCGCCACGGCGGTGGATTTCGCCTACGCCCTGCACACCGATGTCGGCCACCGCTGCCGGGGAGCGCGCGCGGACGGCGTCATGGTGCCGCTCAACACCCAGCTTGCCACCGGCCAGCGCGTGGAGATCCTGACCGTCAAGCAGGGCGGTCCCAGCCGCGACTGGCTCAACCCCAACCTCGGCTATCTCAAGACCGGGCGCGCGCGCGCCAAGGTGCGGCAATGGTTCAAGCAGCGCGAGCATGGCGAGCTGCTGGCGCTCGGTCGCAGCCAGTTGGACAAGGAACTCAAACGCCTGGGCAAGAGCGACGTGTCCCAGGAGAAGCTTGCCCAGGCCCTCAAATTCAAGGGTGTGGAAGAATTCCTCGCCGCCCTGGGGCGCGGCGACGTGAGCCAATCCATGCTTATCCAGGCGCTGCGCGAGAGCGGCGTCGCCGCGCCCCAGGCTGCCCCGCCGCGCCCGCTCCGGGCGCTGCCCGGCCGCCATGCGGTGGTGGTGAGCGGACTGGGCGAAGTGCCGGCGACGCTGGCGCGCTGCTGCAAGCCCGCGCCGCCCGATGCCGTGGTGGCCTACAACACGGTGGCGCGCGGCCTCACCCTGCACAGGCAGAATTGCGCGGCGCTCGCCAAGCTCAACCCCGAGCGCCTGCTGTCGGCGGCATGGGGCGGGGAGCTGGCCGCCGCCTTCGAGGTCGGGCTGGAGCTGCGCGCCTTCGATCGCCAGGGCCTGCTGCGCGACGTCTCCGATGCGCTCACCAAGGAGCGCGTGGACGTGGTGCGCGTCAATACGGAAAGCCAGGGCGAATATGCGCGCATGGCCATTACTTTCAAGGCGCGCGACGCCGCGCAACTGGGACGCCTGCTGCAGCGCCTGGCGCGGGTGGAAAACGTCTTCGAGGTGAAGCGGGCGTAGCGGCCTGCCGGACCAGGAGTAAGCATGCGCCTGCCCGTCCACTATCTTCCCCACGGTGCCGGACCCTGTTTTTTCATGGCGTGGAATCCGCCTGACGCCTGGGCGGCGATGGGGAACTGGCTGAGTGGTCTGGTGGGCGAGTTGCCTGCGCCGCCCAAGGCCGTCGTGGTCGTCTCGGCGCACTGGGAGGAGGCCGCCTTCAGCGTCACCGCCGCGCCGCAGCCCGAGCTCATCTACGACTACTACGGTTTTCCGCCCCACACTTACGAACTGACCTATCCCACGCCGGGCGCCCCGGCGCTGGCCGCACGCGTGGTCGAATTACTGGGTGCCGCCGGGCTGCCGGCGCGCGAGGACGCGACGCGCGGCTATGACCACGGCGTGTTCATCCCCTTCAAACTGATCCGGCCCGCCGCCGACCTGCCCATCGTGCAACTGTCCCTGCTGCATGGACTGGATGCGGCGCAACACCTGGAGGCCGGCAGGGCGCTTGCCGGCCTGCGCGACGAAGGCGTCTGGCTGGTGGGCAGCGGCATGAGTTACCACAACCTGCGCGCCTTCGGCGCGGCCCATCGCAGCGTGTCGGAGGATTTCGACGCCTGGCTCACGGCGGCCGTGCAAGAGCCGGCCGGACGCGAGCAAAAATTAGCTGGCTGGGAAGCGGCGCCGGCGGCGCGTGAGGCCCATCCGCGCGCAGAGCATCTGCTGCCCCTCATGGTGATGGCGGGCGCCTCCGCCGGAGAGGCGGGAGAGCGCGTATTCAGCGACGTGGTGATGGGGGTGAGGGTGTCGGGCTATCGCTTCGGCTGATGCCAGCAGCCGAAAATGGCGCCGCTAGAAGTGTTTTCGTGGTACGGGCAATCCAGAATGCTTTGGTGAAGAAAGTCGTATGGATGGTCGGGGGCTCTGCCGGGCCAGTCGGCAGGAATGCGGTGGGTGTCGTCAGAAACGAACCTTAAGCCGGCATTCACTGCCACGGCATCAATCGGCAAGTTGGTGTCAGCGAGCGGACCTTATTCACAACCAGTAAACTGATGGGGAAAGAACTGAACTAAGTGAGGCCTCAACGTGTTTCCAACGCAAGAAGAATCGATGCGTCTGCTGGAAAATCTGTCTGAAAGCTTTGCGGTAGAAGTGAAGCAGTGGTTCGACGCCAGCGAATCCGAAGGCCAAGCGAAGGTAGTCAGATACCACCGGCAAAGCCGGTGGCTTGAGATGGTGAGCGCCTCAAAGGCGCCCATAACACCATGAGCCGCCCTTGGCGGCTCACCCCATGACCAGCTTCATCAACAAAGCCAGTTACCAATTCCGGTAACACCGGCGCAGCAGCTGCCGGCCCGCATCCACCTACCCAAGGAGGTTGTATGGGAAAGCCCCCTAAGGAGAAACCCCCCGAAAATTCGGAGAACACTGGCAAGGAACCCCGTCGCAAACGCTCCTGGTTCATGGAGCTCCTGGTCAAACTGGCAGGCATAGGCGCCATGCCGCGGCACCCCAAAATGCCCAGGAGACGCTGACATGACCCTGACCATATGCGCAAGGCTAACGTGCCGCTAGTTTACGGATTATGCTTTTGTTATTGGGCCCCTTCCGTGTCGCTTGGGATCTTGACCACTGACAGCTCCTCCCCATGAACCCGAAGTGGCCATGGGAAGGTTTTCCGGCGGCCTTGAGGCGGATGCCGCCCGATGCTGATATGGCTATGCAATTTTTACGTAGGCGCCAGTAACGCTGGTTCCGTCTGCCGGCTGACCGCCTCAGCTTTGCGCACCCATGGCTTTGGCGCGCAAGGCGCTTTGTTCCAAGGCGGCTTGCTCAGGCGGCTCCAGCCACCCCTGCAGGTTTTCCAGGGCGATTTCGCCCAGCGCCGCGATCCAGGCCGGATGTTCGTTGAGGGCGGGAATGTAGCGATATTCGCCGCCGCCGCCGGAGAGGAAAGTCGCGCGGCCCTCGATGGCAATTTCCTCCAGGGTTTCCAGGCAGTCGGCCACGAAGCCGGGGCAGACGACGTCCAAGCGGCGCAGCTTCTGCTTGCCCAGTTCTGCGAGCGCGGCCGCGGTATAGGGCTTGAGCCACTCGGCGCGGCCGAAGCGCGACTGGAAGGTGACGCGGTAGTCGCCCGGCGCCAGCCCCAGGCGCTCGGCCAGCAGGCGCGCGGTTTTTTGGCACTGGCAGTGGTAGGGATCGCCCAACTCCAGGCTGCGCCGCGGCAGGCCGTGAAAGCTCATGAGCAGCAGGTCGCCGCGGCCTTCGCGCTGCCAGTAATCGCGCACGTTCGCGGCCAGCGCGCCGATGTAGGCGGGGTGGTCGTGATACTGGCGCACCAGGCGCAGCCCTGGCAGGGCGCGGACTTTGCGCAAATGGGCAAACACGGCGTCGGCGGCGCTGGCCGTGGTGGAGGCGGCATATTGGGGGTAGAGCGGCAGCACCAGCAGGCGGTCGCAGCGCTCGGCGCGCAACTCGTCCAGGGCCGCGGCGACGGTGGGTCGTCCGTAGCGCATGGCGCAGCGCAGCGCGAACGGCGCCTGGCTGCGCTCGCCCAGCCAGCCCTTGAGCAGCTTGGCCTGTTTTTGGGTGTGCACGAGCAAGGGGGAGCCCTCGTCCGTCCAGATCGCGGCGTATTTGGCGGCAGACTTGCGCGGACGGGTGTTGAGGATGATGCCCTTCAGGATCAGCCACCACAGGGGCCGCGGGATTTCCACCACGCGCGGATCCCAGAGGAATTCGCCCAGGTAGCGCCGCAATGCCGCCGGGGTGGGAGCATCCGGGGTGCCCAGGTTGACGAGCAGTATGCCCAGCTTGGAAGGTTGGTCATGCCGCTGGGAGGGCTCGGGCAGGTAGCTCATGACTCAGGATTGCGACAGCGCGTTGGAAAGCAGGCGCGCGGTGACATCGACGATGGGGATGATGCGCTCGTAAGCCATGCGCGTGGGGCCGACCACGCCCAGGGTGCCGACCACCTGACCGTTTACTTCATAAGGTGCCGTGACCATGCTGCATTCGTCCAGCGGCAGCAGCTCGGACTCTCCGCCGATGAAAATCTGCACGCCCTGGGCGCTGCGCGACTGATCCAGCAGCTGCATGAGGGTGGTCTTCCGCTCGAAGGCGTCGAACAGCTTGCGCAAGGTGACCATGTTGGAAGACAGGTCGGCGACGTTGAGCAGGTTGCGCCGGCCCGAGACCACCACTGATTCGCGCCCTTCCTCCAAAGCCTCGCTGCCGGCCGCCGCGGCGGCGGCGAGCAGGCTGGTCATGTCGTCGCGCAGGCGGCCGAGCTCGTCGCGCAGCAGGGCCTTCACGTCGTCGAAAGTGCGCCCGGCGTAGTGGGTGTTGAAATAGTTGGCCGATTCGACCAACTGCGCCTGAGTGTAGGAATGCTCGGTGACCAGCACGCGGTTCTCCACCTCGCCCTTGAGGGTGACGATGATGAGCAGGACGCGCTTGTCCGACAGGCGCAGGAATTCCACCTGGCGGAAGGACGGGTTGCGCCGCGGCGTCATCACCAGGCCGGCGAAGCGAGTCAGCTCGGACAGCAGGTTGGAGGCTTGGCTCAGGAGTTTCTGCGGGTCGGCGGGGGAAAGCTGAGCCTGCAGTTGGCTGTGCGCGGCTTCCTCCAGGGGTTTGACGGTGAGCAGGGTGTCGACGAAGAAGCGGTAGCCGCGCGGGGTGGGCAGCCGCCCGGCCGAGGTGTGCGGGCTGGCGACATAGCCCAGTTCCTCGAGGTCGGCCATGATGTTGCGGATGGTCGCCGCCGACAGGTCCAAGCCGGAGTGGCGCGAAAGGGTGCGTGAGCCCACCGGCTCCCCCTCGGCGATATAGCGCTCCACCAGCGCCTTGAGGAGGATGCGGGCACGTTCGGTCAGCATCGTAAGAAGGAAAGTACGGCGTACACCCGCCTATGATAGCGCCAGCGGGCGCTGGCAGCCTGTCAGATTTGAGGCTGATCTACTGTGCCAGCGGGAAGAGCGGTCCATATCGGCCCATTTTTTCGTTGCATAGGCCCGCTATGCGCCTCAAAAATGGGCCTGTCTGTCCTCGCTCTCCCACTCGGCTCGCTATGATCGCTCAAGTCCGACAGGCTGCTAGGCAGCACGTATAATCCGCCCCATGTCACTAGCCTTCCCCATCATCGCGCTGGCCGGCAAGTACGATAGCGTGGCCATCGGCGAGTCGGTGCTCAAACTGGCCCGTTTCCTCACGGAACGGGGCCACGAGGTCATTCTTGCGCGCCAGACCGCGGAGAATCTGGACATTCCCGATTACCGGATGGAATACCTGTCGGACATCGGCGGCATCGCCTCTGTGGTGGTGGTGCTGGGGGGCGACGGCACCATGCTGTCCATCGGCCGCGTGTTGGCGCGCAGCAACGTGCCTCTCATAGGCATCAACCAGGGGCGATTGGGCTTTCTCGCCGACATTCCCCTGGACAACATGGAGGCGACCCTGGCCGACATGCTGGCGGGGCGCTTCCTGTCGGAGGAGCGCATCCTGCTGGACGCTTCGATCTACCGCAACCACCAGAAAATCTACGGCGCCTGCGCCTTCAACGACGTGGTGCTAAGCAAGGCCGCCACTGGGCGCCTGATCGAGTTCGAGGTCTATGTCGACGGCGACTTCGTCTACACTCAGCGCTCGGACGGCGTGATCCTGTCCACGCCCACGGGCTCCACCGCCTATGCCCTGTCCGCCGGCGGCCCCATCCTCTATCCCACGCAGGAATCCATCCTGCTGGTGCCCATCTGCGCGCACACGCTGACGGCGCGGCCCATCAGCGTGGACAGCTCGCACAAGGTGGACGTGGTGCTGACCCATGCCGGCGATGCGCGCGTGCATTTCGACGGCCAGAGCTATTGGGACATGCAGGTGGGCGACCGCGTGCGCGTGGAGCAGGCCCCCCACAAGCTGCGCCTGCTGCATCCACTCAATTACAGCTTTTACGAAACCCTGCGCCAGAAGCTGCACTGGGCCACCTAACGGACATGGCGAATCGCCGCCCCGAATCATGAAACGCTCTTATCGCCCTGTCCGTTTCCCTCACCCCAGCCCTCTCCCAGAGGGCGAGGGGGACGCGGCAACGCTGCGCGTTGTTTCACGCTAATGCTGCTGCGCCTGGCCATCCGCGACTATCTGCTGGTGGAAAACCTGGAACTGGAGTTTGCTCCCGGCCTCACCGTGCTGACCGGCGAGACCGGCGCGGGCAAATCCCTTCTGGTGGATGCCTTGGCTCTGCTGTCGGGTGGGCGCGCCGAGTCCGACATGGTGCGCGCAGGAGCGGGCCGCGCGGAACTCGCCGCCGAGTTCGCCTTGGGCAGGCGCGCGGAGGCCCTGGCCTGGCTCGCGGAGGCCGGCATCGCGGCGGAGGACGACGCGTGTCTGCTGCGTCGCACGGTGGAGCGCGAAGGGCGCAGCCGGGCCTGGATCAACGGCATCCCGGTCACCCTGGCGCAGCTGCGCGAGTTGGGCGGGATGCTGGTGGACATCCATGGCCAGCATGCCCACCATTCGCTGCTGCGCACCGACGTGCAGCGCGCTCTGCTGGATGAATATGCCGGCGCGCTGGATTTGGCCGGGGCCGTGGCGGCGGCTTGGCGCGCCTGGCAGCTTGCGGCCGAGCAGTGCCGCCAGGCGTTGGCCGAGCGGGACAGGCTTTCGCGCGAGAAGGCCGAGACCGAAGCGCTGCTGACCGAACTTGTGCCGGTGGAGGGCGATGCCGCGCGCTGGGCCGAGTTGGTCGCCGAGCACGGCCGCCTGGCCCACCTGAACAGCCTGCTGCAGGCTACCGCCCGGACGCTCGAATTGCTGAGCGAGGGCGAGAGCGCGGTGCTGGCGCAGCTCAATGGCGCGCGCCACGAATTGGTGCAGATGGGCGGGGTGGACCCAAGCCTCTTGCCGCTGGCCCAGGCCCTGGAGGGCGCGCAGACCGAGGTGCAGGAAGCCGCGCGCGAGCTGAAGCGCTATGCCGATCGTCTCAGTCCCGACCCCGAGCGCCAGCAGGAACTCGACCGCGGCATGGGCGAAATCCATCGCCTGGCACGCAAGCACCGCGTCGCCCCGGAGGAATTGCCGGCACTGGCGGAGCGCTGCCGCACCCGCCTGGCGCAACTGGAGGCGGCGCGCGACCTGCGCCAACTGGGCGAAGCGGAAGCGCGCGCGCAGGCGGACTATGCGGAAAACGCCGAGCAGCTCAGCCGGATGCGCGAAAAAGCTTCCCGCGCGCTCGCCAAATCGGTCAATGCCGCCTTGAAGGAACTGGCCCTGAGTGATGCGCGCTTTGCCGTCGTGCTGGAACCCTGGCCCGAGCCGCGTGCCGGCGGCCGCGAAAGCGTGGCCTTCCAAGTGAGCGCGCACGCCAGCCTGGCGCTCGGGCCGCTCGACAAAGTCGCATCCGGCGGCGAGCTCTCGCGCATCAGCCTCGCCCTGCAGACCGTGCTGTCCAGCCGTGCGGGCGTGCCCACCCTGGTGTTCGACGAAGTGGACGTGGGCATCGGCGGCGCCGCGGCGGAAGCGGTGGGACGGCGGCTCGCGGCCCTCGCGGCGCAGCGCCAGGTGCTGGTCATCACCCATCTGCCCCAGGTGGCGGCCTGCGGGCGGCAGCACTTGCGCATCCGCAAGGCGGCCGCCAACGGAGCCGTCGCCACCGAAGTCGAATTGCTCAACCGTGCGGCGCGTGTGGAGGAAATCGCGCGCATGCTGGGGGGACGGGAGATCACCGCGACAACGCGCAGGCATGCCAGCGAGATGCTGGCGCATTCGGAAAAACCTTCGTCCGCGTAGCCGGCGCGTACAGTTCGGTCAGCCACCGGCCGGCTTTCCGGGCCGGGCAACGGAGGTCGTGAAAGGAATCAATGATGTATCCGGGGGAACGCTTCAACGGCTATAGCCACCTCGCCGGGGCGCTTTTGTCCCTGGCGGGATTGGTGTTGCTGGTCGTGTATGCCAGTCTCCAGGGCAATGCCCGGAACGTCGTTGCCGTGAGCATCTACGGCGCGACGCTGGTGCTGGTTTACGCCACTTCGACGCTCTACCATAGCCTGCGCGGGCGGGCCAAGGCGGTCTTGCAGCGCTTGGACCATTGCGCGATCTATCTGCTGATTGCCGGCAGCTACACGCCCTTTGCCCTGGTCACGCTGCGCGGCCCCTGGGGTTGGAGCCTGTTCGGCGTGAACTGGGGGCTGGCGCTGGTCGGCATCGTGCAGGAGCTCTGGATCGGCCGGCGCACCCGGTTATTTTCCATGTTGATCTATCTGCTGATGGGCTGGCTCGTCCTCGTCGCGGTGCATCCCTTGATGGCGGCCCTGCCGGCGGACGGGTTCGCCTGGCTGCTGGCCGGCGGCGTTTTTTACACCGCCGGAATAGCTTTCTTCGTGTTCGACGGCAAGGTCAGGCATTTTCACGGCATCTGGCACCTCTTTGTCCTTGCGGGCAGCGCCTGCCAGTTCGTCAGCGTATTTTGGTACGTGAAGTGACGACCGCCGCAGGCGGCGCCGCTCCGAGGCGGTGCGGACGGTCTTCGTAAGCCGGGCGTGGGCGGGATTCAGGCCCCGGTCCAGCGCCGCACGCGGCCCACGTCCACGTGCACGAAGTCCGACTTCGGATAGTAACCCACGCCGCCGCCGCGCAGGGAAAGCGCCACCTTATGCAGCTCGCGCAGGTCGTGGCCGGGGATGCGGATGTCGCTGGCCATGCCGTCCATGTGCAGGCTGTGCACGGCGACGCCGTCGCTGCGCGCATGCAGCATGGCGTTGGTGGCGGGGGAACGGTAGCCGGAAATGAGCTGGATGGGCTTGGAGGTGCCCAGCCGGTCGGTGATGGCGTGCAGCAGGTCGAGCAGGTCGGGATGGATGGCCTTCACCTCGTCGTTGCGGAAATCGCGCAGCAGGTAGTTGATTTCCGAAAGCGACCCCGACACATAGTCGCCGTCCGCCCAGTACACGGTCTTGAGGCTCTCGCCGGTGTGCAGATTGTAGAAAGCCAGCGAGCGCTCGGGGGCGAGGGCGGCGGACCTGGCCAAGGCCGGCCGCGCCACGGCGGCGCAGGCCAGCGCGCCGGCGCCGATGCTGAGGAAGCGCCGGCGGTCTTGGCGGGGTGCGACATCGACAGGTTTGCGCAGAAACTTGGACAACATAGGTGTCTCCTTACTGCCCGGAGGCGTTGATCTTTCTGGCGAGACCCTCTTGTTGTTGCACGACCGACGCCGCTTTGTGCCAGTCGATGCGGTTTGTTAAGCGATTTGCCGCAGCCAGTTGCGTGACGATTTGTAGCGCATTTACCCCCTTGCTGTAAATGTCTCGGTTGACCTCCAGGTAAATCGCGCTATCCGGCAGCTCGGCCAGCAGCACAGGTGCATAGATGATGCGGGCGGGCAGACCCACGGGCACCAGGGGAAACAGCTTTTCGACGTTCTCCGGGTGCAGGCGGATGCAGCCGTGGCTCTGGTAGTGGTACACGCTGGACGGAGCATTGGTGCCGTGGATGCCGTAGCCCGGCATGTTCAGGCCTATCCAGTATTTGCCCAGCGGATTGTCCGGTCCCGGCGGTACGCGCGTCAGTACTGCTTGGTTCTCGCGGCGCATCTCTTCCTGAATTGAACGAGGCACCACCCAGGTCGGGTTCTTGCGCAGCTCTGCGACGTGGAATTGACCCGACGGCGTGGGCCAACTGGGCCGGCCCAGGCCCACCGGATAAGCGGCCGCCAGCTTGCCGGCCTGGAAGTAGAACAGCATGCGCTGCGGCAGGTTGATGAGGATGCCGTTGTCCAGCGTCTCGGGAACGATGTGGCGGTTGTCGATCAAGAGCCGCTGGCCGGGATGGATGTATCCCTCGTACCGGATGCCGTTGAGGCGCGCGATGTCGGTGGCCGACTCGCCGAAGCGCGCTGCAAGGGCGATGAGGAAATCGCCCTTCTGCACCGTGTATTCGAACTGGCTGCCGACCAGGGCGTGGGACAGCGTCGGCAGAGGCGGCTGTGCGCATGCGGCGGAAGAGCAGAGCAGGAGGCAGGCGAAAACGAGCCGGAAGATTCTTTTCATGGCCGGGCGAGGGTCCGGGTCGCGGCCCTGGGTGCCGAGTTCTCTGGATTGTTGAGGATAACGGAAAGCGGATGGGGTCGCGCAAGAGCCGCCCCGCAAAGAAGCAGGCTCCGCAGGCAATGCCTGGTTTTGGTGCAAGCCAGCCGACCGTTTCCTTGTCGCGCCTGAAAATTGGATGCTGACGCAGGCATGCCTTTTGCTGAAACAGTGGGAGACGCGGCCCCGGCGGCGGCGCGATTGCTTCCCACAACGGTGTGCGGGGGCGCGCATGCATTCTTCTTGTCGTTGAATGTGCCCAATGCCGGGTGCAAGGCTTCCAGCATGATCCTCACCCCATCCATCTGTTGTTACTGCGGCACCGGCTGCGGCGTTCTTATCGAAGCGCAGGAGGGCCGCATCATCGGCGTGCGGGGTGATCCCGACCACCCCGCCAATTACGGCCGCCTGTGTGCCAAAGGGGCGACCCTGCATCTCACCGCCCAGGCGGGCGGTAGGGCGCTCTATCCGGAACTGCGGTCTGGCAAAGCGGCAGCGCGCGAGCGCATGAGCTGGGATGCCGCACTTGACCATGCGGCGGACCGGTTTGCCGCAATCATCCACGAGCATGGGCCAGATGCCGTGGGCTTCTACATCTCCGGCCAACTGCTCACCGAGGACTATTACGTTTTCAACAAGCTGGCCAAAGGCCTCGTGGGCACCAACAATGTGGACACCAATTCACGCTTGTGCATGTCCAGCGCGGTGGCGGGCTACAAGGCCACCCTTGGAGCCGACGCGCCGCCGTGCTGCTACGAGGACATCGACCACGCCGGCGTGATCTTCATCGCCGGCTCCAACACCGCCTATGCCCATCCCATCGTCTATCGGCGCATCGAGGCGGCGCGGCAGGCCAACCCGCAGCTCAAACTCATCGTTGCCGATCCGCGCCAGACCGACACGGCGCGCGATGCCGACCTCTTCCTACCGCTCTTGCCGGGCACCGACGTGGCCTTGTTCCACGGCATGCTCAACGTGCTGCTGTGGGAGGACTTGATCGACCGCGACTACATCGCCGCCCATACCGAGGGTTGGATGGCGCTGCGCGATCTGGTGCGCGACTACACGCCGGACAAGGTGGCCGACATCTGCGGCCTCGACAAGGACGACATCATCCAGGCGGCGCGCTGGTTCGGCGCCGGCCCCACGCTGTCCCTGTATTGCCAGGGCCTGAACCAGTCCACCTGCGGCGTGGACAAGAACGCCGCCCTCATCAACCTGCATCTGGCGACCGGCCAGATCGGCAAACCCGGCGCCGGGCCGTTCTCGCTCACCGGCCAGCCCAATGCCATGGGCGGACGCGAAGTGGGCGGACTGGCCAATCTGCTTTCCGCGCATCGCGATCTGGCCAATCCCGAGCATCGCGCCGAGGTGGCGCGCCTGTGGGGCGTGGATGCCGTTCCCGCTGTGCCGGGCAAGACTGCGGTGGAGCTGTTCGAGGCGGCGCGCAGCGGGGAAATTCGCGCACTGTGGATCGCCTGCACCAACCCGGCCCAATCGCTGCCCAACCAGGAAGTGGTGCACGAGGCGCTGGAAAAATGCGATTTCGTGGTGGTGCAGGAAGCCTATGCGGATACCGAAACCTGCCGCTATGCCGATGTGCTGCTGCCGGCCGCGACCTGGGGCGAGAAGGAGGGCACGGTGACTAACTCGGAGCGGCGCATCAGCTACGTGCGGCCCGCGGTGGCGGCGCCCGGCGAGGCGCGCGCGGACTGGAAGATCGCGGCCGACTTCGCATGCCGCCTGGGGGTGCGCCTGGGGCGCGACGGCGAGCGGCTGTTTCCTTACCAGACGGCGGAAGAGATATTCAACGAGCATCGCGCAACCACGCGCGGGCGCGATCTTGACATCACCGGCTTAAGCTGCTCGATATTGCAGACGCAGGGACCGCAGCAATGGCCGTTCCCTGCCGGGGCGTCTTCCGGCCGGGCGCGCTTGTACGAGGACGGCGTATTTGCCACTGCCTCGGGGCGCGCGCAATTTCATGCCCAGCCCTATCGGCCGGTGGCGGAGCCCGCGGACGCCCGCTATCCCCTGCGCCTCATCACCGGCCGCCTGCGCGACCAGTGGCACGCCATGAGCCGCACGGGACTGGTGGCGCGGCTTTATGCCCATGTCGAAGAACCGCTGCTGGCCATGAACGTGCGCGACATGGAACGCCGGCGGCTGGCGGACGGCGACCTCGTGCGCGTGCAAAGCCGGCGCGGCAGCCTGGCGCTGAAAGTCCAGGCCTCCGCAGATCTGCGCCCCGGCCAGATATTTCTGCCCATGCATTGGGGTGCGCGCTTCATGGCCGGCAAGGGTATCAATGCGCTCACGCTGGATCGCTTCGATCCCGTCTCTCGGCAGCCGGAGCTCAAGCATGCCGCTGCGCAGGTGGAGAAGCTGGAGCTGCCCCATCCTCTGACTGTCCTGCGGCGCGGCGACGGGGCGGCACTGCTCGGGGCCGTGCAGGGCTTTCTCGGCCGCTTCGACTATGCCACGGCGGGCTTGAGCGGGCGCGACCACACCGTGCTGGTGCTGCGCGCCGCCAGCCGCGAGCCCATCGAAGAGACGCTGCTCAAGGAGCTGGATGCTGCGCTCGGATTGGACGATCCGCTGGGCACGCTGAGCTACCGGGACATGCAGCGCGGCGTGTGGAAGAAGGTGCGTGTGGAGGACGGCGTCATCACCGGCGCGCGCCTGTCCGGCGAGACGGCGGCGCGCGACTGGCTCAAGGACTTGATTGCCGAGGGAGCGTCAGCCGCGTCGCTGCGCCCTTGGCTGCTCGCGCCGCTGGCGGCGCCGCCCGCGGGCAGTCAAAGTCGGGGCAGGGTAGTGTGCAACTGCCATGACGTCGCCGAGGCGCGCATCGTGGTGCTGGTCGAGGAGGGTGCCGATCTGGCCGCGCTGCAAACCCAACTCAAATGCGGCACCACCTGCGGCTCCTGCGTGCCGGAGTTGAAGCGGCTTGTTGCCCGGCGGCGTGTGGCTTGAAGGGGCGCCGATTTGGTGCGGCATGCGCTGAAAGCGTGCTCGCCTGCTTACACAGCGTTGGGCAAAATTCATACGGATCAATGCCATGAAGGTGCTTGATTAACTGGCACGGGCATTGCTGATGAATGCCCGTCAACCGAGAAAACGAAGCCCGCGCCAACGGCGGTGCAGGTGGATTCTCCCCCCTCTTGAATTTCCGCACGCAGCGGAAAACCCTCTCAGGCAGAGCGGCCTGTATCCATGCGGGATAGCCCCGCAAGCGAGTCATCATGGATATGAGCGAGCTGCCGCAGGGCAACAAACAGAAACTGGTATTGGTGGGCAACGGCATGGCCGGGGTGCGGGCCCTGGAAGAGCTGCTCAAGCTCGACGCCCGGCTTTACGACATCACGGTGTTCGGCGCCGAACCCCATCCCAATTACAACCGCATCCTGCTCTCCCCGGTGCTGGCGGGCGAGCAGACCCTGGACGAGATCATCCTGAACACGCGCGAGTGGTATGCCGAGAACGGCATCGCTTTGCATACCGGGAAGAAGGTGGTGAAGATCGACCGCGCCGCGCGCAAGGTCGTGGCCGATGACGGCAGCGAGGCGGCTTATGACCGGCTCATCCTCGCCACCGGCTCGCATCCCTACATCCCGCCGCTGCCCGGCAAGGATCTCCCGGGTGTCCTGAGCTACCGCGACATCGCCGATACCGAGGCCATGATCGCGGCGGCACAGCAGTACCGGCATGCGGTGGTCATCGGCGGCGGTCTGTTGGGACTGGAAGCCGCCAACGGCCTGGCGCAGCGCGGCATGGACGTGACTGTGGTGCATCTCAATGCCTGGCTCATGGAGCGCCAGCTGGACCAGGCCGCGGCGATGCTGCTGCAAAAGAATCTGGAATCCCGGGGCCTCAAGTTCAAGCTCAGCGCCCAGACCGCGGAACTGGTTGCCGGGGAAAGCGGGCGCGTGGCCGCCGTGAAGTTCAAGGACGGCAGCGCGCTGCCCGCCGATCTGGCGGTGTTCGCCGTGGGCATACGCCCGAACACCGATCTGGCCGAGGCGGCCGGCTTGCATTGCAGCCGCGGCGTGGTGGTGACCGACACGCTGCAGACCGTGACCGACCCGCGCATCTATGCGGTGGGGGAATGCGTGAGCCATCGCGGCGTCGCTTATGGATTGGTCGCGCCGTTGTTCGAACAGGGCAGGGTGCTGGCCAATCACCTGGCGCGCCACGGCATTGCGCGCTACGAGGGGTCGGTGACGTCCACCAAGCTCAAGGTTACGGGCATCGACCTGTTCTCCGCCGGGAATTTCATGGGCGGCGAGGGCTATGAAGAAATCCTCATGTCCGACCCCATCGGCGGCGTGTACAAAAAGCTGGTCATCAGGGACGACAAGCTGGCAGGTGCGGTGATCTACGGCGACACCAAGGACGGCGCCTGGTACTTCCGCCTCCTGCGCGAAGGGCGCAGTGTGCGCGACATCCGCGACCATCTCATGTTCGGCGAGGATCATCTGGGCGACCTGGGCCATACCGGCCAGACCCGCGCCGCCGCCATGAAGGACGGCGACGAGGTGTGCGGCTGCAATGGCGTGTGCAAGGGTGCCATCGTCAAGGCCATCAAGGAAAAGGGGCTCTTCACCCTGGAGGAGGTGCGCAAGCACACCAAGGCCTCCTCTTCTTGCGGTTCCTGCACGGGTCTGGTGGAGCAGCTGCTGGCCCATACGCTGGGCGGCGATTATTCCGAAGCGCCCAAGGTGAAGGCCCTATGCGGCTGCACCGACCAGACCCATTTGGACGTACGCGCTGCCATCCGCGACCGCAAGCTGCTCAGCATTCCTGCCGTGATGCGCGAGCTGGAATGGCGCACGCCCAACGGCTGCGCTACTTGCCGGCCGGCGCTCAACTACTACCTCATTTCCACCTGGCCGGGCGAAGCGCAGGACGACCCGCAGTCGCGCTTCATCAACGAGCGGGCGCACGCGAACATCCAGAAGGACGGCACTTACTCGGTGATTCCGCGCATGTGGGGCGGGCAGACCACGCCGGCCGAGTTGAAACGCATCGCCATCGTGGCGGAAAAGTACCACATCCCGACGGTGAAGGTGACGGGCGGCCAGCGCATCGACCTCCTGGGCGCCAGGAAGGAGGACTTGCCCAAGATCTGGGCCGACCTGGACATGCCTTCCGGCCATGCCTACGGCAAGGCGCTGCGCACGGTGAAAACCTGCGTGGGCTCCGAATGGTGCCGCTTCGGCACCCAGGATTCCACGCAGATGGGCATCGACCTGGAGAAGACGCTGTGGAAGATGTGGGCGCCGCACAAGGTCAAGCTCGCGGTGTCCGGCTGCCCGCGCAACTGCGCCGAAGTGGCCATCAAGGACGTGGGCGTGCTGGGAGTGGATTCGGGCTGGGAGATTTATGTCGCGGGCAACGGCGGCATCAAGACCGAAGTGGCCCAGTTCCTCGTCAAGGTGAAGAGCGCGGAAGAAGTGTTGGAGTACAGCGGCGCCTTCCTGCAGCTCTACCGCGAGGAGGGCATTTATCTCGAACGCACCGTGCACTACGTGGCGCGCGTGGGCATGGACTATGTCAAGGCCCGCGTGCTGGACGATGCGGAAGGGCGCCGCGCGCTCTATGCCCGTCTGCTCTTCGCCCTGCAGCAGGAGAAGGATCCCTGGTTCGAGCGGGCCAGGGAAGGCGTGCAGAAGCACGAGTTCGAAACGCTCACGGTTTGAAAGGAGCCGCAGCATGACTCAGTGGACGAAGATTTGCGCGCTGGCCGACATCCCGGTGCTGGGCGCACGGGTGGTGCGACTGGGCGGGGAAGCCATCGCCGTGTTCCGCAACGCGGCCGACGAGGTGTTTGCCCTGCACGACCGCTGCCCGCATAAAGGCGGGCCGCTGTCGCAAGGCATCGTGCATGGCCGCAGCGTCACCTGCCCCATGCACGGCTGGAAGATCGGCCTGGATTCGGGAAGCGCGGAAGCGCCCGACGAGGGCAGCACGCCCTGCCTCACGGTCAAGGTGGAGGCAGGCGAGGTTTATCTGCAGGCGGCCGACGTCGCCTGCGCCGCATGATGTTCAACCAGGGAGCTGATGATGATGGACAAACAAACGTTTCTCAAGGCCGGCCATTTGCCTACGCTGATTGCCGCGTTTCTGTATTTCGATCTGGCCTTCATGGTGTGGGTGATACTCGGCCCCCTGGGCGTGCAGATCGCCCAGGAGCTGCACCTTGACGCGGCCCAGAAAGGCCTTATGGTGGCCGTGCCAGTGCTTTCGGGCGCCTTCCTGCGCGTGCTCATGGGCGTGCTGGTGGATCATCTGAAGCCCAAGGCGGCCGGCATCCTCGGTCAGCTCGTGGTCATGGCGGGGCTGGCCTGGGCCTGGCTTGCCGGCGTCCACAGCTACGAGCAGGTGCTGGCGCTGGGCGTGCTGCTGGGCATGGCGGGAGCGTCGTTTGCCGTGGCCCTGCCGCTCGCCTCGCGCTGGTATCCGGCGGAGCATCAGGGCAAGGCTTTGGGCATCGCCGGGGCGGGAAATTCCGGCACGGTGCTGGCGGCGCTCTTTGCCCCGGCGCTGGGGCAGGCCTATGGCTGGAACGAGGTGTTCGGCCTGGCGCTCATTCCCCTGGCGCTGGTGTTCCTGTTCTACGTTGTGGCAGCGAAAGACGCGCCGGAATGCCCCCCGGCCAAGAGCCTGGCCGAGTATTTCAAGGTGCTGAGAGACCGCGACGCCTGGTGGTTCATGTTCTTCTACAGCGTGACCTTCGGCGGCTTCGTGGGCCTGGCCGCCAGCCTCACCATCTACTTCAACACCCAGTACGGCCTGGATGCCAAGACCTCGGGCTATCTCACCGCAGCCTGCGTGTTCGCCGGCTCGCTGGTGCGGCCGGTGGGCGGCGCGGTGGCGGATCGCGTCGGCGGCATCAAGAGCCTGTCCGTGCTGTACCTCGTCGCGGCGGCTGCGCTGGGGGTCGTGAGTATCGGCCTGCCGGCCGTCTGGATGGCCGTGGCGGTCTTCGTGCTGGCCATGCTGTGCCTGGGTATGGGCAACGGCGCGGTGTTCCAACTGGTGCCGCAGCGTTTCCGCAAGGAAATCGGCGTGATGACCGGCCTGGTGGGCATGGCGGGGGGCATAGGCGGCTTCTACCTCGCGTCCAGTTTGGGCTTTTCCAAGCAGTACACCGGCAGCTACGAAGCGGGCTTTCTCATCTTCGCCGGGCTGGCGGTGCTGGCGTCCATAGGCTTGACCGCGGTGAAACAGCGCTGGCGCACCACCTGGGGTGCGGCGCACCTCACGGCGGCGCGCATCTGATCGAACCGTACTTCGCGTTATCCTGACGCTTTGCGCCCCGTTGCCGGGGCGCTTTTTTTCCGCAGAGCTTCCATGCCACTGGTAGTTACCCTGGGCAGTGCCAGCGAGCCCGGCCCGCGCGAGCGCAACGAGGATTTTTTCATCGCCGTCACGCCGCAAGGGCCGGAGCTTGCGGCCAAGGGGATGCTCCTGGCCGTGGCCGACGGGGTGTCGGGGAATGCCGGCGGGCGCGAGGCGGCCGAGGCACTGCTGCGCACCCTGGCGGCGGATTACTACACCACGCCCGACACCTGGAGCACGACGCACGCCTTGGAAATCGTGATCCAGGCGGCCAACCGCTGGATACTCGCCCAGGCGGCGGCGCGCCCCGAACTGGCGGGCATGTCCAGCACGCTCTCCGCGCTGGTGCTGCACGGCACGCGCTACACCCTGGCCCAGGTCGGCGACAGCCGCATTTACCTTCTGCGCGGCACGCGCTTCGAGCAACTCACCACCGACCACGTCTGGGAGCGGCCAGACATGCGCCATGTGCTCAAGCGCGCCGTGGGGCTGGATCGTTTTCTGGATGTGGACTATGCCGAAGGCGAGCTATGCGCGGGCGATGTTTTTCTGTTGGTGAGCGACGGCGTGTGGGAGCCTCTGCAAGCGTTGGGCCTGCATGAGCAACTGCTGCTGCACCGCGAGCCGGAATATGCCGCCTCTGCCCTGGTGCGCGAAGCCCTGGCGCGGCGCGGCACGGACAATGCCACGGCGTTGGTGGTGCGGGTGGATGGGCTGCCCGATGAGACGCTCACGGACGCGCTGGCGCTGAATCGGGACCTCGCGGCGCCGCCGCGCCTGAAACCCCGCACGACCTGGGACGGACTGGAAGTGCTGGAGCTGCTGCACGAATCGCGCGAGACCTTGCTCTACAAAGTGCGCGAACCGGACAGCGGCCGGCTGTGCGTCATGAAGACGCTCAATCCGCTGGCGGAAGACGACGCGGCGCGCGCCGCCTTCGCCCAGGAAGCCTGGCTCGCGCGCCGGGTGCAGTCGCATTATTTTCCCCAGGTGGTCACGCCGGCGCGGACGCCAACCGGCTTGTATTACCTCATGAGCTGGCACGAGGGCGCCACGCTGCAGCAGCATCTGGATCGCGGCCGCCACTTCGCCCCGGCGGAAGTGGCGCAGTTCGGCATCCGCCTGCTCAAGGGCCTGGGCGCGCTGCATCGCCTGAACATCGTGCACCGCGACATCAAGCCGGCCAATCTGCATTGGGGGCGGGACGAACGCCTACGCATCCTGGATTTCGGCGTGGCGCTGTGCCCCGGCGTGCTGGAACGCCCGGCCGGCCAAGCCGGCACGCCCAGCTACCTCGCGCCGGAACTGCATGCCGGCGCCGAGGCCACGCCCGCCAGCGACCTCTATGCGGCGGGCGTGACGCTCTACCATCTGCTTACACGCAAATACCCCTATGGCGAGATCGAACCCTTCCAGCATCCACGTTTCGGAAATCCTGTGCCGCCCAGCCGCTATCGGCCCGACTGCCCGGGCTGGCTGGAGCATGTGCTGCTCAAGGCCGTGGCAGTGGACCCGCGCGAGCGCTTCGAAACCGCCGAGGAATTCCGCCTGGCGATCGAGCGGGGCGGCGCCCGACCACTGGAAGCATCGCGCGCCCTGCCGCTGCTCAAGCGCCAGGGCGTGTGGCCTGTTGTGGCCTGGCTTTCCTTGCTGCTCAATCTGATTCTGATGTGGCTGCTGCTAAGATAATCACGCTGGCGCCGACTTGTTCGAGTCCTGGTTGGTGTGGGAAAGCGGGCCAGGGAATTGGTTGAGGCTCTAGGTTTGGGAGGGACCAAATCCAAACGGGAAGAGGGCCACTGCAAGAGGATGAAGCGGTAATGGTGTCCACCCTGAGTTTCCCCGCCGGTGCAACACGTAGGGCGCAATAAGCAAAGCGCATTGCGCCGGATGGCTCAGTCCGGCGTGTTCACCAGCTCTTCATTGCCGCCCGCCCAGTCACACGGATACACCCCGGCTTACACCAGCCGATGAAATGTCGAGTATGGCCAGTCGCGACACGACCGACCAAACCATGCTTGACGGGGTTGATGTGCACATAATCCATGTGCGCCTGATAATCCGCCTCGTCGCGGATCAGGTGCTCCCAATAGCGCCGCTGCCAGATACCGCGCTCGCCGCGTTTCTCCCGGATTCTTGACAATCGTTCGGTGCGGGGCAGCAACCTGGAAAAACCTGCCTTGATCAAGCGCCAGCGCGTCGCAAAATCCGCATCGTCGGCGGGCAGCTCAATCACGCAATGTAAATGGTCCGGCAACACCACCCAGCCGTGAATCCGGAAAGGATGGCGTACCCGAACTTCATGGACAATTTCGCGCAGAGTATCCACATGGCGCGTCAGCAAATCATTGCCGTGACGCTTGAGCAGATTAACGGTAAAGAAGTAAGTGCCGCATGGATGCCAGGCACGGCGGTAATCCGGCATGACGGCAGTATCGGGGCTTGGCGCATCCGGCGCAATGCCCGTTGGTTATTGCGCCCTACGCGGGCTGATCGGCCACCTCGCGCAACTGGCCCGACGCTTGATCGGGGAGGCCGCCCGGCATGCGCAACTGCATCTCGAATTGATGTGCACGGGTCGCAAGGATCGGGCCGAACTGTCAGTGATGACACTGGCCAGGCGCGTGATCGCCAGCCCTGTACTGCTACGCAAGCTCAAGGACCCATGGCCTTACCGACACGTACTGCGAAGGCAGGTCAGTGACGCTATCCTTTATGCCGTAGCGGCTTGATTTGTGGGGAAACCTCAGGGTCAGACACGATTGTCGCCGTCCCTCGGAACGCGCGAACTGCCCCTCCTGCCCCTGCCGGCACGAAGCCGAGGAATCACGCCCCCTGGGCCAGCCGGGCTGCCTCTTTCATCGCGCCTGCAAGCGCGCCATAGGCCGTGGCCCAGGCCTCCTGCGCCGCCGGGGTGAAATGTTCGCCCAGGCCCTGGCCGAGCGTCCACAGGAGCGCCTCCCCCACTTGGTCGTAATGCGCTTCCTGCACGCCGTAGCCGGCATGGCGCCGGCCCATGTCCTGGACTGCCGGGAGGATGTCGCCCAGGCGATCCAGGTTGGAGACGGCCGTGTTGATCATAGCCATGAGTTTTCTGCCCTGTTCGGTCATGTCGCCGCGAAACAGGGGCTTGGTCTCTGGCGCCAGTTCGAACAGACGTCCGTAGAACAGCCGGGCCGCGATATCCTGGATGGGCAGCACCTGCTGCCAAGTGGTTTTCACGAGCGTGATCTGGTCGGGCGTCATGGCGTTCTCCTTTGCTAAAAAAATCATGCATGAATGGCGAAACCGCCGGCATAGGCCTTGGGATCGCTGCCGTCCCACACCACGCCGTCGATGAGGGTTGAACTGCGCATTTCCGTCTCGGGCAGGGGCACGCGCACCTGGGCGGCAGCCTCGCGGTAGAGCTTGATCTGGTTGACGCCTGAGGCCACGCTCCGATAGTCCGGGTCCTGCTTCAGCAGGCCCCAGCGCCGGTGCTGGGTGAGGAACCACATGCCGTCGCTCAGGTAGGGAAAGTTGACGCGGCCATCGTCGCAGAACTTCATGAAATGGCGGTCGCGCCAAGTCCGGCCCAGGCCGTCGCTGTAGCGGCCCAGCATGCGGTCTTCGATGGTGCCGGGGTCGGTGTCGATGTAGGCCCTGCCCGCGATGACCTCGGCCACTTCAGTGCGGTGGCTCAGGGTGTCGACGTAGCGGGAGGCCTCCAGCAAGGCCATGATCATGGCGCGCGCGGTGTTGGGGTAGCGCTCGGCGAATTCGCGCGTGGTGCCCAGCACCTTTTCCGGGTGGTCGGCCCAGATGTCCTGGCTGGTCGCGGCGGTGAAGCCGATGCCGTCCTGGATGGCGCGCGCGTTCCAGGGCTCGCCCACGCAAAAGCCGTCCATGCTGGCGGCGCGCATGTTGGCCACCATCTGCGGCGGCGGCACGGTGATGAGCCGGGTCTGCGCCAGCGGATCGATGCCGTGCGCGGCGAGCCAGTAGTAGAGCCACATGGCGTGGGTGCCGGTGGGGAAGGTCTGGGCGAAGGTATAGGCGCCGCCGCGCCCCGGGTCTCCGGGTTCATGGCGCGATCTGGCGCCGATGAGCTTGGCGAGGCTGGCGCCGTCGGTGACGCCTTTGCCTTTGAAGTGGTTGGCCAAGGTGATGCCCTGGCCGTTGTTGCTCAGCGTCATGAGTACGGCCATGTCCTTCTGCGGCCCGCCGACGCCCATCTGCACGCCGTAGACGAGGCCATACAGCACGTGGGAGGCGTCCAGTTCGCCGCTTGCCAGCTTGTCGCGCACCGCGGCCCAGGAGGCCTGCCTGGACGGCGTGATGGTGAGGCCGTATTTGCGGTCGAAACCCTTCACCGCGGCCATTGCCACGGAGGCGCAATCGGTGAGCGGGATGAATCCGATGTTCACCGTAGATTTTTCCGGCTTGTCCGAACCGCCGGCCCAAGCGGCGCTTCTGATGCCGGGGGCCACCATGCCCATCAGCAGGCCTGCGTCCGACGAACCCATCGTCTTTTGCGTGAATTGCTGCTGGCCGCGATCGGCGGTTTGCCCCTTCGCCTCGTCATTCACCGTGTTCTCCTAAAAATAAAGGGCGCCTTGAGGGTAGTCCCCCAGGCGCCCTTGCCTCGCTGCCGTCTTTACCCTTCGAGGAAACCCATGCAGACAGCGCAACCCTGTGCCGTCCCCGGAAAATTAGCAACCGTTGTGCCAGGGCGTGCAACGGCGCAAGTTCGTGGGTTTCCCGCCCGAATCCGCACGCCGTGCACCATGTCGATGCACGTCGCGTCCCTACGGCACCGCCGCTGCACGGGAGCGGCCCCCTGCTCAGGCGAGGAAATCCAGGCGCCCGGCCGTGGCGATGCGCTCGGCCACCTGGGCGATTCTTTGCTGCTGCTTCATGGCGTGGCGGCGCATGCGATGGTAGGCCTCCGGCTCGCTCAAGCCCAGTTCGCGCATGAGGCGGCTCTTGGCCTGGCTGATCAATTTGCTTTCTTGCAGTTCGCGGCGCACGTGCGCGAGGTTTTCATGCAGTGCCCGGTAGGCCTGGAATTGCGCGATGGCGACGTCCAGCACGGGGCGGATGCGAGCGGGGTCTACGCCGTCCACGACATAGGAGACGACCCCCGCCTGGATGGCGGCGCGGATGGCTTGGGGATCGCCGTCGCCGCTGAACATGACTACCGGGCGAGGGCAGTCCTGGTTCATCACGCAGAGGCCTTCCAGGGTGTCGCGGTCGGGGGAGTCCACGCCGACGATGACCACGTCCGGCTCGAACTGCATCACGTGATCGTGCAACAGGCGCGCGTGCTCGGACGCTTCCACACGATAGCCTTGGCTGTCGAGCGCCGCCTTGAGCGGGGCAAGGCGCCCGATTTCGTGTTCGACGAGGAGTATCTTCAACGCCGCCATGGGGCCTGCGGAAAAAAACGGCCCCCGCAGGGGCCGGAACGTTTCGGAGGAGACTGCCTGAACACACACTAGGCAAGCATGTGCTCCACCACGTAAAAGCAATGGTCGTGCCAAACATGGAATTCGATATATCTAGCTGATTGGTATGTATTTTCATACTCGGGGGTTCCAAGATGGCGCCAGGGGTGCAGGAATCAAAAAAGTGCGGCGGGCCTCACGCCGGTGCATGACGGGCAGCAGGCGGAAGCGGACCGCGGAAAGCGGCGGTTCCTGGCATAGAATGTCGCATTTCCATCCGATTTCCTGGCGCTCCGCCGCACGGACTCGACATGTCGCGTTTTTTTGTCAATCTGTCCCTGCGGTTCTACCGCTTTCTGCCTTGGCTGCTGGGGTTGGCGACGGCTTTGCTCGCCCTCGCCGGAGCGCTGCTGGCGGCGATCTATTGGTGGGTATTGCCGCACATCGCCGACTACCGGGACCAGCTGGCGCAAATCCTCTCGCGCGCCACCGGCTATGAAATTTCCATCGGCAGCCTGGCGGGCGAATGGCAGGGCGCGCGCCCGCGCCTGGAAGTCTCCGGCCTGGACATCCGCAATGCGCGGGGCCAAGTACTGTTGCACGTGGGGCGCATGGAAGGGCGTTTCGGATGGCTCAGCTTTGTCTTGCTCAAGCCGCGCTTCTATACGCTGAACGTCTATGACACGCCTCTGGTGCTGCGCCGGGTCGGCCCGGATCTCATCTACGTGGGCGGCCTGCCGGTGCGTCTCAAGGGGGGTGGCAACGGCGCGTTCCGCGACTGGCTGCTGGACCAGGGTCATCTGCGCTGGGTGAACGGCACCGTGACCTGGATCGACCAGATGCATGGCGCGCCGCCCCTGGTGTTTACCGACGTGCAGGCCGAGCTGCGCAACTTCTTCGCCTTCCACCGCTTCACCCTGCATGCCGCGCCGCCGCCCGCCCTGGCGGCGCCGATGGAGGTGCAGGGCCAGCTTACGCGGCGCGGCTTCCTGAGCGAGAAACACTGGTCAGGCACGCTCAGCTTGAGCGCGCCTGGGCTCGCCTTGCAGAATTTCCGCCCCTGGCTGGCGCCGGCTTACGCGCAACTTGCCGGCACCGGCAGCCTGGGGCTTTCCGTCACCCTGCGGCGCGACGCAATCGCCGCCTGGAGCGCGCAGGGGCGGCTGCGCGGACTGGTGCTGCCCGTGGGCGGCGCGGCGGCGCTGCGCTTGGCGGCTTTGCAGGGCGAGGGCGGCTGGAGGCGCTCACAAGGCAGCGTCACCTGGTACGCGCGCAACCTGCGCTTTCAGGCCGCAGGCGCGCCGCGCGCCGGAGTGTTGAATGTCACTTACAGCACCGGTCCCGCGGAACGCAGCCTGCAGGCAAGCGGACTCGACCTGGCGGCCCTGCTGCCGCTGTCCGCCGCCTTGCCGCAGGATAGCGCGTTCGCGCCCGTCTGGCAGGCAATGCAGCCCAGCGGGCGCATCGATACCCTGGACGCAGCGTGGAGCGGATCGTCCGCTCGGCCTCGGCTGGAGCGCGTGGCGGCGCGCTTCCAGCATCTGGCGTGGCTGCCTTGGAAGGACATTCCCGGCGTCGCGGGCCTGTCGGGAGAGGTGCAGGGCGGCGGGCAGCAGGGCAGCTTTCGCCTGCAAGGGCCGCTCAGCCTGGCCATCCCGCGCGTCATGAGCCAGCCCAGCTACGCTCTGGCGCAGTTCCAGGCGCGCGGCGACTGGCGCCGCACGGGCTCCGCTTGGGTGGTGTCCCTGAGCCGATTGCAGGCCGCCAATCCCGATCTGGATTTGAGCGCCACGGGCAGCTATTCATGGAACGGAAACGGCCCCGGCCAAGCGGATTTGCGCGGCCGTATCGTGCGGCTCCAGGCGGATGCGGTGTGGCGCTACGTTCCCAGCGTCGTGCACCCGGACGTGGCGGCCTGGCTGCACCGGGCCTTGCTCGCGGGCCGGGGCGCGGGGGGGGATTTCGTGCTGCGCGGCCCGCTTGCCGAGTTTCCCTTTGCCGACGGCAGTTCCGGCGAGTTCCGCGTGAGCCTGCCCCTGCAAGGCGTGCGGCTGCGCTTTGCCGACACTTGGCCGGCGCTCGAAGGCATCGACGGGGTGTTGGCTTTTCAGGGCAAGGGGCTGGGCATCAGCGTGCAGCGGGGGCGCTACGGCGGCGTGCGTCTGCATGGCGTGAGCGCCGAAATCCTCGATCTCGGCAGCCATGACGCGCAGCTCGATCTGTCCGGCGCGGCTACCGGCCCGGCGCAGGATTTCCTGGATTATGTCAATGCCAGCCCCGTGGCGGCGCATCTGCATGGACTCACTGCCGGGCTGCGCGGCGAAGGGATGGCGCAGCTCGATCTAGCGCTGCATGTTCCGTTGGAACATGCGCGCGACACCACGGTGCGGGGCAGGACGCAGTTCGAGGGCAATCGCTTCACCACGCCCGGCGGTGCGCTCGCCATCGAGCGCCTGCGGGGCGCCCTGGCGTTCACCGACACGAGCGTGCAGGCGCGCCGGCTGACCATGCAGATATTGGGCGGCCCGGCTGATGTGGGCATCGCCACGCATGCCGGCGTGGTCGACGTGCGCGCGCAGGGCGCGGCGCAGGGGGCGCGGCTGGCGGCCCTGCTCGGCAAGGCGGCGGCGGGACGCTTGCAGGGGCAGGCTGCCTGGAGCGGCAGCTATCGCGCGGATCGCCGACAGGGCAAACTGACCCTGGAGTCCAACCTGGTGGGTATCGCATCCAGTCTGCCTGCGCCGCTGGCCAAGCCGGCCGGCGCGCCCCTGCCCCTGCGTTATGAGCGCACCTCGCGCAGCGGGGCGGCAACGGACAGCCAACTCACTCTAGGCACGCTGCTCGCCGCCCGCTGGCAGCAGGCGGCGAGCGCCCAAGGCGGCGGCGTGCAGCGCGGCGCGCTTGTTTTCGGCGCGCCCGCACGCCTGCCGCGGGCGGGCGTGTTTCTGGTCACGGGCCGGTTGCCGGCCTTGGACTTGGAGTCCTGGCAGCCCCTGCTGTTCGGCGGGGCGGGCGCGGCGCTGCCGCCCTTGTCCCTCGGCGCCTTGCGTGTCGCCAACCTGCGCTTCCTGAATCGGGATTTCCGCGACCTGGATTTGAGCGGCGGAGAGCGCGACGGCACGCTGCGCGTGGAAGTGCGCGGCCCGCAGGCGCAGGGCACAGTGGCTTATCGCGCGCAGGATGGCGGTACGCTCGACCTGCGCTTCGCCCGGCTGGATTTGCCCAAGAGCGCGCCCGGCACCGCCGCGGCTGCCGGCAACGTGAACTTTTCCCGCTGGCCGCGCGTGGCCATGACGGTGGGCGATCTGGTGTGGGCGGGGCTGCCGCTGGGGCAGATGCAGGGGGAGGCCCATCCCACCGATGCCGGCGTGAGCATAGACCGGCTGCACATTGCCAACCCGGACGCTACGCTGGATCTCACCGGCCAATGGCGCGAAGGAGGCAGCGGGCTGACCGCGGGCCATGTCGATCTCGCCATCCGCAATGCCGGGCGCCTGCTCGGCCGTCTGGGCTATCCGGCCTTGGTGCAGGGCGGCAGCGGCGAGCTTTCCGGGGACTTGTCCTGGAGCGGGCAGCCGCAGGACTTCGCTCTGCGCAACTTGGGCGGCACGCTGCACCTGGACGTCAAGAATGGCCAATTCCTCAAAGTGAACCCTGGGGTGGGCAAGCTCCTGGGCATCATCAGCCTGCAATCTCTGGAGCGGCGCCTGAGCTTCAATTTCCGCGACCTCACCGAGCGCGGGTTCGCCTTCGACCGCATTTCCGCTACCATGCGCGTAGCGGACGGCGTCGTGTATACGGACGATTTCTCCATGCAGGGGCCGTCGGCGCGCGTGGCGCTGTCTGGCCTTGCGCGGCTCAACGACGAGACGGTGCAATTGCGGCTCAAGATCTATCCTCACCTGTCCGAAAGCCTGGCCGTGGCCGGCGCGGTGGCGGGCGGGCCTTTGGTGGGCCTGGGAACCTTGCTGGCGCAAAAAATCCTCAGCAACCCTTTGGAGGCCATCACGGCCCAGGACTACATCGTTTCCGGCTCCTGGGATCATCCCGAAGTGGTGAGCGCCGACCAGTTCGCCAGTACCGATAAAGACAGCGCCAAGCCATGACAGCAACAAAAAAACCCGCTTCCGTCAGAGTCACCAAGAGCCGCAGCGGCCAGATCAAGAAACCGGCCCAGCAGCTGCCCGGGGCGGTGCGCGTGGCCGCCCTGCAGATGGCCTCGGGCCCGAACGTGGCCGCCAACCTGGCGGAAGCGGAGCGCCTGATCGCGTTGGCCGCAGCAGGCGGAGCCAAGCTCATCGCTCTGCCAGAATATTTCTGCATCATGGGCCTCAAAGACACCGACAAGGTCGCGGTGCGGGAAGAGGCGGGGCGCGGGCCCATCCAGGCCTTTCTCGTGCATATGGCCAAGAAACATCGCGTATGGCTGGTAGGCGGCTCGGTGCCGCTGGCCTGCGACCATCCAAACAAGGTGCGCAACGCCTGTCTGCTATACGACGATCGCGGCAAGCTGGTGGCGCGTTACGACAAAATCCACCTCTTCGGGCTCGATCTCGCCAACGAGCATTACAAGGAAGAAAACACCATCGAGCCCGGCAATACCGTGGTCGTGGTAAACAGTCCTTTTGGCCGCATCGGTCTGGCCGTGTGCTATGACTTGCGATTTCCCGAGCTGTTTCGCGCCATGCCGGACGTGGATTTGATCGTGGTGCCCGCGGCCTTCACCGCCACCACCGGCAAGGCCCATTTCGAAACCCTGGTGCGCGCCCGGGCGATCGAAAATCTCGCCTACGTCATCGCCCCGGCCCAGGGAGGCTATCATCTCTCCGGGCGCGAAACCCATGGGGACACCATGATCGTGGACCCCTGGGGCGTCGTGCTCGACCGCCTGCCGCGCGGTTCCGGGGTCGTCATCGCCAACGTCAACCCTGCCTACCAGGCGAGCCTGCGCCAAAGCCTGCCGGCGCTGACGCATCGCACCATCGCCTGTCAGGACGTGGCGGTGAATTTGATCGAGCGGCGCGTGCTCGGACGCGCAGCAAAATAGGAGCATAGCCATGAACCTGACCGACAGCCAACCCGCCATCGGCGTCGCGGAAAATCTTTTCGAAACCGCCCAGAACACGCTCCTGGCCCCCAATCAATTGGACGCGCAAAGCCTGGCGCCGGTGTTTTCGCGTCTCATGACCCACAAGCTGGATTACGCCGACCTGTATTTCCAGTACAGCCGTTCGGAAGGCTGGACGCTGGAGGAGGGGCGGGTGAAATCCGGCAGCTTCAGCATCGACCAGGGGGTGGGCGTGCGCGCGGTGAGCGGCGAGCGCACCGCCTTCGCCTATTCCGACGACATCAGCCTGCATGCGCTCACTGCGGCGGCCGATGCCACGCGTGCCATCGCCGGCGGCGGCGGAGCCGCTCAGGTGGCCGTGGCGCGGCGCGGCGCCGGACGCAGTCTGTACCTGCCGACCGATCCCCTGGCGTCGCTGGAGGATGCGCAAAAAGTTCGGCTGCTGGAAAAGCTGGAAGGCCTGGCGCGCAAGCTCGACCCCCGTGTGGTGCAGGTGATCGCCCATCTCGCCGCGGAATACGAAGTCATCTATGTGGCCCGTGCCGACGGCCATACCGCCGCCGACGTGCGCCCTCTGGTGCGCCTGAGCCTGCAAGTGATCGCGGAGGAGAATGGCCGTCTCGAACAGGGCAGCGGCGGCGGCGGCGGGCGCTACGACTACACTTATTTCACTGACGAGCGCCTGGAAGAGTATGCGCGCCAGGCGGTGCACCAAGCGGTCACGAACTTGGCCGCGCGACCGGCGCCGGCCGGCACCATGACCGTGGTGCTCGGTCCCGGCTGGCCCGGCATCCTGCTGCACGAAGCCGTGGGCCACGGCCTGGAAGGGGACTTCAACCGCAAGGCGTCCTCGGCGTTTTCCGGCCGCCTGGGGGAGCGTGTGGCTTCCCCGGGGGTCACGGTGGTGGACGACGGCACGCTGGCCCACCGGCGCGGCTCGCTCAACGTCGACGACGAGGGCAATCCCACCCAGCGCACCGTACTCATCGAAGACGGCGTGCTGGTGGGCTACATGCAGGACATGATGAACGCCCGCCTGATGGGCATGAAGCCGACCGGCAACGGCCGGCGCGAGTCCTTCGCCCACCTGCCCATGCCGCGCATGACCAACACCTATATGCTCGGCGGCGACAAGGACCCGGCGGAAATCGTCGCCTCGGTGAAGAAGGGCCTGTATGCCGTGAATTTCGGCGGCGGCCAAGTGGACATCACCAGCGGCAAGTTCGTCTTCGCCGCCGCGGAAGCCTACATGATCGAGGACGGCAAGATCACCTATCCCGTGAAAGGGGCGACCCTCATCGGCAACGGCCCCGATGCCTTGACGCGCGTGAGCATGATAGGCAACGACATGAAGCTCGATCCCGGCGTGGGCACCTGCGGCAAGGAAGGCCAGAGCGTGCCGGTCGGGGTGGGCCAGCCCACTCTGCGCATCGACGGGCTGACCGTGGGCGGCACGGCTTGAGGTTTGTGGGCGCCATCTGCTAATATCCGACAAAACTACTCGGGTATTCGGAGAACATTATGTCGGAGCAATTGATCGAAGCGGCCAAGAGCGGCGATGTCGAGCGCGTGGCGCAAGCCTTGGCGGCCGGGGCCGCCGTGGACAGCCGCGACGCCGCGGGTGCTACCGCGCTCATGATCGCCGCGCATGGCGGCCATTTGGGTGCCGTCCAGGCCCTCGTTGCCGCCGGGGCGGACGTGAACGCCACGGACTCGCTGGGCTGGAGCGCGCTGGTGAAGGCGCTGTACAACGCCGAGCTGGACTGCGGTTACGCCGATGTGGTCGAGGCCCTCATCGAGGCGGGCGCCGACAAGGAGATCCGCATCGGCTACGGCATACGCCCCCTCATGCTCGCCGCCGGTTATGGCGAGGCGGCCGTGTGCGAGGTGCTGCTCAAGCACGGCGCCGATGTGCTGGCGCGCAACGACGGCGGACTTACCGCGCTCATGATGGTGAAGGAGAAGTTCTACGTCGACGTCATCAACCTGCTGGCGGAGGCCGAGCGCGACGCCGGCGTGCAGGAAGGCGCCTGTTCGACCAAGCACGCGCCCGATTCCAAGGTGGTGACTTTTCTCAAGCCGCTGGCGCGCAACCCGGACCATTGAACCGCGCCGCGGGCAGGCGCCGCCGCCCTCAAGCGCCTTGCCCGCAGGGCCGATATTTTGTTAGCATGGCGAGCATGAAGACGTTCGGGCTTTTCCGCTTTACTTATTTCCTGTCCACGGCGGACGGGGGGTGAGCGCGCAGGCCCGAAACGCACCTCCCCTGAAAAACCGCCAGCCCCCTGGCGGTTTTTTGTTGCGGGGGGCAGAAAGGGACAACCATGGTGACTTATCGTACCGACGACACCCGCATCGAGCAGTCCGACGAGCTGCTCGCCCCCATGCAGATCATGCGCGAGCTGCGGGCCAGCGAAGCCGCGCTGCGCACGACCTTCCAGGCGCGCGGCGGCATCCACGACATCCTGCGCGGCGCCGACGATCGCCTGTTCGTGGTGGCAGGGCCCTGCTCCATCCACGATCCGCAACTGGCGCTCGACTACGCGCACAAGCTCAAGGTTCTGGCGGACGAATTGGCCGAGGATCTCCTGCTCGTGATGCGGGTATATTTCGAGAAACCGCGCACCACCGTGGGCTGGAAAGGCCTCATCAACGATCCCCATCTGGACGAAAGCTTCGACATCAACGAAGGCCTGCGCCTGGCGCGCAAGATTTTGCTGGAGGTCAACGAAATCGGCGTGCCCTGCGGTACGGAGTTTCTCGATCTCATTTCCCCGCAGTACATCGCCGATTTGGTGTCCTGGGGCGCCATCGGCGCGCGCACGACGGAATCCCAGTCACATCGGCAGTTGGCTTCCGGGCTGTCCTGCCCGGTCGGCTTCAAGAACGGCACCGATGGATCCGTCCGCGTCGCGGTGGACGGCATCAAGACGGCGGCGGCGCGCCATCACTTCGTCTCCATCACCAAATCCGGCCATGTCGCGGTGTTCAAGACGCGCGGCAACGAGGATTGCCATGTCATCCTGCGCGGCGGCAAGACGCCCAACTACGACGCCGAACATGTCAATCAGGCCTGCCAGGAACTGGCCGCGCAGGGCCTGCGCCAACAGGTGATGATCGACTTCTCGCATGCCAATTCCAGCAAGCGCTACGAGCGCCAGGCGGAGGTCGCCCACGACGTGGCGCGCCAGGTGGCGGGCGGCGACACCCGCATCATCGGCGTCATGATAGAAAGCCACCTCAATCCCGGGCGCCAGGATCATGCGGCTGGCAAAGCGCTGCAATACGGGATTTCCATCACCGATGCCTGCCTGGGATGGGCGGACACCGAACCGCTGCTGCGCGAGCTGGCCGAGGCCGTGCGTGCGCGCCGCCAGATGTCGGCGCTGCGCGAGGCATGAGCCGGTTTCGCGCAGGCCGGCGCTGTGTCAGAATGGCGAAAAGCCGATTGGACGGATAGGCCGAGCCACGGAGGTTGCAAAATGTCACCGCGAACTTGTTTCGGTTTCTGAAGATGACCGGCTGCGCTTGATTATTCGGGTGGGAGGATTCGAGAAAAGCGCGGTTGCCCCGCGCTTTTTCTTTTTCAGGACTTCAGCATGATCGACATCACCTTGCCGGATGGTTCCGTCCGGCGTTACGAAGCCCCGATCACGGTGGCGCAGGTTGCCGCCGACATCGGCGCGGGCCTGGCCAAGGCGGCCCTGGCGGGCCGCGTCGACGGCCGGCTGGTCGACACTAGCCACCGCATCGAGGCGGATGCCCGACTTGCCATCATCACCGCCAAGGACGCGGATGCGCTGCAGCTGATCCGCCACGATGCGGCGCACATCATGGCGCAGGCGGTGCAGGAACTGTATCCGGGCACGCAGGTGACCATAGGGCCGGCGATCGAGGACGGCTTTTATTATGACTTTGCGCGTGCAGCGCCGTTTACTCCCGAGGATTTGACGGCCATAGAAAAACGCATGGAAGATATCGTCAAGCGCGATTTGCCCATCGTCCGCGAAGTGTGGGAGCGCGAGGCCGCGAAAAAGATCTTTGCTGACCTGGGCGAGTCGTACAAGGTGCAGATCATCGACGAGGTGATTCCCGCAGGCGAGGAGCTTTCCCTCTACCGCCAGGGCGATTGGTTCGACGTCTGCCGCGGCCCGCATCTTCCTTCGACGGGAAAGCTGCCGCGCGCCTTCAAGCTGATGAAGCTGGCCGGCGCGTACTGGCGCGGCGACTCGAAGAATCCCATGCTGCAACGCATCTATGGCACAGCGTGGGCGAAAAAGGAAGACCTAGACGCCTATCTGCATCGGCTGGAAGAAGCCGAAAAGCGCGACCACCGCAAGCTGGCCAAACAACTCGATCTGCTGCACCTGCAGGACGAAGCACCGGGCATGGTGTTCTGGCATCCCAAGGGCTGGGTGATTTGGCAGCAGATCGAGCAGTACATGCGCGCCAAGTTCGTCGAATACGGCTACCAGGAAGTGCGCACGCCGGCGGTGATGGACCGCACCCTGTGGGAGAAGTCCGGGCACTGGGAGAATTACCGCGAGCACATGTTCACCACGGCGTCGGAAAACCGCGACTACGCGGTAAAGCCGATGAACTGTCCGGGCCATGTGCAGATTTACAACTCGGGCCTGCATTCCTATCGTGAATTGCCGTTGCGCCTGGCGGAATTCGGCTCCTGCCACCGCAACGAACCGTCGGGCGCGCTGCACGGCATCATGCGCGTGCGCGGCTTTACGCAAGACGACGCGCACATCTTCTGCACCGAAGAGCAAATCGAGCAGGAAGTGGCGGACTTCATCGTCATGCTGCAAAAGGTGTACGCTGACTTCGGCTTCAACGACGTGCTGGTCAAGCTCTCGACCCGGCCGGAAAAGCGCGTCGGTTCGGACGAGTCATGGGACAAGGCCGAAACCGCACTGGCGGCGGCACTGGAGAAGAACGGCCTCGCCTACGACCTGCAACCCGGTGAAGGCGCATTCTATGGCCCCAAGATCGAATTCACGCTCAAGGACACGCTCGGCCGCCTGTGGCAATGCGGCACCATACAGCTGGATTTCAACCTGCCGCTGCGCCTGGGCGCCGAATACGTCGCCGAGGACAACAGCCGCAAAGTGCCGGTGATGCTGCACCGCGCGATCCTGGGTTCGATGGAGCGTTTCATCGGCATCCTCATCGAACACCACGCCGGCGCCTTCCCGCTCTGGCTGGCGCCGGTGCAGGCCGTCGTCATGAACATCACGGATGCCCAGGCCACGTATGCCGAAAACGTGGCAAAAGCGCTACGCCAGGACGGTATACGCGCCCTCGCGGACTTGAGCAACAACAAAATAACCTATAAAATTCGAGAACATAGCTTGCAAAAAATTCCTTACCAGATAGTCGTCGGCGACAAGGAGATGGCTGCCGGATCAGTGGCAGTGCGTGCCCGCGGCAACCAGGACTTGGGTACAATGTCGCTCCCGGAATTTTTGCAGCGGCTGCAGGACGAAGCGGCAAGCCGGCGTTAGCAAGGAGAACGAGGAGCCCGTGCTCCTCGTTTGTTTTCGCGCCCCCGGGCGCATGTTATGGAGTAAGCCTCATCGCAACGGATAAAGAAACGCGAATCAACGGCCAGATCACCGCACCGGAGATTCGATTGATAGGCATAGAAGGGGAACAACTCGGCATCGTGGGCCTGCGCCAGGCGCTGGCGGCTGCCGAAGATGCGGAACTGGACTTGGTGGAAATCGCCCCCACGGCGCAGCCGCCGGTGTGCCGGATCATGGATTTCGGCAAGTTCAAGTACCAGGAAAGCAAGCGCCAGCACGAGGCCAAGCTCAAGCAGAAGCAGGTGCAGGTGAAGGAAGTGAAGTTCCGGCCCGGCACCGACGAAGGCGACTATCAGGTCAAGCTCAGGAATCTGCAGAGGTTTCTGGGGGAAGGCGATAAGGCGAAAGTGACTCTGCGCTTCCGCGGGCGCGAGATGACCCACCAGGAGCTGGGCCTGGCCCTGCTAAAAAGGGTGGAAGCGGATTTGACGGAAGCTGCCCTGGTGGAGCAGTTCCCCAAGCTGGAAGGGCGGCAGATGGTGATGGTGCTGACGCCCAAGAAAAAGAAATAAGCTTATCCCGGACACGAAGTGTCGGGATAAGTGTCCCGTTCAAGCGCACGCTGCGCGACGCTTAATCGGGACGAGCCCGGTTCGCCGGGGAACAAGTGATCGACGGGTTGTGCAAGTGCATCAAGGGTGATGCCGCCTGCGGTCATGACATAAAACGGAGCAAGCAATGCCCAAGATGAAATCCAAGAGCGGGGCCGCCAAGCGGTTTCGCGCCCTGGGCGGCGGCAAGTTCAAGCGTACCCACGCTTTCCTGCGCCACATCCTCACCAAGAAGACCACCAAGCGCAAGCGCCAGTTGCGCGGCATGGCGGCGGTGCACGACACCAACGCCAAATCCGTGCGCCGCATGCTGCCCTACGCCTGAAGGAGGATAGACCATGCCACGCGTGAAACGGGGCGTCACCGCCCGCGCCAGCCACAAGAAAGTCCTCGACGCCGCCAAGGGCTACCGGGGCCGCCGCAAGAACGTCTTCCGCATCGCCAACGAGGCGGTGATGAAGGCGGGCCAATATGCCTATCGCGACCGCCGCCAGCGCAAGCGCCAGTTCCGCGCGCTCTGGATCGCCCGCATCAACGCGGCGGCGCGCGAGCACGGCCTGTCCTACAGCGTATTCATGAACGGCCTGAAAAAAGCCGCCATGGAGCTGGACC
>JAJZRU010000016.1 GCA_021802555.1 Pseudomonadota bacterium
AGAATTGCGCCTTCTCAACGCAGCCCTTGACAGTCTCCGGGTTGCGCCCATTCCCCGATAGCTCAGTCGGTAGAGCGACGGACTGTTAATCCGCAGGTCCCTGGTTCGAGCCCAGGTCGGGGAGCCATTAATTCAACGGCTTACGTGTTTCGAATAGGCCGTTTTCGTTTCCGGTACCGAAAGCTGATGCAGCAAATGGGGAAAGCCGACGGCAGCCCCGTCAGCCGGCCGGCTGGCCTGACGGACCCAGCGCATCGACGAAGCGCTGCAGCTCGGGCGGCAGCGGGGCTTCCAGTTCGATCGTCTGTCCGGTGACGGGATGCTTGAAGGACAGGCGCCAGGCGTGCAGGAACATGCGCTTGAGGCCTTCTTTTTCCAACGCCTTGTTGAGTGCGAAATCGCCGTATTTTTCGTCCCCGGCGATGGGGCAGCCCAGCTCCGCCAGATGCACGCGTATCTGGTGCGTGCGGCCGGTCTCCAGCTTCGCTTCCAGCAGGGTATAGCCGGGCCAGCGCCGCAGGCGCGTGAAGCAGGTGTGGGCGGCCTGGCCGCCGGCTTCCACGCGCACGCGGCGCTCGCCTTCGGGCGTGACGTATTTGTGCAGGGGGAAACGGGCATGGCGCGCGTCGCCCGTCCACGGCCCCGTCGCCAGGGCGAGATAGCGCTTGTCCATGCGCCCTTCCCGCAAGGCCTCGTGCAGGCCCACGAGGGCGCGGCGCTTGAGGGCGACCACGAGGAGGCCGGAGGTTTCCCGGTCCAGGCGGTGCGCCAGTTCCATGTAGCGGGCCTGGGGATTTTCCAGGCGCAGCTGTTCGATAACGCCGCGCGCCACGCCGCTGCCGCCGTGCACCGCCCAGCCCGCCGGCTTGTCGAGCACGAGCAGGTATTCGTCGCGGAACACCACGTGCGCGGCGAGCCGCGCCGGGGCCGCTCCGGCAGATGCGACCGGGCGGGCGGCCACGCGCACGGGGGGCACGCGCACCTCGTCGCCTTCTTCCAGGCGCCGGCTGGCGGCGGCGCGCGCGCCGTTGACGCGCACCTCGCCGCCGCGCACGAGCTTGTAGACATGGCTCTTGGGCACGCCCTTGAGACGCGCCAGCAGAAAGTTGTCCAGGCGCTGGCCGGCCTCGTCCGCGCCGATGCTGACCCGGTTGACGGCATTCTTGGCCAAGCCTTTCATTTGCCGATATACTTGCAGCCGTTGGGAATCTTCCAACCCGAATACCTGCCGGTTTTGTGTCGCTCGCCGGCCCTGCCGCCAGACCTTTCGCGCCGAATTCGCGCTTGACGCGTTGCCCGAGAGCTTGCTGACGAAGAGAAAAAGTAGCGATATTAACGAAAAATCGTGCCTACCGCATACGCAGGCCGTGGATTCGTTCCGCGGCCCGAACCGCCAGCACTGCTTGGTGATTGATCCCTCCCTGCGCTCCTGATGCCTTTGTGTACTGACCATACCCGCGCCGCAAAGCCCGCACGTACGCAACGCAGTTGACGATCCGTATGCGTGCGCGCAAGGAGTTTGCATGAAGCGCATGCTTTTCAACGCCACCCAAGCCGAGGAGCTTAGGGTCGCCATCGTGGACGGGCAGAAGCTCGTCGATCTGGACATCGAGTCCGCCAACAAGGAACAACGCAAGAGCAACATCTACAAGGGTGTCGTCACCCGCGTGGAACCGAGCCTGGAAGCCGCCTTCGTCGATTACGGCTGCGAACGCCACGGCTTCCTCCCTTTCAAGGAAATCGCCCGCGCCTGCCTGCCCGGCTCGGGCCGCGTGGCGGACCAGTTGAAGGAGGGCCAGGAGCTCATCGTCCAGGTGGAAAAGGACGAACGCGGCAACAAGGGTGCGGCGCTCACCACTTATATTTCGCTGGCCGGGCGCTACCTCGTGCTCATGCCCAACAACCCGCGCGGCGGCGGCGTATCGCGCCGCATCGAGGGGGAAGACCGCAACGAGCTGAAGGAAATCATGGCCCGCCTGGAGGTGCCGGAGGGCATGAGCCTGATCGGCCGTACCGCCGGCATCGGCCGCAGCGAGGAAGAGCTGCGCTGGGACCTCGACTACCTCATGCAGCTCTGGCAGGCCATCGAGGGCGCCGCGCACAGCCAATCCGGAGCCTTCCTCATCTACCAGGAAGGCAGCCTGGTGATCCGCGCCATCCGCGACTATCTGCAGCCGGACATCGGCGAGATACTCGTCGACACCGAGGATCTCTACGAGCAGGCGCGCCAGTTCATGGCCCACGTCATCCCCGGCAACGTCAACAAGATCAAGCTCTACCGCGACGACGTGCCGCTGTTCTCGCGCTTTCAGATCGAGCACCAGATCGAATCCGCCTATGCGCGCCAGGTCAATCTGCCCTCGGGCGGCGCCATCGTCATCGACCACACCGAGGCGCTGGTCGCGGTGGATGTCAACTCGGCGCGCGCCACCAAGGGCGCCGACGTCGAGCAGACCGCCTTCAACACCAATCTGGAAGCAGCCGAGGAAATCGCCCGCCAGGCGCGTTTGCGCGATCTGGGCGGGCTCATCGTCATCGACTTCATCGACATGGAGAACCCGCGCCACCAGCGCGAGGTGGAAAACCGCCTGCGCGACGCGCTGCACCCTGACCGCGCGCGCGTGCAAATGGGCAAGATCTCGCGCTTCGGGCTGATGGAAATGTCGCGCCAGCGCTTGCAGCCTTCGCTCGGCGAGACCAGCCACAACACCTGCCCGCGCTGCCTGGGCACCGGGCATATCCGCGGCACGGAGTCCTCGGCGCTGCACATCCTGCGCATCCTCCAGGAAGAGGCGATGAAGGAGAATACCGGCGCCGTGCATGTGCAGGTGCCGGTGGATGTCGCCACCTTCCTGCTCAATGAAAAGCGCAACGACATCCACGCCATCGAGTCCCGCCTCAAGGTCAACGTCGTCCTCATCCCCAATATTCATCTCGAAACGCCGCATTACCGCGTCGAACGCCTGCGCCACGACGAACTGAACCAAACGGAAAACCTGCCGCCCAGCTATCAATTGGCGACGTTGCCGGAAGCGGAAAGCGACAAGGCAGGCGGCGCGCGCGAAAACCGGCGCGAGCCGCAAGAAGCCATGGTGAAGGCGCTCGCCCCGGCCACGCCGGCGCCCAGTGCCACGCCCGCCGCGGAGGAGCGCGCAGGACTGGTCGACCGTATCGTCAACTGGTTCCGCAAGCTGGGGGAAGGCGCCCCGGCGCAGCCCGCCACACTGCCCGCCACGGCGGCGCCACGGCCGCCTCGCCCGGCTCGTCCTGGCATCCGAGCGACGGAAGCCAAGGCGCCCGAAACGCGCCCACGGCGCGACGCCAAGCCGCGCGGCAAACCTCAGGAGAGCGAAGCGCGCACGGAAGGACAGAGCAATGGCGGCCGCGCGGTGCGCGCGCCGCGCGAGGATGCCGGCCGACGTGCACCGCCGCGTGAAGCGCCGGAGGCGCGCGCCGGCGGCACACGCCGCGGCGGGCGCGGCGGCAAGCGCCGCGACGAAGCCGTCGCAGCGCCGCCAACAGGCGAGGGCGCGCCCGCGGCGGCGCATGAATCGGCGCCCTTGCCGGTGCCGGCGGCAAACTTGCCCGAACCCGTCGCGCCAGTCCCGGCCGCCCTGGCGCCGGCCCCTCTGCCCGCGCCAGCAGCTGCGGCGGCGCGCGCCCGCCCCGAGGACATCCTTGCTCAACTAGCCCCCAGCGCGGATCTGCTGCAAGTCGAAACCCAGGCCGCCGTCGAAGCGCAAGCCGCCGAAGGCGAAACCCGGCGGCGCGGGCGTCGCCGCCGACGCCCTTCCTCCTCCGCGCAAACCAGCATGGAGCTGGTGCAGGTGGAAACCACGGCGCCCATTACCGCGCCGGAGAACGGCGAAGCGCCGGCCGCGCCGAAGCCGCACCCCACGCGGCGGCGGCGCAGCCATCCCGCGGACGAGGCGCAGCAGCCGCTTGTGCAAGTGGAAACTGCGGAGGACAAATAACCCTGAAAACCGCATTTGAACCACAAGACGCGGCGACACAGAGAAAGAAACGAAGATTTTCCTCACAACCGCCGGTCGCCCGTCGGCTGCGCGGTCAAGTGCCGGCAAACTGTTTGTATTGCTCCGCGGCTCTGCGGTAAGGAATTCTGGATAACCGTTGCCGGCGCCCCATCTCGGGTGCGGCGCCGGCTGCCGGTCAGCCCAGGGCGATGGTGAGGTAGGCGGCGTAAAGCGCGCCGTTCACCCCCAGGTGCCATACCCGCAGACCGCGGCCCAGCATCACGCGCAGCCAGAGGGACGCCAACAGGGTGACCACCACACCCACGAGCACTTCCTTCTGCGGCGCCCAAGGCGTGAGCAGGACGCCGATGGCAGGCAGCAGCGTGCCCTGGAACACCATGGCACCCGTGATATTGCCGAAGGCCAGCGTGTCCTTGCGCTTGCGGATCCAGAGTATGCTGTTGACCTTTTCCGGCAGCTCGGTGGCCACGGGAACGATCATCAGCGACAGCACCAGGGCGGAAATCCCGAGGATGGGGGCAGCTGTCTCCACGCCATGAATGAAGCCCTTCGCTCCCAGCACCAGCAACCCCAGCCCCAGGGCGAGCTGGATCAATATGACAGCGAAATGCTTGGGCAGCCCCAGCCGGTGCAGCAGCATGGGCTCCTCCGCCTCCGTGGCATGCCCCTCCGCCACCAGCTGGGCCGACGCCCTGAGCGTGAGCAGCACATAGAAAAAATAGACCAGCACCATCACGAAGGCGATGAGCGCCCGCGCCCACCCCCCGTCGTGTGGAACGAACAAGGCCACGAGCGAAAGGGAAAATGCGAACAGGAAAAAATTCAGGTCCCGCGTGAGCCCCCCTTTTTCCGGGGTGAGCCGGCCGTTGACGCCGCGCGCCCCGAAGGCGGCCAGGGCCATGAGGAACAGCGACAGGGTCGAGAGCATCAGCGGCGCGCCAAGGATGGCGCCGACACCGATTTCTTCGTTCACCTGCGCACTGGCCCCGCCGGCGAAGATGGCAAGCAAAGGAACCAGCGTCTCCGGCAGGGCGGTGCCCACGGCGGCGAACACCGAACCGGTGACGCCTTCGGAGATGCGCAGCCTTTCGCCCAGGTGCTCCAACGCGTTGACGAAGACCTCGGCCGCGATCAGGATGAGGATAAGAGAGCCCAGCAACTCGGCGAACAGCATGACAGCCACCCGAAAAGCTTCATTTTAAGCTGGATGGCCCACATTCTGCGTCGCATCGTCAACCAGGGAAGCTTATCCGCTTGACGGCACGCCGGTGTTGCGTCGCTTAAACTCGGTTTCCCGCTCCACCGACGGCTTGCTGGTGCTCAAGCCATGAACCAGACCTAATCTCGATACCGCACGTCTGCCAAGCCAAGTCGCCCCACTTGTTTTTTGCAGGCGGGGCATTCGCGCTCAGGGGGGCGCGGTATGCGCCGGACCGGGACAGTGAAGTCAGTTCGGGTCGCACAAAGCGCATAGGCTTCGGATAGACCGGTGAGCGCGCGCATTACTGCATCGTAGGCAAAAGCGATGCCATGTTCAGCCAGTTCGTCGGCAGCCAGCGTGCGCAGATAGGTTTCCGCTTGACCCGCCGTTCGGCCTCGAACTTTTTGCGTCGTACTGCTTATCGTGGCCATCGATGGCAAGAGCGGTTGCCGGCGCTAAGCGGCAGGCTCGATGTTCTGATTCACTCGAAAGAAATTGTCCGGGTCATAGGTTTTCTTCAAAGCTGCCAAGCGGTCGTAATTTTCCCGGTAAGCGGACCGGGTTCGCGCCTCCCCCTCCTCGCCGAGAAAATTTACGTAGGCGCCGGTGGCCGAACATGGTTCGATGGCGGTCCCGAATTCGCGCGCCCAGGCAATATGTCGCTGGCTTCCGGCCGGCTCGGTCCAAGCCGCATCGGCGTTCACGCAAAAGGCCGCGTCCTCCAGTCGTGCCGCACCCCCCAATTGATACACCGCCAGAACCGACAGCGGCGACGTCATCTGACGCGCGCCGTCGACGAGCACATCGATGGCCGCGTCGCTGAGTTTCGGGAGATACGCGGTCTTCCAATAGTGGTGGCGCCCGGGTGGTTGCGCGGCGTCAAACATGGTCTGGTGAACGACGTAGGGCTTCAAGCCGATACCATCCACCAGCGGCAGGCCGAAGGCGCGCAATGGCTGCACCACACGCTCGCCGGCCTCGATCACACCGGCATAGCAAACGGCGACGCCGATCACCGGCATGCCGCGCAGGAACGGCGGCAGTTTCGGCAGATGCGGCAAGCGGCGCAGGATGACAATGGTGGTGAGTTCATTGGGCGCGGCGGCGGCGTAGTCGCGATAGAATCGCAGCACTTCGGGCGTCTTTTCCTGCGGATACAGCACCCAGCCGGCGAGCACGATCGGCCCCACCGGGTGCAGACGAAAACGAAATTCGGTGACGATTCCGAAGTTGCCGCCGCCGCGCTGCAACCCCCAGAACAGTTCCGCGTTCTGTTCCGCGCTCGCGTGCAGAAACTGTCCGTCGGCGGTAACCAGGTCGGCGCTCAATAGATTGTCCGCCGTCAACCCGTGCTTGCGCATCAGCCAGCCGATGCCGCCGCCGAGTGTCAGACCGGCAACCCCAGTCTCGGACACGATTCCGCCGGTCACGGCCAGACCGTACGTCTGCGTCGCGCGGTCGAGGTCGCCCCAGTTGAGGCCCGGTTGAACCACGGCGATTCGCTCAACCGGATCGACCTGCACCGCGCGCATGGGAGACAGATCGATCACCAGGCCATCGTCGCAGGTCCCATGGCCCGCCGCGCTGTGCCCGCCCCCGCGCACCGCGACCCGCAGTTCGTGGATACGTGCGAACTCGATGGCCGCCTTGACGTCATCCACGCTCGCGCAGCGCGCGATCAGCGCCGGGGTCTTGTCGATCATGGCATTCCATACCCGTCGCGCTTGGTCGAAATCCGCATCGCCGGGCTGGATGACAGTGCCTTCGAGGCGCTTGGTGAACTGCGTAACAGCGACGTGGTCAAGGCTGCGCATGGGACATTTCCCGCCGGGAGTGGAAGAACCTGTCACCGACAGGTTAACCGATCCCTGCACCCAAGTGTCAGACTTTGCCAACAGTAGGAACCCATTGGGTATCCAGTGACGTCCGCAGTAAGCAGACACGCAGCCACAAGCCAATACCGCTAACCGAGTTCTTTATAGTCGATCATGAACACCTCTGGTTTCATCCTGAAAAGTCCCAGCGCCGATGTTGATCGGCCTTACTTGCTGACCACGATATCCTTCTTCGTACTTTCGACGATGGCGACCAGTTCCTGCTGTTCCTGCGCGGGCACGGCGTAGTTGTTCAGCACCCGCCGAAAGTCGCTCAGCATCGCCTGCCACTCCCTCTCGCTGATATTGAGGTGGACGTGCGACGCCTTCATTCCGCGCCCGGTGTACTTGCACGGCCCGCCGGTCTGCTGGCAGACCAGTGCGGTCACGTGAAATTTCAGCCCGGCTGCGGGCACCCGTTCTCGCGCCGCCTTGATGGCGGGGTTGGCATTCAGCACATCGTTGACGAGCAGCAGGTCGATGAAGCGGTCCACCACCACGGAAATGGGATAGACCCCTCCCAGCCGGTCGTAGAGCGACGTCGCCGGCTGCGGCTCCGCCGCCCGAACCGCACCCGCGGCGAACAGCATGACCGTGAGGCCCGCGAGAGCCGTCCACCTCATGAACGAGTACGCCGTTGATGCAAAAAACCACCTTTGAATATCTCTGAACATGATGTGTACCTCCAGTGTTGTTGAACAAGAAATGCAGTCGCGCTGGCGCGCTACCGCTCGTGCCGCCCACGCTAGAACGAGAAAACCTGCCGTTCCTGCGAAGCGGCGACGACGGCGGCCGCCCCCATCCATTCCGCATTGGCGACCATGTTGGCGTCGGTCACGCCGTGCGTCTTGCCGCACGGCGGGCAGACGCCGATGCGGCCGCCGTTTTCAAGGAAGGTATCGAGCAGTTGCGCGACCGGCGGAAAGCTCTTTGTGGCGAGTTCCACCGCCGCGCCCTTCCTGCCGAGGTTCGCCCCCTCGACGGTCAGCCACAGGAGCACGTCGCCGCCCGCCGCGAGCGCGCTGTTGGCGAGCACGAGAGGCGCGGCGACGCGATCGGGGTCGCCGTCGTAGTGGGTCAGGGTGAAAAGATACTTCTGCTGTTGCAGAGACATGATTCGTTCTCCTTCGATGGTTGAAACTGCGTTTACGCCTTGACCGCCAGGATGGATACGCTTTTGATGCCGTACTTCCTGGAGGCCGCCTGGGCGTTGCTGGAAATGAACCGGTATTGCGGGTTGTCCTGGACCGCCTCGACCCGCAGCCCGGCGCGCTCGATCGCCTCGATGTAGCGGTCTGCCTGCATGGCGCCGCCGATACAGGCCGCCCACAGCGTGGCATTGCAGGTGATGCCGTCCGGAAGCTGGACTTCGGTGACGATATCGGCGATCGCCAGCCGCCCGCCGGGTCGCAGCAGCCTTGCCGCTTCGTCGAATACCTGCTGCTTGTCCGGCGCCAGGTTGATCACGCCGTTGCTGATGACCGCGTCGAATGCGCCGTCTTCCCAGGACACGCACTCGATGTAGCCCTTCAGGTAGGAGACGTTGTCGAAACCGCCCGCGGTGCGCAGGCGCTCGGCCTTGTCGAGCTGCGCGTCGGTCATGTCCACGCCGACCACGCGGCCGGTCTTGCCGACGTGCAGGGCAGCGACAAAGCTGTCCATGCTCGACCCGCTGCCGAGATCGACCACCGTCTCGCCCGGCTGCAGTTTCGCGAGGTCGAAGTAAAAACCGACCCCCGCAAACGAGTCGATGGCCTCCGCGGGGATGCGGTCGAGGTCAGTGCCGGGGTAGCCCAGGCGCTCGGCCAAGGCACGGCCCATCTCGAAATGGAACTCGCCGTGCGGGTCGAGCGCGACCCGTTGGTACATGTCCTTGACCTTCTGCTCCAACTCGGCGGTATTGAGTTGAGCTTGGGTAATCGTCGCCGTATTCATGATGCACCTCCGTTTCGGTTCAAGATTCACGCTGAGCAAACTGCTTAACGTGCGATCACGATAACGACAGGCTCTTCCGGTTCTCTTCCGGGAATCTTCCGTTCGGGGGAAGGGCTTGGCGCGGAGGCGCCGCCGGGAGACTGAATGGGGGACGGGCGACCGGGGTTGCGCCGGGGGGAAGCCGGGTCAGTGCGTCCCGGCCAGGCGGTCGAACAGGTAGGTCATCGGTGAAGTGGCGCCCCGCAACACCGCCCCTTGCATCAGGCCGAGCGCCTGTTCGCGCGCGTCCCGGTAGCGGCCGGTATCGCCCCGCGCACGCTCCACGCCGCTGCGGACGATGGCGGCGCAGGCCTCGCCCACCGGGTTGCCGGTCTTGGCCGCGAGTTGTTCGAGGCGCTCCGCGCAGCGTGCCGCGCGCTCGATGTCACCCCGGTCGAGGTAGTGGAGCGCCAGCCAGGGATAGAGCTCCAGGCTGCAGGCCGTGCACGGGCCGCTCGCATCGAGCAGCGCTTCGCTTTTTGCCACCAACTCGGCCACCTGCGCGGTGTCTGCGGCCTGCAAACGGTTCCAGATGCCGACGCCGTACAGCCGCTGCAGACAGTGATCGCGGATCGACGCGCGTTGCGCCTGCTCGATGCCTTGCTGCACCGACTGCCATCCCGGCTCGATGGCGTTGCCCAAGGTGTGCAGCACCGCGCTGCGCGCCAACGCATAGGCCATGCCGGCCGGCGAACCGACCTTGTCGTGCAGCGCGAGACTTTCATCGAGCTGCGTCAGCGCCGCGGCGGCGTCGCCCTGCCATAGATGTATGGTACCCAGCGCATACTGGCAAATGGCGACGCACCGCAGGTCGCCCAGCCGATCCGCCTCGACGGATACTTCCTGCATGAATTTGATTGCCTGATCCAACATCTGGTCGTCGTGCACATGGTATTCCCACAGGCAGAGGTGGGCGTCGGTGGCCACCACCAGGTCGGGCGACCAGCGGCCATGCTGCAGGCGTTGGCGCTCGTAGCGCAGTCCTTCCTGCCAGCGCCCCAAGGGCAAATAAGCCATGGCGAGGATCTCGCAGGCCTGCGCCGATTCCACCGTGGCCTGCGCCGATTCTGCCAGATCGAGCGCGCGGTGCGCGTACTCGGCCGCCTCCTCGAGCCGGTTGAAGTGCCACAGGTAGAGCGCGCGCAGGATATGCAGCCGCGCGTGCAGGCGCGGGTCGTCGCCGGCCTGGCGCCAGGCCTCGGCGAGATGCTGTCCCGCCTTCTGCATATCGGTAGCGAAAATGGCGACGAGCGCGATTTTTCGGTGCAACTCCGTGACCTCGGCTGCGTTGACAGGCAGATCTCCGATCAAGGACAGCGCGCGTTCATAGGCCGCGAAGCTTTGACTCAGGTAGCCCGCGGCGCGGCTGGTGTCGCCGATCAGGCTATGGATATCCCCGCATATCCGTCTCACCACGGCGTCCTTGGCCGGCTCGATCAAGGCCAAGGCGTCGCGGTAACGGCGCAGCGCATCCTCGTGCGCGTACATCGAGGCCGCTCGCTGACCGGCGAGCATCAGAAAGTGGGCGGCCTGCCTGGCATCGCCGGCCCTTTGGTAGTGAAACGCGATCTGTTCCACCGGTAGATCCGCTTCGCGCTCGCCGAGCGAGACCAGGCTATGCGCGACCCGCGCGTGCAGTGCGCGGCGCCTGGCTTCCGAGGCCGATTCATAGATGCAGCTCCGATGCAGCGCGTGGCGAAAATGGTAGTGAATACCGCGTTCGTACAGTAGTTGTGCCGCGATCAGTTGGTCGAGCAGATCCAGTAAACCGGCATCGGCATGCGCCTTTCGTTCGTTACCACTGGGCCACAGCGTCTCCAGCAGCGGATAGGAAACGCCCTCGCCCGCGACGGCGGCGATGGTCAACAGCTCGCGTGCGGAAGAGGAAAGTTTTTCGAGCCGCTCGGCGACGCTGTTGCGCAGCGACGGCGGAATCGTCCCGGGTGATGGCACACCCGGCGACGCCGGCCGGCCGCGAAACTCGTGCAGTTCCAGGGCATACATCGGATTACCCTCGGAAAGGCGAAAGATCTCATCGCTGTGTTCGCGCGGCAGCGATTGCTCGCCGCTCTGTTGCTGCAGCAGCTCATGATGATCGGCCGCGCTCAAGGGGCCAAGCACAAGCACGTCCATCGTCGCGGTTTCGCGCAGGCTTCGCACGAGCCTGTCCAGCGAATCGCCGAGTGCCGCCCTTTCGTTGCGGCAGGTGGCCACCAGGAGCAGCGGTACATCCAGCAGCCGCCGCGCGAGGAAGTGAAACAACTCGAGCGAACCCTGATCGGCCACGTGAGCATTTTCCAATACCACGACCAGCGGGGTCGACAAGGCGCGCTGCCGCAGAAACTCCGCGATACCGGCGAACAGGTAGGTCTGGGCCGCCCGCGGGTCGGAGTTCGGCACCGGCCGCGTCTCCTGCAGTTGTCCGGACAGCAAAGAGGCGAGCTCCGCCGGTATCCGTTCCTGACCCGCGGGACTGTCACGCAGCGCTGCCTGGAGGATGTCGAGGAACGGACCGTAGGCGATCGCCCCTTCCATCTCGTAGGCCGAACCGACCAGCGCGTGAAATCCACGCCGCTGCGCGCGCATGATCAATTCATGGGTCAGGCGAGTCTTGCCGATACCGGCCGGGCCCTCGATCAAGAGCACGCTGCCTTGTTTGGCGGGCAACTGATCCAGGCAGCCATCGATGACCCGGCATTCGGCCTCGCGGTTCACCAAGGGCGCCATTCGGATCGGCGTCTGCAATCGGGTCCGATCGACGGCGACCGTCGCCTCTGATTTCTGCCGGTCGATCTCGTCGTACAGGGCGCGGGTCTCTTGCGACGGCGCGACTCCGAGTTCCTCGGCCAGGGCGTCGAGGCAAACGCCGTATTGTTTCAGGGCGCGGTCGCGTTGACCTTGCCGCGCGAAGATCGTCATCAGGCCGCGATGGGCGATCTCCAGCGCGGCATCCTTCTCCAGCGCGGTTCGGTAGGTTTCCGCCGCGGTGGCCAGTTCGCCGTGCGATTGATAGGCCTGGGCGAGCGCCAGCAACACATCGATGTACAGTTGCCGCAGTTGGTCGCGCGGGGCTTGTGCCCACGCCGCGTACACATCCATCGGCAGCAGATCACCCGCGTAGAGTGTAGTGGCCCGCTCCAATTCCCCGAGGTCCCGGGAAGCCAAGGCATCGCGCGCCGTCCGCTCGAACACATCGACGTCCGTGACTAGCCCGCCGGCCGGTGCGAGCAGCACGAGGTTCTTGCGTGTGGCAATCCATTCGTCAGCGACGGATTCCATCTCGCCGGCGCCGAAGGCTTTGCGCAATAGGTGGATTGCCTTGTACATCTGCGCGGCCGCACCTGTGCTGTCGAGCTCCGGCCATAGCAGCCCCATTGCCTGGTCGCGCACTAACTGATGGTCACGGCTCAACGCCAGCAATTTCAGCAGGCTCGGCGCCTTGCGGCCTGGAATGTCGTCACTGCCGAGCCTCGTCCCGGCAATGTGGACTTGGAATCGGCCGAGAAGGAAAATTTCAATCGACTTTGTGCTCATGCAGCCCGGAAAGCTCTGTATTCAGGGTCAGACTCGACACCGGGAAACCAAAATGCTTTCTGCAGGTCCGCCTGTTGCAATACCGCGGCCGATTTATTGAGATTTTATCTTCAAATCCACCATGACATGCTGCTTGGGCGCAGGGCTGAACCCGCTTTCATGAGTGCCTTCCCAGTCCTTCACGCTGTATGCACGATCCGCTGACACGGCGAAAAGCGCGAAGCCTTTCGACATCAATCGCTTATCGCCAAAACCTGCGCAGTTGACGATGTGACCGCAGCAATCCTCGAAAATCAGCAAACCCATGATAGTTCTGAATAAAATCTTGCGACTTCACGGGCCGCTCACTCCCACTCAATGGTTTCCGACCGCTTGAAACCAATTTTAATACTGGGTTTTGACCACGACATCGTAATTTACCGTCACTTTTACCGTCGAATAACGAGCGTCCTTGCTGGCACGAGAGATGGACTCGGTTTGACGGGCGGCTACTCCAGCGTACCAATCGTCAACTATCACCACGAGCGGTTGGGGCAGTTATTTTGAAAAATCTTGATATATCGTAGCATGGCTGCGACTGAAAGGACCAAGCTAAACACCCTCTATAGGTAATGGGCGCCGGGGACCCCTCCCACATCAAAATATCACCTCGCGGCACTGGGCATCTCTGCCGATTTGGCTGCCCACTGCGCGCGCACTGGCAGGCTTTTCTGCTTGGCGCGCACCGGTCAACGTGTACCACGCTTGAAGCGTTTGACTTCCGCTCTTAATGAGTATAATATTTTATACACATTGAAATGATGAGCGACGAAAAAGAGATCCGCTGGGTGGGTTCCGCCTATGACGACTTGTTGGCATTCCCTGACGAGCCACGTCGCTCTGCTGGTTTCCAGTTGAGTAAAGTCCAAGTTGGTTTGGAACCGGATGACTGGAAGCCGTTCGATGAGGTCGGGGCCGGTACCAAGGAAATCCGCATTCGGGAGACCAGCGGCATTTATCGGGTGATGTATGTCGCCAAGTTCGAGGAAGCCGTGTATGTCCTGCACTGCTTCCAGAAGAAGACTCAGGCAACCGGCAAGCAGGACAAGGGTATTGCCGAGGCGCGCTATCGCGCCGTGGTCAACGCGAGAAAGGCACCGAAATGAAGATCGACACCGAAATCCGCCATGTGACGAAGCCGGGAGCGAACCTGTTCCTGGAGCTTGGCTTCGCGCCCGCCGAGGCCAAGCGCTTGCAGGCGGCCTCGCGCAAGCAGATCAACGACACCCAATTGTTGAAGCGGCAGCTGATGGACGAGTTGTCCACCTGGATTGCCGAGCATCACCTGAAGCAAGCCGAAGCGGCCGAGATCCTGATGGTTTCGCGTCCGCGCGTGTCCGATGTGGTGAACAGGAAAACGGCCAAGTTCACCATCGACACACTGGTGGAAATGCTCAGCCGCATCGGCAAGCCAGTCAAGCTGGCCATCGGTTGACACGCTGAACGACTGACCGCTTCCATCAATTCCCGCACCAGCGGCGGTAAGCGGCTATCCATTCCACCCCCTCCGGCGGCGGATCAGGCATCGGCAGATCGAGGATCGGGATTGCCTGCGTTGATTTTCCATGCACGCAGATAGCGACGATTTGGTCGAGGCTGGCGATATCGACCTTGGCCACTGTCACTACCTGCCCAAGCACCCGGGCCACGAATGGCAGGGAGAGATGCTCTTCAATCATGGCGAAGAACCCGCCAGCCTGCTCCGACTCGTTGTAGGCATCCGTGGTCGCGTCCTCGATGAGCTTATCCAGGTATTTCGCGGTGAACTTCATCGTCTTTTTCGCTTTCATCATCGCGAAGACTTCTTCCAGAGACCCGCATCGGCGAGGCGCCGAACCAAGGCGCCGCGCTTTCCATGCCGGGCCATGAACTGAACCAATTTTCGGTCGAAGTCGGCTCGGGTCGCGCAAAGCGCATAGGCATCGGATAGATCGACGAGCGCGCGATTTACCTCGTCGTAGGCAGAAGCGATGCCACGTTCGGCCAGTTTGTCGGCAGCCTGCCAGCACTGGTCGAAGCCGGCAGCCAGCGTACGCAGATAGGTTTCCCGCTTGACCTGCCGTTCGGCCTCGGTTTTTTTGCGTTGTACTGCCTCATGTCTTTTTCTCGTTTCGGCAGCGGATGCCGCCAGTTTCCGAAGCTCTGCGACAGTGCGCCGCCGCGTTTCCGGTTTTGCAACCGGCTGCCGTTCGCGCTGCCAGGTCAGGAAACGTAATTTCAGCTTACGCTCGGCCTGCTGCGCACGCCCGCTCAGCAGCAGCTTGAGCATCGCGGTTTTCTCGGCCGTTGGCAGTGCGGCGATCCAGACATCCCGTTCCGCGTCGCTCTCGCTATCGGGTTTTGAACCTTGCTGGTCGGAAAGTCCGGCGGCGGCCAGCAGATCCTCATCGACTTCCAGAAATTCCGCCAGCGATTGCTGGGCCGCAGTCAACCGGGAAAGTCCAGGCGGCGGTTGGGGCTCGACGGCCTTTTCGTTCACTTCGCCAGCGCTCACGCCGGCCAGCCAGCCGAGATACAGCGGGCGCATGTCGCCACGCAGCAGTTCGTCACGCAATGGCGCCAGCCTGCCCATCCAGCCGCGCCCATCCTCTTCGGCAAAGCGATCATAGTTGTCACTCTCGTCCAGCCCCCATGCAAGCAGCCAATGCGTCTTCGTCTGCTCAACCGAAAAAACGGTTTTGGTTTTGTAGTCCCGGAAGACCTCGGCATCGAACGCACTTTTCGGCATGCGCAGATACAGAAGGCAAGTACACCAGTTGGCCACATAGACGTGAGCATCAAAATAGCGCCGCATCCAGTCGATCGGATCGCCCTTGAGATCGCCCCACTGGTAGTCATTGACGAAGCTGGCCGGCGTAATGCTGGCGCGAGACGAGTGGGCGCGCAGTTCCGCCATCTGCTTCGGGGTCAGCGGCTGATCGATGGCGACGAATTCGTAGTATTGGTATTCGCTCATCACGATTCACTTTTGCGAAATGAAGCCATTTCCGGCACATTTATACGAATACGTTGGGCTGGAGTTGCTGGGATAATGTTTTCTTTGCGGACTTATCGTAACAATTGGTCGAGCCGGTCGCGCACCCAGCCGAAGGCAATATGTTCCTGCTCCAGCCGCAGCCCTTCGCGGATGCGGTTGTCTCGCAGATCGTTGTACAGATCACGCTCCTCCGGTGCCAGCCTGCGCAGATCAACGATGAACGGCTTGTCTTCGCAGCCCCACAGGGGGCGATGCGCTTCGAGGGTCGCCCTGTCCATGAGCAAGGACGTGATGTGGTCGAAATGGCCCCGCAGCTGGTCCAGGATGGCAAAGCCGTGGGTATCGATGTCACCCCAGTAGTAAATCGCACACTGTTCCAGCCATTTGGCCTTCGCCAAGGCCTCCCATCCATAGCCGGCGCCGAAGATGGCGACGCCCCCCGGGACGTTTGGCAAGGCCAGAAAGTTGGTTTCATTCTCGGTAATGAAGACCCGATGAACATTGAGGGCCAGGCGACTGAAGCTGTCGGCATCCAGGGTGATATCCGGGCACGATGCACCCGGCACGGACTCGATGCCCGGGTCGAGAATCCGGAAACGAATCCGCGTGGGTTTTTCCAGAAAGCCGTACCGGGCGGCAAACTGAGCAACGCCGGTTTTCGCAGCATCCACGCTGCCTGCGGGCAAGGTCAGATCGAGCAAGTCGGCCAGCACAGCGCGATGCGCTTCAATGAATTTGCTGTGCACACCGGGTACGTCCACCTGCCGCAGGTAGATGCCGGGACGAGGATGCGATCTTAACCAGTCCACCACGGCCAGTAATCGGGGCCAATCACCCACCAGTTCCAGAGCCTGCAGAGGCCTTTTTTCCAGCCAAGGCAGCAAGGCCGGATTGCCTTGTTTGACCATGGCGACCTGGGCCGTGAACCGATCCCATTCACGGCGTTTGCCAAGCCACGAAAGCACGTCCCCCACGGAGTCGATCCAGACGCTGGACGGGAGGCGTTGCAACCCCTGAACCCGGTGGCGCACCTCCTGCCACTCCACGCGCAACGGGGCAGCATTGGCCAATTCCGTCGCCCACGCGCGCACCGACTCGAAGCGATCCGTGATGTCGGCCGACCCGGGGCCTTTGAAGCTCAGTCGCAATGGGAAGCGAGCGTTGCCCGTCACGGCGTCGCGCAGCAATTCGCCGCGATCCCACAGGCGCGCCAACTGCGCCCTCAGTTCCTTGGGCGTCGTCCACGACATTACTGCGGGACCTCGTGCCTGCCGGCAGCCTTCTGTGCGCGGTATTCCTCGATGGACAGGTTGAGCAGTCTGGACGCCCGGCCCTCCTCGTTATGCACATAGCCGACGCTCGCGACAAAGGGTTCGATGATGTGGATCTTCTGCAGCGGCGTGACGATCAGCAACTGCAGATTGAGTTGCCGGAACAGCTTCAGCCCGTATTGCGCCGACTCGTCCGAGCCGCGGCCGAACGCCTCGTCGATGACCACGAAGCGGAAGGAACGGGAGCGTACCTCTCCCCACTTCAGTCCGAACTGGTAGGCCAGACTGGCGGCCAGGATGGTGTAGGCCAGCTTCTCTTTCTGTCCGCCCGACTTGCCGCCGGAATCCGAGTAGTGCTCGTACTCGGTTTTGTCTTCGCGCCAACGCTCACTGGCAGCAAACAGGAACCAGTTGCGTGTGTCGGTGACCTTCGCCGTCCAGCGCCGATCCTGCTCGGACAAACCCTCGCGGCCGCGAAAGCGGTCGATGATGGCCTTGACCTGGAGGAACTTCGCCTCCGAATATTGGGCATCGTCAGAGCCAGTCACGGCGCCCTCTGTGCAAGCGCGCAAGTCCTGCTGGAAATCGCGGATTTCGGCGTCGAGGCTCGCCTGCGATTCCAGCACGATGTAGCGCCCGGGGCTGTAATCGATCTCGCCCAGGGATTTGTTGATGTGGGCGATGCGCTCCTTGATGGTCTCGCGCTCGCGGGCCAGCTGGGCGCTGAAGTTGGCGATTTCGTTGATGGTGTTGACGTTGAGCAGTTCCTTGAAGCGGGCGACGAAGCGGGGCAGGTCGTCGCCGTTCAACTGCGTCAGCAGGTTTTCATACTCGAAGGCAGCTTCGAGGCTGGCATCGATCTCGGCCGTTTCGAGTTTAAAGCTGTCCTTGAAGGACGCCATGGCCTTGATGATCTTTTCGGCCAGGCGCCTGAGTTTCAGGTCTTCGGCGTCGATCCGCGCCTGCAGCCAGGTGCGGACGTCCTGCTCGCGGTTGTCGCAGGATTCCACGCTCAGCTGATGCTCGCCCAGGGCTTCGGCGCGCAGGGTTTCCAGCGTCGCCGCCAGCGCGGCATCCTCGATCCCGCCCGCGATCAACAGCGCCGTCTGCCCGCGCAGCTCCTGGGCATCCGAGCACCGCTGCTCGACCTTGGCGCGCTTGTCCCGGGCGCCCTGCAATTCGGTTTCATTGGCCGTGAGCGCCTGCTGCAATTCCCGCAGGCGCTCGTTCAACTGTTTGAGGATGTCGGAGGCCGACTCCAATGCTTGGCGCTCATGATCGAGGGTCGCGATTGCCGCCGCCACGCTGGACCAGTCGAGTTCCTCGAAGGCGGTGAACTCCTCCAGGCGGGTCAGCGCATCGAGCTGGTGTTGCAGCGCCTGACGCTCTTGCTCGATCTTGCCGATCTGGCTCCCTACCTCGCCCAAGCGGGCTTCCAGCTGCCGGCGTTTGGCTTCCAGGGCGGCAATTTTGGCGCTGTTGCTCCAGCCCAGCACGTAGCGGCTGCGGTCGTCGATGCGGTGGCGGTCGTCCTTTTCGTGGCGGCCGCTCGGGTCCTTGATCTGCCCGGTGCGGGTGATGGCACGGGTCTCGCGCCGGAACTGCTCGTGGGTGGCGCAGCACGCCACATCGAAGCGATGGGCGAGTTCGCGTTCCAGCCAGTCGTAGTGCGGCGAATCCGGTTTGACGGCCAGCTTGCGAACCAGGGAATCGCGGTGCAGTTCGGGCATATCCGACACCTTGCGGGGGCGAACATGGAAATACACCAGCCGTCCCCGCAGGTGATTGCCGTCCACCCACTCGGCCACGGCCTTGTAGTGCGCGTCGGGCACCAGCAAGGCTAGGCCGAATCCGCGCAGCAGGCGCTCCGCCGCGCCTTCCCAGTCGCGTTGCTCATCCCGCACCTGGATCAACTCACCAGCAAAAGGCATAGCGTCCGCATCCAGGCCCAAGGCCGCGCACATCCCGGCGCGGATCTGAATCTGCTGGTCGTCGATGTTGCTGCGCCGACACTTGAGGCTGTCGATCTCGGCAGCGAGCTGGTCGTGTTCCAGCTTGCCCTGGCGCAAGGTCACGCCGTGCTCGGTCAGGGTGTTCTGGAGATCGGCATCGCGGTTGCGAGCGTCCTCCCGCCACGCCTTGAATTGGGCCCGCTGGGATGAAAACGCCGCCTCGTCGGCGGCCACCGGCTCACCGAGCACGGCTGCCAGCTCCCCGTAGCGAGCCGCCTTGGCCTTCCGCCCATTGCGCACCTGCTCCTGCTTGCGGATCTCGGCGGCGAGGCGCTCCAGCCGGTCGCCACCGTTGTCGTGGATGGCCTGTTTCAGCTCATCGACCTGGCGACCTTGTTCTTCGCGTGTCGCGTCGAGGCGCCGCACCTGCCCATCGGCCTTGTCCCATTCCTCATCCAGCAGGCCCAGGCGCTTGTCCAGCAATCCCAGTTTGAGGCCGGCGAAGTGCGTGCGCAGGCCTTCGCGGCAGTGGCGCAAGTGGTCGACTTCGGCCACCAGCGCGCTATGATGGCTGCAATCGGCAACCAGGGGGGTGAGCAGTTCGACTTGCTGTTGCGCCTTGAGCACTGCCTGATGAGCGCGATTGAGGTCGTCGAAATGGCCGATCAGTGCCTGGATGCGCGGGGCTACCTCGAAGGGCTCGAGCATGTGGCTGCGGACGAAATCGGTCAGGTTGCCCACCGACTTCATCGACACCGTCTGGTGGAACAGCTCCAGCGCCTGATCGTTGTCGATGCCGAAACGGCGGCGGAACCAGGCGGCATAAGGCGGGAAACTGTCGTGCAGCTCGGCGCCCTGCCCCCGCAGCTTCTTGCGCAAAGCAGTGATGTCGGAGCCGAAGTTCGCAAAATCCGTTGCGACGTCGAGCCCGCGTTCCGCCCCCACGAAGAAGCGGGCCGGTTGCCCTTGGGCATCCTTCATCCAGAACACCTGCGCCAAGCTCACCGTCTGGTCGTAGCCGGCGTTATGAAATACCCCTAGGATGACCGAATAGCTGTTGTGATCGCGCAGGGAAACCGGCTTGGCGGCACCGGTGACTTCGTTGCGTTCCGACTTGTAGTGCCCGAGGACGTAGGAGCGCAATGTGCGCTCCTTGCTGTCGGCGCCGGCGGCCTTGTTGTAGGCGATGCGCTGCGCCGGCACCAGAAGGGTCGTGACGGCGTCCACCAGTGTGGACTTGCCGGAACCGATGTCGCCGGTGAGCAGGCCGTTCTTGCCATCCAGTTGCAAGGTCCACACCCGGCTGTCGAAGGTCCCCCAGTTGAACACCTCCAGACGGGCCAGGCGAAAGCCCGACAGGGCATCGTCTGCCGCGAAGTCCAGGCCGAGGGATTGCGGCTCGTTCATGGTTTCGTCCCTGCCCCCGACAAGGCGGACTGATAGACGGCCAGCCGCGCGTCGAACTCGGCCAGCCATTGCGCGTCGACGAAGGCTTTCAGGATGCGCCGCACCTCGTAGTTGGCGGGCCCGGTGGTAACGGTCGAAGCGGGCTTGAGCCGGTGCAGGAATCCCAACTCCACCACCTTGTTGAGGGTGGACTCGATCTGGTCGACCAGCCTGGCCTCGTTCGGACCACCGGGCAGAAACACCCGCACCAGCTCCATGATCTCATCCCGGCTCAGCACCAACCGCGTGTCACCGCCGCCGGCGTCGAATTCGGCCAGTTTCTTGCGCAACAGCGCCAGCAAGAGGCTGACCGGAAAGGACAGCGGCCGACGCGCCACCAGCCGCGGCAAGCGCGGTGCCGGATCATCCTCGGCCGGCTCGGGGCGGCTTTTCAGGAAGGCATGACCCTCCGCCTCGTCCAGCACCAGATCGAGATTGAGCACGGCCACGTAGTCGCGCACCCGGGCTTGCAGGTTCAGCAGCGTCGCCCACTGGTGTTCATCGCTCTCGCGGTAGAGCACCCCCTTGAGCAGGCCAATGAGCAGCGCCGACAAGTCGGCGGCGGGGGCCGGCATTACTGGAGCGGCGCTGAAATCGTCCATTCCCCCTTGATCCTCTGGATTTGCTCTTTTCAAGTCAGCGCATGAAGATGACGCGGGGCAGGCGCGCGCATCGGCTGACGGGTTCGCCGCTGGCCACCCGCGCCAGCCAATGAATGACTTCAGGCGTGTTCTCGTCCACCACGGCGCTGAAGGCGTCGCTGCCGAGTTGCAGGTAGGCCACCAATTCGGCCAGGCCTTGCTGCAAAGGCTGGGCGGCCACCAGTTCGAGCAGGGTGATCTGTGCCTTGTCCTGCAAGGCATGGCGGATGTGGCGCGTCAGTCGCGCCTTGTCCACCACCACTTGATCGAACAGCGCCTGCGGGTCGATATCCTCATCGCCCGCCAGCAAGGCCAGGCTGGCGATGACCGGCTTCATTGCGGGGGTGAACAAGGGGCGTTCCATCGCTAGTTCGATGTCGGCGCCGCTCTCGGCCATCTCCATCACGGGGCCGGTGGGCGGCGCTTCGCGCAGCGCCAGCGCCTTGCTCTCGATGCCGTGCAGAATGTCCATGATGCGGCGGTTCTCCAGCCAGGCCTGATCGTCGAGGAAGCGCCGCAACTGCTGCGACAAGGCGGCCACGGTACGCTGGGTGTGCTCGCCGGCTTCCAGCCAGTCGTAATGCACGCGACTGGTACGGGCGTCGGGCTGCAGCGAAGCCACGGCCGGCAAGGCCAGCACCCGGTCCAGCAACTCGGTCAGTTCTTCCTGGCGACGACTGGACAGCAGGAAATCCCAGAAAGCGCGGAAGCTCTTGCCCTGATCGGAATCGGCAATCGCATCGCGGTCACCCAGGATCTCTTCCAGCAACGCCCCCTTGCTGCCTTCCCACAAGGCGATGCGCTCGCGCACGCGCCGGTCGAGCCGGCGGAAATTGTGCTCGACCTCGCGAAAGTCGGCGAGCAACTCGCGCGCGCCCAGCATGAACTGCTGGAAGCGGTCCTTGAGCGCCGTGTCGTCCAAGAGCGGCACATCGCCCGCAAACACGCGCGCGATCTCGGCGTCGATGTCGTCCCGCTTTTTGTGCAGTTCGGCAATCCGCCTGGCCGGGTCGGCCTCGCTGCCTTCGCTCATCTGCTTGAGCAGATCGAACAAGGTGAGTAAGCGCGATTCGGTGCCGACGAACTGCCGCTCGCTAAGTTGCGCCAGCCAAGCGATGGCCTTCTCGGTTGCGGGCGTAAGGTCAAATTGCGCCTCGTCCGTCCCGGGCTTGTAAAACTTGCGCAGCCAGCCCTTGTCCGGTGCCGCCCAGTCGTTCAGGTAATCCAGTGCTGGCTTCGGAAACGCCGCGTCGCCCAGGCGCAGGCGCAGGGCGTACAGCTCGTCCTCCAGGGCTTCCGCCAGATCGGCCGCCGCCATCACCCGCACATTGGGCGCCACGAAAACACGATGCAGAAAACTCGCCACCAGCGGCGCATGGTCCGAACGCAGCAGCCGCCACGCGGGATGGTGGGTGCGCAGGGCGTCGAGGGCGGCGAAGTCGAGGGTCATTTGACCCAACGGCGCGCATCCTTGAGCAGCAGCAGCAATTGCTGCTCGCGCAAGGGTGAAGCAATGAAGCCGAAGCGAGTGTAGAAGCGCGCAGCATCCACATCAAGGGGATGGGTCAGCATGGCACGGATGCCGGCCTGCTCCGCTATCAGCAGCGTGCGGCGGATGGCATCCTGAAGCATGCCAAAGCCGATGCCGCGCCCCTGATCTTGCCGCGACACAGCCAACCGGGCCAGGATCACCACGGGTACGGGGTATTGGCCCATGCCCTGGCGGATGCGTTCGGGCGCATCGAGGGTATCGACCTGTCCGACGGTCAGACTGAAGTAACCGGCCACCCGGTCGCCGTCTGTCACCACGAATGTTTTTGCCGAGCCGCTGCCCTGGGCTTGGCGAGCGTGGCGGAGCAACCAATCGTTCAGCGACGGTTTGCCGCAGTCGAAATCCTCCAGTCGGTGCAGCGGTCCCAGCGGTTCCGGGCCATGCAAGGTCATCGGCCATCCCACGGGGCTTTCCGCGAGAAAAGGTCACGCAGCCCTTCATTGGTCTGCTCCGGGCGTTCGAGCAAGTCCATCAGGGCTTGATACTGGTTACCGGCCACCATAAACAGGCGCTGGTCGAGCAGCGTCTGCTCTGCCGCTTGGCAGGCGCTGTCGAGGATGAAGTCGGTCAGAGACTTGTGCGCGACTTCGGCCGCGCGACGCAGCACAGTTTCTTGCTCTGGCGTGGCGCGCAAGCCCAGGCGGGACGAGCGGGAAGATGCTGAGGCAACGGCAGTCATAGGTGCACCTCGAATTTTTTAGATCAATGGCTACAATGTTAGTACATTAGACAAACGCCGTCCAGTTTCAGTCGGTGATCCCTGACCATGGTTGCCACTGAACCTTTCGACGTAAGCGACGGTACCGAAAACGCGCCTATTGAAATCGCTTTTTGATATCGTCAGGAATACCGTCAAAATTTGTTCGCTTGTTTCAGCAAATATTGGAGCTCACGAAACAAAAAACACATAAATTTTCAATAGGTTACATGACAGTTTTGCCTCTTTGATGATTCAGCCGAATCATCTCAACATACCGCAAGCAATTAATTTATAAAGACTTTTTATGGCAACTCACTCCCACTCAATGGTCGCTGGCGGCTTGCCCGAGATATCGTAGACCACGCGGTTGATGCCGCGTATTTCATTGATGATGCGGTTGGACACCTTGCCCAGCAGGGTGTAGGGCAACTCGGCCCAATGGGCGGTCATGAAATCCTGGGTCTGCACCGCGCGCAGGGCGACCACGTAGTCGTAGGTGCGGCCGTCGCCCATCACGCCGACGCTCTTCACGGGCAGGAAGACGGTAAAGGCCTGGCTGGTTTTCTCGTACCAGCCGGCGGCGCGCAATTCCTCGAGGAAAATGTGATCGGCCTGGCGCAGCAGGTCGGCGTATTCCCGCTTCACCTCGCCGAGGATGCGCACCCCCAGGCCTGGGCCGGGGAAGGGGTGGCGAAAGACCATGTCATGCGGCAGGCCCAGGGAAATCCCCAGCTCCCGCACCTCGTCCTTGAACAGCTCGCGCAGGGGTTCGAGCAGCTTGAGATGCAAGGTCTCGGGCAGACCGCCGACATTGTGGTGAGACTTGATGGCGTGCGCCTTCTTGGTTTTCGCCCCGGCCGATTCGATGACGTCCGGATAGATGGTGCCCTGCGCGAGCCATTTGGCGTTGCTACGCTTTTCCGCTTCTTCCTGAAAGACGTGGACGAATTCGCGGCCGATGATCTTGCGCTTCTGCTCCGGGTCGGCGACTCCGGCAAGCGCACGCATGAAGCGCTCGCTGGCATCCACCTGGATGACCTTCACCCCCAGGTTTTGCGCGAAGGTTTGCATCACCTGCTCGGCCTCGTCCAGGCGCAGCAGCCCCGTATCGACGAACACGCAGGTCAGCTGATCGCCGATGGCGCGATGGATGAGCGCCGCCGCGACGGAAGAATCCACGCCGCCGGAAAGGCCCAGGATCACTTCGTCGCCGCCTACCTCGGAGCGGATGCGCCCCACCGCCTCTTCCACGTAATCGGGCATGTTCCAGTCGTGTGCGCAGCCGCAGATGTCGTGCACGAAGCGCCCGATGATGGCTTTGCCCTGCAGGGTATGAGTCACCTCCGGGTGGAATTGCACGCCATACAGGCTGCGCGCGTCGTCGGCCATGGCAGCGATCGGTGTGGCCGCGTTGTCGGCGATCACCTTGAAGCCGGGCGGCAGCTCGGTGACTTTGTCGCCATGGCTCATCCACACATCCAGCAGGCCATGCCCTTCTTCGTTGCTGCGATCCTGGACGTCGCGCAGCAGCGCGGAATGGCCGCGCGCCCTCACCTCCGCATAGCCGAATTCGCGATGGCGCGCGTTTTCCACCTTGCCGCCCAGCTGCGCGGCCATGGTCTGCATGCCGTAGCAGATGCCCAGCACCGGAACACCAAGATCGAACACTGCCTGCGGCGCGCGCGGGGTTTCCTCCTCGTACACCGAACTGGGCCCGCCCGAGAGGATGATGCCCCGGGGTGCGAAGGCGCGCACGAAATCCTCCCCGACGTCGAAGGGGTGCAGTTCGCAATAGACGTTCGCTTCACGCACCCGGCGCGCGATGAGTTGGGTGTATTGGGAGCCGAAATCGAGGATGAGGATTTTCTGGTGCATGGTGATTTGCTCAGTGTGCGCAGCCCCGGCGCGGCCTGACGCCGGGAAATTCTCAGGCGCGGCGGCGCCTCCCGCGCCCGTCAATCGACGCGGTAATTGGGCGCTTCCTTGACGATCTGCACATCGTGGACATGCGACTCGCGCACGCCCGCGGAAGTGATTTCGACGAACTCCGCCTTGCGGTGCATGGCTTCGATGGTGGTGCAGCCGAGATAGCCCATGGACGAGCGCAGGCCGCCCATGAGCTGGTGGATGACGGCCAGCAGGCTGCCCTTGTAGGGCACGCGCCCTTCGATGCCCTCGGGCACGAATTTGTCGGCGTTGGCCTCGTTGTCCTGGAAGTAGCGATCGGAGGAGCCTTTCTGCATGGCCCCCAGGCTGCCCATGCCGCGATAGGACTTGTAGGAGCGCCCCTGGTACAGCTCGATCTCGCCGGGCGCCTCCTCCGTGCCGGCAAAGAGCCCGCCCAGCATCACGGCATGCGCGCCCGCCGCGATGGCCTTGGCGATGTCGCCCGAATAGCGCACGCCGCCATCGGCGATGAGCGGAATGTCGAGCTTGGCCAAAGCCTCGGCGACGTTGGCCACGGCGGAGATCTGCGGCACGCCCACGCCGGCGACGATGCGGGTGGTGCAAATGGAGCCGGGGCCGATGCCCACCTTCACCGCATCGGCGCCATGGTCCGCCAGCGCGCGGGCGGCATTGCCGGTGGCGATGTTGCCGCCGATGACCTGCACCTGCGGATAATGCGCCTTGACCCATTCCACGCGTTGCAGCACACCCTTGGAATGTCCGTGCGCCGTGTCCACGACAATGACGTCGACCCCCGCCTCGGCCAGCGCCGCCACGCGCTCGTCCGTGCCCGCGCCCACGCCCACCGCCGCGCCCACGCGCAAGCGTCCCTGCTCGTCCTTGCAGGCGTCGGGATGCTCGGTGGATTTTTCGATGTCCTTCACGGTGATGAGGCCGCGCAGCTCGAAGCGCTCGTTCACCACCAGCACGCGTTCCAGCCGGTGCTTGTGCAGCAGGTCCAGCGCTTCCTCGCGGCTCGCGCCTTCGCGCACCGTGACCAGACGCTCGCGCGGGGTCATGACGTTGCGGATGGGTTGATCCAGGCTGGTTTCGAAACGCAGGTCGCGATGCGTGACGATGCCGGCCACGCACCCTTCGGCATCCACCACCGGCAGCCCGGAAATACGGTAGCGCCGGGTCAGATCCAGCACGTCGCGCACGCTCATGTCGGGGGGGATGGTGACGGGGTCCTTGACCACCCCGGATTCGAAGCGCTTGACCTTGGCCACCTCTGCCGCCTGGGCCTCGGCGCCCATGTTCTTGTGGATGATGCCTATGCCCCCCTCCTGCGCCAGGGCGATGGCCAAGCGGGCCTCGGTCACCGTATCCATGGCGGCCGAAATGAGCGGAATGTTGAGGGCTATCTTGCGCGTCAGCCGGGTTTTCAGGCCCACGTCGCGCGGCAGGATTTCGGAGTGGGCCGGAACGAGCAGGACGTCGTCGAACGTAAGCGCTTTTTGCAGGACACGCATGGCGAACCTTGGAAGCCAAATTAAAATTATACCGACTGCCCGCGGGCGCGGCCAAATTCCCGAACGGCGCCGGCCTGCGCCGGGGTTGGTCTTAATCTACCAGCGCGGCGCGCGCGCGGCGCATTGACGAAAACTGCGGAGCCCGTTAACTTAACGCCACCCCCGCAAGGGCGTTCCATGCCTCGCGCGTTCGGCGCAACCCGTTCCCGGGCGCATAACTAAACCAGAGGAGAAATGCATGCGCAAAATCGTGTTCACCCTGACGTCCGTCTCCCTGCTGGCATTGGCGGGCTGCTCCACCTATAACAGTCAGGCGCCCGCGCCCGCAGCTGCCGCCAAGCCCGCCATCTCGCCGCAAGCCCAGGCCGCCCTGGATGAAGCCACGGCCAGCATGAAAGAGGCGAAGTCCGATTTCGACGTATGGACCGTCGCGGAAGAGGCCTACAAAAAAGCGCAGGCCGCCGCCGCCAAAGGCGACAGCGCGACCGTCTTCAAGGAAGCCAAAGAAGCCACGGCGTTCAACAAGCTGAGCATCCAGCAAAGCAAGGAGCCGCCGCTGCAACTGAAAAATCTCTGACCAGCGTCGTCCCGACGCCCTGGGGCCGCCGCACAGGCGGCCCCAGTCATTTCCGCATCAGCCGGCCGGCAGATCGCCGCCGCCTTTTTTCATCGCCTTGCCGGCTTCCGCGCGCTGCCGCCGCACTTCCTTGGGGTCGGCGATGAGCGGGCGGTAAATCTCCACGCGATCGCCCGCGCGCACGATGGCATCGAGCTTCGCCACCTTGCCGTAAATGCCGACTTTCTGCGTCGCCAGGTTTATTTCCGGGCGTTTTTCCAGCAAGCCCGAGGCCTGCACGGCTTGCTCTATGGTCGTGCCCTCGGCCACGCGCAGCGGGATGATCCACTGCTCCTGCGCCAGCGCATAGGCAACTTCGATGTCGATGTAGTGTTCAGTCATGCGCATACACCTGCTCGGCCCGCTTTACGAAGGCGTCCACGAAAGTATTGGCTATATAGCTGAACACCGGGGTTAGCACGGCTTCCAGCGCGCGGCTGGCAAACGCATATTCGAGGGAGAATTCGATTTTACAGGCAGTCTCCCCCAAGGGGATGAAATGCCAATGGCCCTGCAGATGCGCAAACGGACCCTGCACCAGACGCAGATCCATGCGGCTCGGGTAATCCTTGGTATTCTCGGTAGTGAAATTCTGCCGGATGCCCAGGTAGTCGATATGTATGGTGGCCAGGGTGGCGCGCTCATCACGCCGTTTCACCTCGCCGCCGCCGCACCAAGGGAGAAACTCCGCATAGCGCTCGACGTCGTCCACCAAGCCGAACATCTGTGCCGGCGTGTGCTCCACCAGCACCGTTTTATGCACCTGGGCCATATCAAAGCCGAAACGGTAAAATTGGCGATTTTAAGGAATCTCGCCGCCCATGCCCATTGCGGACAACAAAAAAGCGTTTCACGACTACTTCATCGAACAACGCTACGAAGCCGGACTGGCCCTGCAGGGCTGGGAGGTCAAGGCCATCCGCGCCGGCCGCGTGCAGTTGAAGGAGGCCTATGTGGTGGTGCTGAAAGCGGAGGTTTTCCTGATCGGCTGCCACATCAGCCCTTTGCCGACCGCCTCCACCCACATCAAGCCCGACCCCACACGCAGCCGCAAGCTGCTGCTGCACGCCGAGGAGACCCGCAAGCTCATCGGCAAGACCCAGCAGGCGGGTTATACCCTGGTGCCCCTGGATCTGCATTACAGCAACGGGCGCATCAAGCTGGAAATCGGACTCGCCAAGGGCAAGAAGCAGCACGACAAGCGCGAGGCCGAAAAGCAGCGCGAATGGGCGCGGGAAAAAGGCCAGCTCATGAAGACCGTCAAGCGGGGCTGAAGCCGCCGGACGCGCGCCCCTCGCCCGGCACGCCGAATTGCGCCGGGTAAATGACGCGGCTCAGATATAGCCCGTCCGCCATGAAGGTCGGCGCCGCCCGAGTGCGGTCGCGCGCGGCCAGGACTTCTCCCAGCCATTCCGGAGGCGCGCCGCCGGCGCCGACCTGTACCAGGCAGCCGACCAGATTGCGCACCATGTGGTGCAGAAATCCGTCGGCGCGAAAATCGAATACCAGATAATCCCCCTGCCGCCGCAGCTCGGCGCAGCGCAAGTCCTTGATCGGCGAGCGCGCCTGGCATTCCGCGGCGCGGAAGGCGGAAAAATCATGCCGTCCGAGCAGCAGGCGCGCTGCGGCGCGCATGCTTTCGACATCGAGCGGCCGATGATGCCAACCGACCCGTCCGCGCAGCAGTCCGGGCCGCACGGGGTGATTGAAAAGGACGTAGCGATAGCCCCGCTCGACTACGGAAAACCGGGCATGGAAGCCGCCGCCCATTTCCTTGGCCCAGAACACGGCGATGCCGTCCGGCAGGCGGCTGTTGACGCCGCGCACCCAGGCCGTCAGGGGGCGCGCATGAGGGGCATCGAAATGAGCGACCTGCAGGCTGGCGTGCACCCCGGCATCGGTGCGCCCCGCCGCCGCCAGGGCCACCCGGCAGCCGGCGATGGCCGCCACCGCCTCTTCCAGCGCATCCTGCACGCCGCACGCCGCGGACTGCGACTGCCAGCCGCAAAATCCGCGCCCATCGTATTCCAGGGCGATGGCGACCCTCACGCCAGCACGGCTCCCAGCCAGCCGGCAGCGAGCAGCAAGGCAGCGCTATCGCGCCAAGTCCAGGCCTGCGGCTGCAGCGTGATGTGCGCCGGGCCGGGGCCGGGAGCATCCTCCAGCTGGTCCACAGCAAGTCGCCAGGGCCGCGCCGGCGCCGCATGGCGCGCGCCTTCCAGCACCAGGGAAAGCCGCACCGCCAGCGCGCGGGCGTCCAGCCCCGCTCCCGCCCAGGGGCGCGCGCAGGCAAAAATTCCCAGGACCAGCCCGTCTCGGCCCAGCGCGTTCAACAGCGCCGCCAGCGCCGCCAGCAGCAGCAGCAGCCGCGCCAGGCGCAGCGCGCCGTCCGCGATGCCCGGCCAGGAAATGGCGCTGATGCCTGGCCAGACCGGCTGTCCGGGGACGCTGAAGGCATAAATCAGGGGAAGCAGCAGAAGCAGCCAGCGGCTGCGGCGCAACAGCTGCAAAAAAGCCGTACGTACGGAAGCGCGCGACAACAGCGGCACGGCCAGGGCCGCGGCGGCGCCCAGGCCCGGCCAGGAGAGGAATTCCAGGCCCGCCGCATACGCCGCCCACAGGGCGATCAAGGCGGCGGGATGCAGAGGGGCGGGCGGCATGGGGCAAATTTTGCCGCGCCTGCGCGCCGACGCCAATAGCCGGCGATCCCGGGCGGCTGTTACATGGCGGCCATGAGGGACTGCGCGTTGTTTTTCTGCTCCTGGTTGCCTTCGGCGATGACTTCCTGAAGGATTTCGCGGGCGCCTTCCTTGTCGCCCATCTCCAGATAGGCGCGCGCCAAATCAAGCTTGGTGGCCACCTCGTCGAGGTCGCCCAGCTCATCCACCGAAGCGTCCAGGTCGAGATCCAAGCCGCTGAAATCCATGCCTGCAGCACCGTTCCCGCTCGGCTCGGAGGGGGCTTCGGCGCCGCCGTCGCCCTTGGACGCATTCGCGTCGGCGCCGAAATCCAGATCGCCCAGATCGAAATCCAGGCCCGAGGCCGTATCGCGGAACACAGGCTCCGGCTCAGGCGCCGTCCGCTCGGCGGGGGCGGAGAAAATCTCGTCGAGGCCTCCGAAGTTGAGATCTCGGGGCTCCGCCGCGGCGCCAAGCCCCGGCTGCGCAGGCGCCGTTTCGGCCGGTTGCGAGCCAGGCGTCGGCTCCGCTTGCGGAGTGAGCAGTGCGGCCGCCGCCCCAGCCGCCACGCCGCCGTAGAGCGGATTGTCCGGATCGACGAGGCGGCCCATTTCGGCAGCCTTGTCCCATAGCGGGCCCTGGCCTTCCACGGCCGCATGGAGTTCGCCGGCGACGCTGCCGAATGCGCTCACGTTTTTGCGCGCAGCGTAGATTTCCAACAGCTTGATGCGTATCTCCTGGCGCTCGGGAGTTTTCGCCAGCGCTTCCTTGAGAATCTCCTCCGCCTGGGCATCGCGGCCATAAGCCATATACACCTCGGCCTCGGCAATCGGATCGACGTCGTGGGTGTCGATGTTGCCCAAACCGGCCTGGCTGAAATCGGTCAGGAAAGAAGTGTCCCCGGTGTTGATGGACCCCCCCGAGGCGCCCCCCGCGATGAGGGTGTTGGTCTTGAGATCCCCCGCCGTCATGACGCTGTCGTCGAAAGCCTTGGCGCCGGTATCCTTGCCCTTGCGCCGTCCGCCGCTCATCATCCACCACAGAGTTCCGCCGAGCAGGAGGATGGCGGCGCCGCCGGCCCAATACAGCGGATTCTCCTGGAGAACGCTGTACCAGTTCGGGCTGGAGGACACCGGGGCGGTAGTGGTGACGACAGGCGCCGACACGGCGGGCGCCTTCGCCACCGCCGGCGGCAGCGTAGGTTTGGCCGCGGGAGCCGGAGCGGTGGGCGCGATGGCCGGCGCGGTTGCCGCGGCGCGCTGCTGCAACGCCTTCTCCTTAAGCGCCGCCAACTGCTTCATTTCCTGAATCTGCTGCTTGAGGGCCGCAGTGCGCGATTCCGCGTCGCGCAAGGCCTGCTCCTTGGCGATCGCGCCGACCGCCGCGCCCGTTCCTTTGGACAGCTTGAGGACATCGACCGGCGTCTGGCCGGGCACAGCCCGAGGCGCGACTTTCACCGTGGCTTGGCCGGAAACGCTTTGCCCGGCCTTGGGCGCGGTTTTCGCCGCTGCCGGAGCCCGGCTGGCCGCCCCGGCGAGGCGCTGGCGATAGGCATTCCAGTCCGTCACCTGCACCTGCACCTGTTTGGTCGCTTCCGCCGGGCTGAGCTTGGCGAAATTGCCCTTGCCGGGCACCTCGATGCGGCTGCCCACTTTGAGGCGATTCATGTTGTTGCCGACAAAAGCCCTCGGGTTGGCGTCGAACAGGCCCATCAGCGTCTGATCGAGCGTAACGCCATGCGGCTGTACCCGCTGCGCGATGCCGCTCAAGGTATCGCCGGGGCGCACGCGCAGGATCTTGGGCGCGGCGGCGGCCACCTTCGGCTTGGGCGCGTGCGACGGCTTGGGCGCCTGCGCAGCGGCAGGCGCAGCGGCAGGCGCCGGCGGCGCAAGGGGCTGGGCGGTTGGCGGGCCGATTTCCATGGGTGCCGCGATCTGGCTGCGCCCCATGCCCGGCGGATCCAGCAGCACGGTGTATTCGCGCACCAGCTTACCGGACGCCCAATTGAGCTGCACCAGAATGTCCAGGAAGGGATCGTTGATGGGCTTGTCAGAGGTGACTTTCAGCACAGCCTGGCCATCAGCGCGCTGGACCACTTTGAAATGCAGCGAAGTAAGCGCGGGCAGGTATTCCACCCCCGCTTCCTTGAAGGCGTCGTCGCTCGCGAGGGCGGCCGTCAAGCCCTGCATTTCCGCCTTGTTGGCGAGGATGGGTATTTCGCCGCTGAAGGGCTGCCCCAGCGCTGAGTTCACCGTAAGCCTCCCCAGACCCGCGCCATAGGCGGACAACGGCAGCAGCAACACCAAGGCGCTCGCCGCCAAGGGCTTGGAAATAGAGCTGAATTTCATGCTGGGCATCCTCCCGTACGAGGCCTGTCGAAAACGTGTCATGGGCTATGACGGCTTAACGGCGCGATTCTTTAGCAAAAACCGCGCCCTGAAGCCAAACCCCGAAGTTCTTCTTGGATTTTTTGCCACGCCTCGCGGCGCTCCCATGCCGCACCGCGGCCATGGCGTTCAGCCGCGCTCCACCAAGATGCGCAGCAAGCGCCGCAAAGGCTCTGCCGCGCCCCATAGCAACTGGTCGCCCACGGTGAAGGCGGAAAGGTACTGCGGGCCCATGCTGAGCTTGCGGAAGCGCCCCACCGGCACCGTGAGCTTGCCGGTGACAGCGGTCGGGGTCAACTCATGCATCGAGGCTTCGCGCTGATTGGGCACCACCTTCACCCATTCATTATGGGCGCCGCACAGAGCCTCCACTTCGGCCACGGAAACGTCCTTTTTAAGCTTGATGGTCAGGGCCTGGGAATGGCAGCGCATGGCGCCGATGCGCACGCACAGGCCATCGATGGGCACGGCCGCCTCGGTCTTGCCGAGGATCTTGTTGGTTTCCGCCATGCCTTTCCATTCTTCCTTGGACTGGCCGTTGCCCAGATCCCTGTCGATCCAGGGGATCAGCGACCCCGCCAGGGGCACGCCGAAATTTTCGTCGGGAAAGGCCCTGTCGCGCAATGTACCCGCCACCTCGCGGTCGATGTCGAGGATGGCCGAGGCGGGATCGTCCAGCAAGGCCTTGGACACGCGGTGCAGCTCGCCCATCTGGGTCAGAAGCTCGCGCATGTTCTTGGCTCCGGCACCGCTCGCCGCCTGGTAGGTCATGGCCGTGATCCACTCCACCAGGTCCGCCTCGAACAATCCGCCCAGCGCCATGAGCATGAGGGAGACGGTGCAGTTGCCGCCGATGAAGTCCTTGCCGCCCCGGCCCAGCGCCTGGTCGATGACCTGGCGGTTGACCGGGTCGAGAATGATGACGGCGGATTTCTCCATGCGCAGCGTGGACGCGGCGTCGATCCAATAGCCCTGCCAGCCGGCGGCCCGCAAGGGAGCATAGATCTCCGCGGTGTAATCGCCGCCCTGGGCGGTGACGATCACGTCCATGCGCTTGAGCTCGGCAATCGACTTCGCATCTTTCAGAGCCGGCACCTGCTTGCCGATGTCGGGGCCCTTGCCGCCCGGGTTGGAGGTCGTGAAAAACACCGGCTCGATATCGCGGAAATCGTTCTCCTCGCGCATGCGCTGCATGAGCACCGAGCCCACCATACCCCGCCAGCCGACCAAACCCACTCTCAACATGATGCTTTCCCTACGCTTTCATTCATTGTCAACATATCCCCCCGGCGGTCAACCCAGCGCCCCGACCACGGCATCGCCCATGGCCGAGCAACTCACGCGCTCGCAGCCCTGGGTCCAGATGTCGGCCGTGCGCAAACCTTGGGCGATGACCCGCTTCACGGCGCCATCGATACGGTCGGCGATCGCAGCATCGGCAAAGGTGTAGCGGAACATCATCCCCAGCGAAAGCATGGTCGCCAGCGGATTGGCGACATCCCTGCCGGCGATGTCCGGGGCCGAGCCGTGTATCGGTTCATACATGCCTTTGTTGCGCAGATCGAGCGACGCAGACGGCAGCATGCCGATGGAACCTGACAGCATGGAGGCCTCGTCGGACAGGATGTCGCCGAAGATATTGCCCGTCACGATGACATCGAACTGCTTGGGATTGCGCACCAACTGCATGGCCGCGTTGTCGACATACATGTGCGACAGTTCGACCTCGGGATATTGCCGGCCCACTTCGATGACCACTTCCTTCCAGAGCTCCGAGCACTCCAGCACATTGGCCTTTTCCACCGAACACAGCTTCCTGCCGCGCTTCATGGAAATGTCGAAGGCGACCTTTGCCACGCGCCGGACTTCCGACTCGGCATACACCATGGTGTTGAAGCCCACGCGCTCGCCGCCGCGCATCTCGATGCCGCGCGGCTGTCCGAAATAGATGTCGCCCGTCAGTTCGCGCACGATCATGATGTCCAGCCCGGCCACGACTTCCGGTTTTAGGGTCGAGGCCGAGGCAAGCTCCGGATAAAGCAGGGCCGGCCGCAGATTGGCGAACAGATTGAGTTCCTTGCGGATGCGCAGCAGGCCGCGCTCGGGCCGCAGAGGCCGATCGAGCTGGTCGTATTGCGGCCCGCCGACCGCCCCCAGCAGCACGGCGTCGGCCGCGCGCGCCAGATCAAGAGTGGTTTGCGGCAGCGGGTCGCCCGCGGCATCGTAGCCCGCGCCGCCGATAGGCGCCTGCTCCAGTTCGATGTTGAGCCCCTCGCGCCGCAGCGCATCGAGCACCTTCACGGCCTGGGCGACGATTTCGGGGCCGATGCCGTCCCCGGGCAAGACTGCGATTTTCATGATGTCCGTCACTGATTTTTGGTTGACTACCCGCGGCCTGCTGCCGCATCCGCCGGCGGGGGCACTAGACGAACAGCCAAGGCGCTTCCGCCCGGCGCCGCGCTTCGTAGGCCCGGATCTTGTCCACCTTTTGCAGGGTGAGGCCGATGTCGTCGAGGCCGTTGAGCAGACAGTATTTGCGGAATTCGTCGACCGCGAATCCAATCGTGCTGCCGTCAGGCAGCGTCACCGTCTGCTGCACGAGGTCGATATCCAGGCGGTAGCCCGGGGTGGCGAAGGTTTCCGCAAACAGCCGGTCGACCGTCTCGGCCGACAGCACGATGGGCAGCAGGCCGTTCTTGAAACAGTTGTTGTAGAAAATGTCCGCGAAACTGGGCGCGATGACGGCGCGAAAGCCATAGTCCTGCAAAGCCCAGGGCGCATGCTCGCGGCTGGAACCGCAGCCGAAATTATCTCGTGCCAGCAGGATCTGGACGCCCCGGTAGCGCGGCTGATTGAGGACGAAATCCGGATTCAGCGGCCGGGCGCTGCAATCCTGTCCGGGCTCGCCTACGTCCAGATAGCGCCATTCGTCGAACAGGTTGGGGCCGAAGCCGCTGCGCTTGATGGATTTCAGGAACTGCTTCGGGATGATGGCGTCGGTGTCAACGTTGGCGCGGTCCATGGGCGCGACCAGGCCCAGCAATCGGGTAAAAGGTGTCATGGCTTTATTTATTGCTCGTGTGTTCGATCGCCTGGCCGGCGTCCTGGATGTCCTGGCCCAGGCCCCGTATGGTGTTGCAGCATGCCGGCGATCATGGCAAAAGCGAATGACTTTTCTTTCACTGCTTTCCTTCGCAAGCGAACTTCCCCGTAGCCCTGCGGGCCGTTGTTTCAAAAATGCCGGACATCGACGAAATGCCCGGCAATGGCCGCCGCGGCCGCCATGGCCGGGCTGACCAGGTGGGTGCGCCCGCCCGCGCCCTGGCGTCCTTCGAAATTGCGGTTGCTGGTGGAGGCGCAGCGCTCGCCCGGCTCGAGGCGGTCGGCGTTCATGGCCAGGCACATGGAGCACCCCGGTTCGCGCCACTCGAAGCCGGCGTCGACGAACACGCGATCCAGCCCTTCCTGCTCCGCCTGCCGTTTGATCAGGCCGGAGCCCGGCACGACCATGGCGAGCTTGACCCCGTCTGCCTTCCTGCGGCCTTTGACCACTGCCGCGGCGGCGCGCAAATCTTCGATGCGCGAGTTGGTGCAGGAGCCGATGAACACCTTGTCCACGGCGATTTCCTGGATAGGCGTGCCGGCCGCAAGCCCCATGTACTGCAGGGCGCGCTCCCAGTCCTGGCGCTTGACCGCATTCGGCGCGCCGGCCGGATCGGGTACGCGGCTGTCCACCGTGACCACCATTTCGGGAGAGGTGCCCCAGGTCACCTGCGGCACGATATCCTCCGCGCGCAAGCTCACCTCGGCGTCGAAGCGCGCATCGGGGTCGGTGTGCAGCGTGCGCCACCAGGCCGCCGCCTGCTCCCATTGCGCGCCCTGCGGCGCATAGGGACGGCCCTTCACATAGTCTAGGGTCTTGTCGTCCACGGCCACCATGCCGGCGCGCGCCCCGGCCTCGATCGCCATGTTGCACAAAGTCATGCGTCCTTCCAGGCTAAGGCCGCGGATCGCCGAGCCGGCGAACTCGACGGCGTAGCCGGTGCCGCCCGCCGTGCCGATGCGGCCGATGACGGCCAGGGCGACATCCTTGGCGGTCACACCCTGGCCCAGGACACCTTCCACCGTGATGCGCATGGCTTTCGATTTCTTCGCCACCAGGCACTGGGTGGCCAGCACATGCTCCACCTCCGAAGTGCCGATGCCGAAGGCCAGGGCACCAAAAGCCCCATGCGTGGAGGTGTGGGAATCACCGCACACCACGGTCATGCCCGGCAGGGTCAACCCCTCCTCCGGTCCGATGACGTGGACGATGCCCTGGCGCACATCGTTCATCTTGAATTCTTCGATGCCGAAGTCCGCGCAGTTGCGGTCCAGAGTCTCCACCTGCAAACGCGAGACGGGGTCGGCGATGCCTGCGGCCCGCTGCGTGGTGGGCACATTGTGATCGGGTACGGCGATGGCGGATTTCGCCCGCCAGGGTTTGCGTCCTGCCAGGCGCAGGCCCTCGAAGGCCTGCGGGCTGGTGACTTCGTGCACGAGATGGCGGTCGATGTAGAGCAGCGTGGCGCCGTCCTTCGCCTCGTCCACGACGTGCGCTTGCCAAAGCTTGTCGTATAGGGTCAAGCCCGCCATGCCGCAAACCACTCCTGAGGTCTTTGCAAAGAGGCCATTATAAGGCGGCCAGCCCCTTGCAGACGATCAGCGCGGAGAAATCACGATGCGATGGTCGCGCCCCAGCCATGCGCCGCTGTCCTGCCATTGCCAGGTGAATTCCAAAGTCTGGGCGCCGGCCAGATCGCCGGCCGGCAAGACCACGCGCCATTGCCCCAGCCCCGCGCCGACCGCGGGCAGGTCGCCGACATGCTGCCAGCCGTCGCGCCCCCAGTGCAGCAGAACCGGTCGAGAAAACAAAAGCCAAAGACTCTTGCCGCGCGGCACACGCACCACCGGCGCCGCCGGTGTCCAGATCCACACCTCGGGGTCGGGCCGGCGGGCGCCGTAACGCGCCCAGACCGTGGCAGGACGGTCGCAGGGCCGGCCGAGCTGGCGCGATACGGCGAGCTTGATGTACTCCGCATGCGCCCACAGCAGGGGCATGGCCGAACCGCTGGGCGTCCCGGGCTGGTGGCCGGGCGGAGCATGCTCGTCCCACACCTGTTCGGGAATCAAGCCCCCCGCGCCGGTCATGGCGTCCATGGCGGAAAGACAAGACAGCGGATCCTCCCCCGCGGCCAGCGCGTAATGGCCGCGCTCGCCGGTGAGCAAAGGCCAGGCGCGCCCCCGGCCGGTGCCGTCGAAGGGGCTGCCGTCCAGGTGCTCGCCATAGCCATCGCCGTTGTAACGATGCCAGACCGGCCCCTTGGGTGTTTCCACCCGCAACAGGGCATCGGCGACCTTGATGCTGTCCAGCACCAAGGGATCGTGCGCATCGCGCAGGCCGAAGCGCACCAGTTGGAGAAATTCCAGGCCCACCTGCTCGGCCGCAGGCAGATCGGGATCGTGGCGGCGGTTCTTCACCGGCAGCACCCGGCACAGCGCGTCCTCGCTGGCCAGTGTGCCGGCCGGCGCCTCGCGCACGTAGTAGCCCGCCACCCCCAGGCCGTGCACGAACTGGCCGCTGCGCGCCACCGTCCAGTCCTCCAGGCGGGCGTTCCAGAAATCGGCCACCGCCACGGCCAGCTCCGCATCCTGTCCAGCGACGAAATCGCCGCCCGCCACCAACGCGGCGATGCATACCGCGAGCGTGAAAGGATTGAGGCCGGCGTCTTCCTCCCAACGGTCCTGCGGACTCGCCGGACCGCGGCTGACCAGAAAAGCAAGCGCACGCGCCGCCATGGCGGCGACCGGGATGCCGTCCAATTGCCCGCGCTCGGCCAGGGCCGCGGCCAGGAGCACCGGAAAGGCCGCTTCGTCGAGCTGCAGGCCCTGCCAATAAGGCTTGCCGCCCAGCCATTGATTTTGGAACCAGTGGCCGTCTTGCTGCTGAGTGGCGATCAGATAGCGCAAGGTGTCCCGCGCCTCGTCGAAAGCGCCCAGCGCCAGCAGCGCCCCGGCGCTTTCCACCAGATCGCGCGGCCATACCAGGTGATAACCCCCGCGCTCTTCGCGGCTGTTGCCCCAGGGCACCGACAGGCTCGCCACCATGGCGCCGGCATAGGTTTTGTCCAGATGGGTTTTCAGCACGCCCGCCGAGATGCGGAACTGGCGCGCCAGCGCCTGGGGCAGGTCCGGAGGCACCGCGGCGGCACTGTAACGCTCGTGCCAATGCGCCCACGCCTGCGCCTGCCCCTGCCAGACCTCGTCGAAATGCTGCGCGAGCGCCGCGCCGGCCAGCGTGGCGGCGGCTTCCTTGGAAGTCGCCAGTCCCAGCGCCAACACACCGCTGCGCCGCAAGGCGCCGGTCAAGGCGACATTGCCCGGCCCCGCGGCGCCATGGCGCCAGGCCATCTTTCCATTGCGTGAGAAATCCTGCCAGCCGTCGCTGACGCCCACACAGCCCACCGACAGCGCGGTGAAGGCGTCCTGCCCGCGCTCGTCGCGCGCCGCCAGCGCGAGCCCGAACGGCCCCTGTTCGGCCCACAGCACCGACGCGCCGCCGTATTCCCCGCACCACGCCAGATTGCCTCGGCCCGTGCCGCCCAGATGCGGCGCGAGCAGGAGATGAGGCTGCATGTTCGCGTCGCCTTCCAAGTGAAAGGCCAGCAGCAGAACCTCCCTGTGCGGGTCCGGGCAGACGCGCAACGTGAGCCTGAAACGCGGATGGCTGTACACCACCGTGGCCAGCGGCACCCCGGGCGCAGGCGTTTCCAGCGCATATCCGGGCAAACGCTTCACCTCGCTCCAGAAGCCCAGGCCGTCGGCCACGATGAACCCCAGATCTCGGATCTGCGCGATGTCGATGCGCGGGCAATAAACCTCGTTCAAGATGCCGCGGCCCAGCGTATACCACAGCCGCGCCGGCCCGATGGACGTGCCCACCAGATCCTTGTCGCTGCTTGCCCAAGTCGGCGGGATGCCCGGCGCGCCGGGTGCCTCGGATGCAACCGGCGGCACGCTCATAGGGTCACTTTCGCCCCCTGGGCCTTGGGTATGGTGACGGTCAGCACGCCGCCCTCGACCTGTTCCTTCATCGCCTGATCGACCACCGGGCCGGGCAGCGTGAAGCTTTCCATGTAGACGCTGCTATAGGTCTGCGCGCCCCGACCGCCTTGGCCGTTGACCCGGCGGGACAGTTGGGTATCGAGGCTCAACCGGCGCCCTGCCAGCTCAACCTTCACTTGTTTGGCGCCCACACCCGGCGGCAGCTTGGCGCTTACCACATATTCACCCGGACGAGCCTGCAGGCTTACCGTTTCCGCGCCGCCCGTCGAAGCCGCCTGCGGCAGACCTGCCATCACCGGCGCCGGCCAAAGATAGAAGGTCTGCGCCATGGCGCGCTCCTGCTGATCGAGCGCTCTTTGCACCTGGCGCAAATAGGCAAAGGGATGATCCCAGGCCGAATGAGTCATGGCGGCCGGCTGCGCGCCCAGGGCGACGACCGGGGCCATATCTTCACGATTTCTGATCCGTTCCGCCAGGCGATGGCTGTACCAGGCCTGCCCCACCTCCGCCAGCGCCAGGATGGCGATGGCGCTCAAGACAAGTACGCGCTGCGCTTTTTCCCTTTCCATATCTGCCTCCACATTCGCTGGACGGACTCAAGCCAGTCACATCTGCTCGATCAGGTTGGAGAGTCCGCGCTCCATGGCCCGCAGGCGGCCCATGACACTCATCCCCGGATCGTCCAGCTCCAGCGAGAGCTCGCCGACGCGGCTGGACAAATCCTCTATGCCGCCCTGATAGGCGACCGGCAATCCTTGCGCTGCGGCGGCGAGATGCCGCTGCGCCGCACGCAGATCGTGCGCCGCGGCGCGGTTGTCTCCGGCGACCAGGCTGTCTATCCTAGCGTCATCCAGATCGAGCCGCGCCCTGAATAATTCCTTCACCGCCTGGTCATGCACGAACAACACCTGCCAATAGGTAATGGCCCCATGCGCGGTTTTTTCGCCGTTGGCCAGGCTGCGATGATAGCCCTGCGCCAGATCACCGCCCAAAGACCAGGAGGTACCCGCCTTCGGGGCGGTGGCCTGCCCCACCAGAATGAACACCGACAGGCTGGCTACGATGGCGAAAGGCAGCAGAAATTTCAGCACGAAACTTTTCATCAAACCCTCCGATGGCCCCGCTCACGCCGCGGGTCAGCAATAATGACCGGTCACCCATGCGGATGTTCCCCGGCGTTGCGGCCGGGGCCGCCACGCACAAGCGCCGATTGACGCAGGCTTAAGACAGGATTAGTGTCGCACCACCGTCGCCGGAGCGCCGCCATGCAAGCTGTTGCGCAGTTTTTTCTCGACACCTGGTTTTTTCTCATACCCATCGCCTTCCTCGTGCTGGTCGCCTGGATTTTCCGCCCCGGGGCGCGCAAGCGCTACGAAGCCGACGGCGAAATCCCCTTCAAGGACAAAGACGACAAATAACCTGCCGACGGATGCGCACGCGCATACCAGAGGCGCGCGCGCTGCGCGATGTCCTCTTTCAGATGCAGCGCCAGCGCACCGATGGCATAGGCTTGCGGGCGCCCCTGCGCCGCATCGCGCAAACGAACGGCCAGCCCTCCGGGGGCCGAATCCCCGAGCACCGCGGAAGCATGCCGCAGCAGTGCGCCGGCGGCGCGGCCGTCGAGCGGCGCCGCGGCCTGCGCGGCTTCGAGGAAGCCATAGGCGCGCAGCATCCTTTCGTCGCGCAAATAGGAGGCGACCCTGACGTCGCGCAGGCCGCCCTGCAGGATCCGCCACACCCGGCTGCCGGAGGCATGCTCGGCGACGGCGGTTTCGGCGCGATCCAGCGTGTGGCGCAAAGCCGCGCGCGGCAGCCAGGTAACGCGCAGCGCACCGGCCACCAGCAGCGGCGCCACCGGGCGCGGATTGATATGGCCGCGCAAAATATCCTGGCGCAACTCCAGGCTGGGCGTGGCCAGCCCCACCACCTCATCTTCCTGACGCGCTGCAATCCACGCGCCCCGCCCCGGCAAGGCCGATGCGACAGGCATCATGGCGTCGAGGCGCGCTTTCAAATTCGCCAGAGGCTGGGCCAGGACGTAGCCGTTGCCGGCGCGCGCGGCACGCATGTCCTGGCGATAATCAGCCAGCCACGCGGCGCCGACCACGCCGGCAGGCGCCGCTGCCAAGCGCTGGTGCAGCACTGCGGCCACCGGATACAGCGCATGGGCGCCAGCCAAGGGGGGCCAAACCGCCAGCGCCGCAGTCAGCGCCGCCAGACCGAGCGCGGAGCGCATGCAAGCCCAGCAACATGAAGCGCCGTGCGCTGCGCTCCGGCAAATCTCGGCGGCGGAGGTCAAAAGAAGAAGCGAGGTGCTCTTTTCGCGCATGCTCGGCTACGCGCGGCCCTTGCCGCAAAAATGTCCGCCCTCTCACGGAGAGCCTGCAAATTAGGAAGGCCGGCGGCAGGAAAGTTCCCTCCGAGCAGCTGCGGTGCGGCGCTTTCCGCTGTGCGCCGCACCGCAAGCCGTCACTCCCCCCGCCAGGCGCCCGACTTGCCGCCGGATTTTTCCAGCAGCCGCACGTTCTCGATGCGCATGCCGCGATCCATGGCCTTGCACATGTCGTAGATGGTGAGCAGGGCGGCGCTCACGCCGGTGAGCGCCTCCATTTCCACACCCGTGGGGCCGACGGTTTCGGTGCGCACCCGGCAGTCCACGCAGTCGGGCTCCGCATCGAGAGAAAACTCCACGGCAACGCGCGTGAGCGCCAGGGGGTGGCACAGCGGGATGAGATCGGACGTGCGTTTGGTCGCCTGGATCGCCGCGACGCGCGCCACGCCCAGCACGTCCCCCTTGCCCGCCCGCCCGGCGCGAATGGCAGCCAGCGTCGCCGCGCGCATGCGGATGCGCCCGGCCGCCAGCGCCACACGCCGGGTCTCAGCCTTGTCGCCCACGTCGACCATGTGGGCCTCGCCGGCGGCGTCGAAATGAGTCAATCGGGACATCGCATAACTCCTGTTGTACCATTCACCGCCCTGCTTGCGATTTCGCGTCGTGAAGCCATTTCCCCTGCTCCTGCTCGCTTTCCTGGCCGTCGCCCCCGCAGCGGCGGCGGCCGACCTGCCCAGTCTGGGCGAAGCGGACCGGGTCTATCTCTCCCGTCATCAGGAACAGGCCCTGGGCGCGGCCATCATGCGCGACATCCACAAGGATCCGCGCTACGTCAATGATGCGCAGATCGAAGCCTACGTCAACGAGCTGGGCTACCGGCTGGTGGCCAACAGCTCGGAAAACAGCCAGCCCTTCCATTTCTTCGTGCTGCGCGACCCCACCATCAACGCCTTCGCCCTGCCCGGTGGCTTCATCGGCATCCACACCGGAACGATCCTGGCGGCCCAGGACGAATCCGAACTGGCCGCCGTGCTGGCGCACGAAATCGGCCACGTCGTGCAGCACCATGTCGCGCGCAACGTTGCCGAGCAGTCGCGCAGCCTGTGGCCCACCCTCGCGGCCATGGCCCTGGGTCTGCTCGCGGCGCGCTCCAACCCGGACGTCGCCGGCGCCGCCATTACCGGCGCCCAGGCCGCCGCGCTGCAGAACCAGTTGGCGCACAGCCGCGAACACGAAGAGGAGGCGGACCGCATCGGTTTCGACATCCTGGTCAAATCCGGTTTCGATCCGCACGACATGGTAGCGTTTTTCCGCCGTTTGCAGCGCGAAAACCAGCTTTACGGATACAACGCCCCGGTTTATCTGCGCGATCATCCGCTCACCTCCGAGCGCATCGCGGACATGGCGGCACGCGCTGATCGATTTCCTTACAAGCAAGTGCTCAGTTCGGAGGATTTTTATCTCGTGCGCGCCCGCCTGCGCGCCCGGCAAGGCAGCGCGCAGGACGCACTGGCCTATTTCCGCGGCGTCGTGGACGACCGGCGCTACACGCGCCAAGAGGCAGCGCTTTATGGCCTGGCGCTCGCCTATCTGCGCAACGGCCTGCCGGCCCAGGCGCAGGCCCCCGCACAGGCGGCGGCGAACCTGGCGCACAGCCCGATGCTTGTCATACTGGAGGCCAAAACCGCCGCGGCGCTGGGCAACCGGAAACAAGCCTCCGCACTGTATCGGCGCGGCATCGATCTCTATCCCAACTACGCTCCGCTGGCTTACGCCTACGCCGGACTGCTGATCGAAGAAAAACGGCCGGCGCAAGCGCTGCACTTTCTGCAACCGCTGCTGGCACGGCGCGCCGGCGACGCCAGGCTGTGGCTGCTCACGGCGCAAGCCCAGGCCCTGTTGGGCCGGGTACTGGCCTCGCACCAGGCCCAGGCCGAAGCCTTGGCGCTGTACGGCGATTATCGCGCCGCCATCGAACAAATCGACCTTGGGCTCAAGAGCGGACAAGGCGACTTTTATGACGTCAGCGCCGCCGAGGCGAAAAAGCGCGCCTGGCGCAGCCTGCTCGCCGAGCAGCGCGCTACGCTCAAATAGCGCCGCACATCCCGCGCCGCCGCTGCTTGGTATGAATTTACCGCGCCGCCAACGGCGAAAAAACGCGCCCTCGCCTTGCATCCATGAAAGGGATTAACTTATTCTTAGCCGTCCCTCGCGGATGGCCTCGGTGTAATATGCTGCCGCTGTTTGCCGATGTCCCACCCCAACCCAAACCAATATGGAGGAAGACTATGCGGAATATCCGTATGGGGCTGCTGCTAGGCATACTGGGCCTTGCCGCCTGCAGCGGCATCGCCCAGGCTGCGAAACCCTTGAAACCCAGCGAGATGACGGGCAAGGAATTGGCCTTCGACAGATCGCTGGGCAATTGCCTTGCCTGCCACGCCATGCCGACGGTGCATGATGCGGTGTCCCCCGGCACCATCGGGCCTCCGCTCATCGCCATGAAGGCGCGCTTCCCCGACAAGGCCGCGTTGCGCGCCCAGATCTGGGATGCCGCCGCCAAGAACCCCAACACCCCCATGCCCCTGTACGGCAAGAACAAGATTCTGACGGAACAGGAAATCGATAAAGTCACCGACTTCATTTACGGACTGTAAGGAGAAAACAGCAATGGATGCTCTTCGGAGGAACATACTCAAGAACGCCGGCGGCGTCGGCATGATCGGCCTGGCCATCGGCGCCGGGCTGCTCAAGCCCACGCTCGCCCTGGCCGATTGGAACAAGTCCGCCTTTGACGCCAAGACCGTGCCGGAGGCCGTCAAGGCGCTGGGTGCCGCCAACGCCGCAGAAAGCAAGGAAATCGCCATCAAGGCCCCCGACATCGCCGAAAACGGCGTGGTCGTCCCGGTGGAAATCACCAGCAACATCCCCGGCACGGAATACATCATGGTATTGGCCGAAAACAACCCGACTCCGCTGATCGCCGATTTCGATCTCACCAACGGTGCCATGGGTTATGTGGCCATTCGCATCAAGATGGGCAAGACCGGCCCGGTGCGCGCCATCGTCAAGGCCAACGGCAAGTTCTATACCGCATTCAAGCAAGTCAAGGTCACCATCGGCGGCTGCGGCGGCTGAAGCGCGCCAGACTCCCGTCCGCAAGCATCGACAGAAAGGAAAGTTATGGAACCCATGCGTATGCGTGCCACCATCCAAGGCGACGTGGCCGACATCAAACTGCTGATCAACCATCCCGAGGAGACCGGTCTGCGCAAGGACCCCAAAACCGGCCAGCTCGTCCCCGCCCATTTCATCACCAACATCACGGCGACCGTGAATGGCAAAAAGGTGCTTTCCGCCCAGTGGGGCGTGGGCATTTCCAAGAATCCGTTCATGGGCTTCAAGGTCAAGGGCGCCAAAGCCGGCGACAAGGTCGTGGTCAGCTGGGTGGACAACAAGGGCGAAACCCAGACGGGCGAGACCACCATCGGCAGCTGATGCCCTCATGGGCCCGGGACGAATTCCCGGGCCGTTCACTCGTCGTGGAGGAGTTCAGATGAAAAAATTACTGTCCCTGCTGATCGGCGCCGGACTCCTGCTCGGAGCCGTCGCCGCCAACGCCGGCCCCGAGCAGGATCGCGAGGCCCTGATCAAGTATTTCACCACCAAGTATCCCAACGTCAAGTTGGACGATTACGTCAACGGTGCCTTGGCGTTCGACCCGGATGCCATGGCGCAGTACAGGGAAATCATGTCCTTCCCGCCTTTCGTCGGCACCATCGAACAGGGCAAGAAGATGTGGGACACGCCTTTCGCCAACGGCAAAACTTACGCGAGCTGCTTCCCCAACGGCGGCAAGGACGTCGCCGGCAATTACCCCTATTTCGACGACAAGGCCGGCAAGGTGGTAACGCTCAACGACGCCATCAACGCCTGCCGCGTCGCCAACGGGGGAAAACCTTACGGCCTGGCCAGCAACGAGATCGGCGTGCTCGATTCCTATATGCGCACGCTGTCCGACGGCATGAAGATGAACGTCAAAGTGCAGAGCCCGGGCGCGCTCGCGGCTTATGAGAACGGCAAGAAGATTTTTTTCTCGCGCAAGGGCCAGTTGAACTTCGCCTGCGCCACCTGCCATGTCCAGCAGGCAGGCGGGCCGCGGCTGCGCTCCGACCTGCTTTCTCCCGTTATCGGACAGGCCACCCACTGGCCGGTGTTCCGCGGCGGCGGCACAAAAGTGGTCACATTGCAGCAGCGCTACAAAGGCTGCTTCAAGATGATCCGCGCGGTGCCCCCGAAAATTGGCGGCACGGAGATGAACGATCTGGAATACTTCGAGTCCTATGTCTCCAACGGCCTGCCCATGCAGGCTTCGGTGTTCCGCAAATAATCTTCGTCTGCCTGCGCAAGCCTGGCCAGCCCAGGCTTTTTTTTTGGGTTTTCCCTACCATTTACCCCGACCGCGCCGGAGCCGACAATATCGGCGCACGTCGTCCAACAGGAGTTGTCAGATGCACATGAATCGCCGCGAATTTCTTCAGGTCATCGGCGTCGCCGCCGCTTCCGGCCTGGCCCTGCACACGCGCCAGGCGCTGGCCGGCAACGGCGACGCTCTCTACGACGTGCCGCGCATCGGCAACGTCTCCCTGCTGCACATGACAGATTGCCATGCCCAACTCCTGCCCATTTATTTCCGCGAGCCCAGCGTCAACATCGGCGTGGGCCAGGCCGCCGGCCACCCGCCGCATCTGGTGGGCGAATACTTCCTCAAGTACTACGGCATGAAGCCGCACACCCGCGACGCCTATGCCTTCACCTACCTGGATTTCGCCGAAGCCGCGCGCACCTACGGCAACTTGGGCGGCTTTGCCCACATCAAGACCCTGGTCGACCGCCTCAAGGCTTCGCGCCCGGGCGCCCTGCTGCTCGACGGCGGCGACACCTGGCAAGGATCGGCCACCTCCCTGTGGAGCAACGCCCAGGACATGGTGGATGCCGGCATCGCGCTGGGGGTGAACGTGATGACCGCGCACTGGGAAATGACTTATGGCGCCGAGCGCGTCACCCAGGTGGTGAACGGCGACTTCAAGAAAGCCGGCGTCGATTTCGTGGCGCAGAACATCCATACCAGCGATTTCGGTGACCAGGTTTTCCCGCCCTACGTGATGAAGAACATCAACGGCGTGCAGGTGGCCATCATCGGCCAGGCCTTCCCCTACACGCCCATCGCCCATCCGCGCCGCTTCGTGCCGGACTGGACCTTCGGCATCAACCAGGACGGCATGCAGAAATGGGTGAACGAGGCGCGCAAAAAAGGCGCCCAGGCGGTCATCGTGCTGTCGCACAACGGCATGGACGTGGATCTGAAGATGGCCAGCCGGGTGAGCGGCATCGATTTCATCCTCGGCGGCCACACGCATGACGGCGTGCCCCGCCCCGTGCCCGTGAAGAACGCCGGCGGCGTGACCTACGTCACCAATGCCGGCTCCAACGGAAAATTCCTCGGCGTCCTGGATCTGGACGTCAAGAATGGCAAGGTCGCGGCCTGGCAATACAAGCTGCTGCCCGTGTTCTCCAACCTGCTGCCCGCCGATCCGGGCATGAGCCGGCTGATCCAGAAAGTGCGCGCGCCCTACGACAAGAAGCTGGCGGAAAAACTCGCCGTGACGGAGGAAGTGTTGTATCGCCGCGGCAATTTCAACGGCACCTTCGACCAGGTCATCCTCGATGCCCTGATGAAGGTGAAGGACGCCGAGGTCGCCTTCTCGCCCGGTTTCCGCTGGGGCACCTCGCTGCTGCCGGGTGAAGCGATCACCATGGAACATCTCATGGATCAGACCGCCATCACCTATCCCTACACCACCCTCAGCGAACTGACCGGGGAGCAGATCAAGGGCATCATGGAAGACGTCTGCGACAACCTCTTCAACCCCGACCCCTATTACCAGCAGGGCGGCGACATGGTGCGCGTCGGCGGCATCAGCTATACGGTCGATCCGGCCAAGCTGGTGGGCCACCGCATCAGCAACATGATGCTCAAAGGCAAGCCGGTCGATCCGAAAAAGACCTACAAAGTGGCGGGCTGGGCGCCGGTGGGCAATACCACCTCGGGCGCACCGGTCTGGGAAGTGGTCGGCCAATACTTGCGCGACGTCAAGACCATCAAGCACGTGAAAGCCAACCAGCCCAAGGTGGTCGGCATCGGCGCACACAATCCGGGCATCGCACCCAGCCTCATCTGAGCGCCGCGCGCACTCATCCCGGGGGCCCGTGCGGCCCCTTTTTCTTGCCTGTCTTTCACTGGGCGCCCGGGCGTTTGGTTTAGAATCGACCCAAAGCAGACTGCCCCATCTACAGTCAGATGATGACCAGCAACGAAATCCGCCGCCGCTTCCTCGAATATTTCGCCGACAAGGGGCACACCATCGTCCCCTCCAGCCCGCTCGTGCCGGGCAACGATCCCACCCTGCTCTTCACCAACGCCGGCATGGTCCAGTTCAAGGACGTGTTCCTGGGGCTGGACAGCCGCCCCTACGTGCGCGCCGCCAGTTCCCAGCGCTGCGTGCGCGCCGGCGGCAAGCACAACGATCTGGAAAACGTCGGCTACACGGCGCGCCACCACACGTTTTTCGAGATGCTGGGCAACTTCTCCTTCGGCGATTATTTCAAGCGCAACGCCATTCTCTATGCCTGGGAGTTCCTCACGCGCGAGGCGGCCCTGCCGGCGGGAAAGCTGTGGGTGACGGTCTACGAAGAGGACGAGGAGGCCTACGATCTCTGGGCCAATGAAGTCGGCGTGCCGCGCGAGCGCATCGTGCGCATCGGCGACAACAAGGGCGCACGCTACGCCTCGGACAATTTCTGGCAGATGGGCGACACTGGCCCCTGCGGTCCCTGCACGGAAATCTTCTACGACCACGGCCCCGAGGTCGCGGGCGGCCCCCCGGGCTCGGCCGACGCGGACGGCGACCGCTACATCGAAATCTGGAACCTGGTGTTCATGCAGTACAACCGCGACGAGAGCGGTGCGCTGCACCCTCTGCCCAAGCCGTCGGTGGACACCGGCATGGGACTGGAGCGCATTGCCGCGGTGCTGCAGGGCGTGCATTCCAATTACGACATCGATCTTTTCCGCGACCTCATCCGCGCCGCGGCGGACGCCACCGGCTGCACCGACCTCGCAGACAACTCGCTCAAGGTCATCGCCGACCACATCCGCGCCTGCGCCTTCCTCATCACCGATGGCGTCATCCCGGGCAACGAGGGGCGCGGCTATGTGCTGCGCCGCATCATCCGGCGCGCCATCCGCCACGGCTACAAGCTGGGCCGGACCCAGCCCTTCTTCCACCGCCTGGTGCCCCGACTGGGCGAGCTGATGGGCCAGGCCTACCCGGAGCTGCTGCATGCGCAGCAGGCCGTCACGGAAGTGCTGCGCCAGGAAGAGGATCGCTTCGCCGAAACCCTGGAGCACGGCATGGCGCTGCTGGATGAGGCCTTGCGCGAGGGCGGCGGCACATTGTCCGGGGAGGCGGCTTTCCGCCTTTACGACACTTTCGGCTTTCCCATCGATCTCACCGCCGACATCGCGCGCGAGCGCGGCTTCGGCATCGACATGGACGGCTTCGACGCCGCGCTGGCCGCCCAGCGGGAGCGGGCCCGCGCCGCCAGCAAGTTCAAGAGTGCCGGCACGCTGGCTTACGAGGGCGAAGCCACCCGCTTCACCGGCTATGACACGCTCACGCAGCAGTCCAACATCCTCGCCCTTTATGTCGAAGGCAGCCCGGCGCCTGCCCTGGAACCGGGGCAGGCTGGCGTGGCGGTGCTGGACGCCACGCCTTTCTATGCCGAGTCGGGCGGACAGGTGGGGGATCGCGGCGTGCTGCAATCCGGCAGCGCCTATTTCGAAGTGGCGGATACACAAAAAATCCGCCCCGACGTCTACGGCCATCATGGCGTGCTCAAGGGCGGGCGCCTGGCCGTCGGCGACCGGGTATTCGCCCAGGTGGATCAGGAAGCGCGCCGCCGCGCGGCATACAATCACTCGGCCACACATCTGATGCATGCCGCGCTGCGCCGGGTGCTGGGCACTCACGTCGCACAAAAAGGCTCCCTGGTGGACGCCGCGCATACCCGCTTCGATTTTTCCCATCCCAAGCCCGTGAGCGCGGAGGAACTGGCGCGTATCGAGGAACTGGTCAACGAGGAAATCCGCCGCAACGACGTCGTGGATATCCGCTACCTGCCCTACCAGGAAGCGATCGCCGCGGGGGCGATGGCATTGTTCGGGGAAAAATACGGCGATGAGGTGCGCGTGGTGGCCATGGGCGATTTCTCCACCGAATTGTGCGGCGGCACGCATGTCGCCCGCACCGGGGACATCGGCATGTTCAAGATCCTGGCCGAATCCGGCGTCGCTTCCGGCATACGGCGCATCGAGGCAGCCACCGGGCCGGGGGCGCTGGCACGCATCCAGGCCCAGGAGCGCTTGCTGCTGGCGGCGGCGCAGGGCCTCAAGGCTCAGCCCCAGGAGTTGAGCATCAAGCTCGCCCAGATCATGGACCACGTCAAAACCCTGGAGCGGGAATCGGCCCATCTCAAATCCCGCCTTGCACAAAACCTGGGCACCGATCTGGCGGCGCAGGCGCGCGAAATCGCCGGCGTACGAATCCTGGCTGCGGCGCTGCCGCAAGGCGAGCCCAAGACGCTCAGGGAGGCCGCCGACAAACTGCGCGACACGCTCAAGTCCTGTGTCCTCGTACTTGCCGGAGTGCAGGGCGACAAGGTGCATCTGATCGCCGCCGTCAGCAGCGACGTAAGCCAGCGCGTCAAGGCCGGCGACTTGGTCAATTTCGTCGCGGCCCAGGTGGGCGGCAAAGGCGGCGGGCGTGCCGACATGGCCCAGGCGGGGGGCACCCAGCCGGCGCAGCTGCCGAAAGCGCTCGCATCGGTAGAAACCTGGCTCAAGGAACGGCTTTAGTACGCCGACCCATAACAACTTGCCATGTTCGCACGCCCCACATCGCCGATTGCTTTGTCGCTCATCCTCGCCATAGCTGCGGCTATGGCTGCGGTTCGCTTCGCGCACTCGACGCCCGGGTGGCGTGTCTCGGCAGGGACGCGAGCTTATGGGCCGGCGTACTAGCGGGCTGCCTGCCCTGCGGGCATGCCGGTTGCTTAAAACGGAATGAACCCGCGTGCTCAGCGGCGGGAACGGCTGCGGGCGAACGCGCAGGCCCATTGATCAAAGCGGACGTTGTGCCTTTTAATGGCGGGGTTTGGGGCCGGACTGCTCCCGCTGTCCGCCGTATGCTTGTTCATCGAGGGAAACCGCGCGACCATGATCGCCAAAACGCCGCCCTTCAACTTGGCCGAACGCTTGGGCCGCCTATTCCCCAAGGGCGGCGGCGCGCCGCTCGCCAGCGTAAAGACCGCCGCCGCCTGGCTCGACGGCCTGCCCACCGGCGACGCCATGCGCGCTCAGCAAATGGTCTACGAGGAATTCCGGCGGCTGCTGGAAAACCCGACGGAATGCACGAAATCTCGACTGGATGCCATCCTTCTCGCGGACGCGCGCAGCCGCGACCTGCAGGACGCCCTGGCACGCCAGTACCTGCGCAATCCGCGCATGTCGCGCGCAGTGGAAAGCCAGCTGTGGCACGCGATCTACAACTACTATCGGGAAATCGCCCGCCTTTACCATACCTATCTGGCCGAGCTGGCCAATAAAAGCGTCCTGGCCTCCGAGACCCGGGCCTTGCTGATCCAGCGCACGCTGCGCAATTTCCGCCATTTCATGAAGTGGCGCTTCGTTCGCTACATGCACTTGGAGGCAAAAACTTGGCAGCGCGTACACAACCTGTACAAACTGGCCGAGGACAGCGGCATCCAGCATCAGCCGCAGAAAACCTATCCTCACGAGACCGGTGCCCATACCTGCGAATCGGAATACCTGCAGTGCCTGATGCTCAACCAAGCCAATGCCGGCACGCTTTATCCGCGCCAGATCGACCTGGTCGATCTGTGGCTGGACGGCTGGGTCAGGACCCTGCACCTGGACAAACAGCTGGACGCCGCGCGCCAGGTATTCAACGTCAATTTGGCGGAAGACCATGGTGCGCGTCGCATACGGCGGGTGACCGAAGACTCCGCCAACCGCTACTGGAGCACGCGCGAGCTCGTCGAACGCCTGGCGCGCATACGCGACGATCTGCAGGAAAGCGTCCCGCCTGCGCGCCTCGGGCTGGGCAGCGAGGCGCGCATGCCGGAAACACGCGACATCATCGAACATCTGGAACGCCAATGGTCGCCCCTGGCCACACGCGACCAGCGCCGCAAGAGCCGCCAGGCCGTCAAGAAATCCATGGAAGTAACGTACGGCCTGGAGCACATCATCGCCGCCCTCAAGGACAAGCCTGCGGAAGCGGCCGAGGAAGCGCCCCTGTACGGTGATCATTACGCCTACGACGAATCGGTGGACATGCACGTCTATGGCTTCGTCACCAGCCGCACGCGCGAACGCCGCACGCAAATACCCGGCGCTGCAGGCGCGCCGCCCGGCTATCCCATGGAAAGCTGGGTCATGGAAGACGAAAGCGAGTGCGGCTATGGCGCCTGCGTCTCCCTGCAAAGCCACGACTGGCTGCGCGTAGGAGCCCTCGTCGCCCTACGCGCGCCGCGCAGCGACGCCTGGAAGCTCGGCGTCGTGCGGCGCCTGTCGCGCGTCGTAGGCGATGCCGACAACTGCTCGGTGGGCATAGAAACCCTGCCGGAAATTCCCGATGTCCTGAGCCTGCATACTCCCGGCAATGGTGGCGGCTACTATGTCAATGGCGTAGATGCGACCAACACCCTGCTCCCGGCAGTGGTCATACGCCTGACCAATCCCGCTGGCGGCAGGGCCTGCGTGCTCATCGATCCGGGCCAATACCAGCCCCAGCGCGTCGTCGAAATCCGCGGCTTGAACCGCTTGCAGCGAGTACGTTTCGGCGCCCCGGCGGAACGCGGCGAGGGCTGGCTGCGGCTTTGCCTGGAAGAGCTCAAATAGCGTCAGCGAAGCGCTGTGCCAGACCCGCCACCCGCTGTCCGCTGGCGCTCCGTGCCCGCCCGGCCGCCGCAACGGCTCGGGCATAGCCAGCGAAGAATTCCGGCAGGGCACGCACGATGAGCGCCTTGCGCAGCCGCCCGGCGCCCCGCAGCGTCCACTCGGCGCGCCAGTGCGCCTGCGGCGCGGCACTGCAGATCCTGACGCCCCACTGCGGCCGGCCGCCGTCCCAGGCATGGGCACGCACCACCAGACGGTGTGCGGCAGCCGCCTCCACCCCCACGCAAGGCCCGTAGTATTCGACCTGCAGACCGCTGCTCACTCCCGCGAGCAGATGATCGAGGCGCGCCAAGGCGTCCTCCAGGGCCGCATCCACCTTGGGCCGCTCGGCACGGCTGCGCTCGACCAGCAGGGCAACGAAATCGTTCACATAGCGTACCCGTAAAAATTCTTGCTATGCTACCGCACACCGCCATGCCACAAGCCGCCGCAACCCCTCCTCTGCAGATCGCCGCGCTCAGCAAGCGCTACGCGCAGCACATGGCGCTGCATCCCCTGGAACTGGAAGTCCGCGCGGGCGAATGCCTTGTCCTGGTGGGCGGCAACGGCGCGGGCAAGTCCACCCTGCTCAAATGCCTGTGCGACCTCATCCGGCCGGCGGCCGGATCGGTGCGCATCTTCGGACTGCCCTACGCCCAGGCGCGCCGGCGGCTCGCCTATCTGCCGGAGCGCTTCCTGCCCCCGCCGCATCTGAGCGGCTGGGAATTCCTGCGCTTCATGCAGGCATTGCAGGGACTCGTCTGGCACCAGGACGACGCCGAAGCGCTGTTGCGCGAACTGGATCTCGCCCCCGAGGCGCTGCGCCGCCCGGTGGGCAGCCTGTCCAAGGGCATGGGACAGAAGCTTGGCCTCGCCGCCGTGCTGCTGATGGAAAAACCTCTGTTGCTGTTGGACGAGCCTCTGAGCGGCCTCGACCCCCTCGCGCGGGCACGGGTGCGCACGCTGCTCACGCGTTACTGCCGGCAAGGGCGCAGCGTGCTGTTCAGCACCCATCAGTTCGAGGGACTGGAAAACCTCGCCGACCGCATCCTGCTGCTGCACGAGGGCCGGCAACGCTTCCTAGGCAAGCCGGCGGAACTATTGGCACACACCGGGCGCGCCAGCCTGGACGAGGCCTATCTCGCCTGCATTGAGACTGCCTGAGAAGCATCCAGCGCCCTCGCCACCTGCGCGCGCAGCGCCGGCAGCACTTCCTGCTCGAACCAGGCGTTGCGCTTAAGCCACAAGCGGTTGCGCGGGCTGGGGTGGGGCAGAGGGAAATAGCCTTGCAGCAGATGGCGCGCGTAATCCCGCACCACGTCCGCGACCCGCTCGCGGCCCGCTCGCAGGTAATAATCCTGCGCATAACGCCCCACCAGCAGTATCAAACGTATGTCCGGCATGAGGGCGCGCAGGCGCGGATGCCACAGGGGTGCGCATTCCGGGCGCGGCGGCAGGTCGGCGCCGCGCACCGTGCCCGGGTAGCACATGCCCGCAGGCACGATGGCGATGCGCGAGACGTCGTAGAACTGCTCGCGCGTGAGGCCAAGCCATGCGCGCAACAGGTCGCCGGAAGGATCGTTCCAGGGGATGCCGGTCTCGTGCACGCGCCGCCCCGGCGCCTGGCCGACGATGAGCAGGCGTGCGCTGGCCGAGGCCCGCAACACGGGACGCGGCTCATGCGGGAGCTGGGCGGCACAGACCGTGCAGGAACCTATTTCCTGCAACAACCTATTCAAGGGCGGAATGGCCACGTCTGGTAAAGTCCGAGTACGCATGCGAGTGAGACCAAGCTCATTATGACGCAAGCCGATGCCGTGTCGCAGGCACCCGCCGTGCCCCTCTGGCACAGCCTGGACACCGAGGCGGCCTTGCTGCTGCTGCAATCGTCCCCGGAAGGTCTGGCCCCCGAAGAAGCCCGGCGCCGTCTGCAAAGCCAAGGGCCCAATCGCCTGCCGCAGGCGCGCGCCGCCTCACCGCTCAAGCGCTTTGCGCGCCAGTTGGACAATCTGCTCATCTACCTGCTGCTTGCCTCGGCCCTCATCACACTGCTGCTGGGCCATGTGCTGGACAGCGTGGTCATCGCCGGCGTCGTGCTCATCAACGCCGTCATCGGCTACGTGCAGGAGGGCAAGGCCGAAGAGGCGCTGGCTGCGCTGCGCAGCCTGGTGGCCCGCCAGGCGACCGTGATCCGCGCCGGGCACCGCGTCGAAATTCCGGCCCAGGAGCTTGTCGCCGGCGATATTCTGGTGCTCAATGCCGGCGACCGCGTGAGCGCTGACGTGCGCCTGCTGGCCGCCTACAACCTGAACCTCGACGAATCCGCGCTGACCGGCGAATCCACCCCGGTGGAGAAATCGCTGCCCCGGCTGGCCGCCGACACGCCTCTGGCCGACCGCGCCAACATGGCCTACTCGAGCACGCTGGTTACTACCGGCCAGGGCAGGGGGCTGGCGGTGGCCACCGGCATGGGCACCGAAATCGGCCGCATCAGCCAGTTGCTCACCGGCGTCACGCCCTTGCAGACACCGCTGCTGCGCAAGATGGCGCACGTCGGACGCCTGCTGTCTGCCGCCATCCTCGCCGTCGCTGCGCTGGCCTTCGCGTTCGGCCACTGGGTGCGCGGCTATGCGGCGGCCGACATGTTCATGGCCGCCGTAGGCCTGGCCGTGGCCGCCATACCCGAAGGGCTGCCCGCCGCCCTGACCATCATTCTCGCTGTCGGCGTGCGCCGCATGGCCAGGCGCCGCGCCATCATCCGCCGCCTGCCGGCCGTGGAGGCCCTGGGCGCGGTGACGGTGATCTGCACCGACAAGACCGGCACGCTCACGCGCAACGAAATGATGGTGCAGCGCCTGCTGGTCGCAGATGCCGATTACGTCATCGACGGTGAAGGCTATGCCCCCGTGGGCGCGATCCTCGCGGGCGGCAAGCCGGTGGGCAGCGAGGTGCTGGAGGGCTTGTTTCCCGTCGGCCGCCTGTGCCTGCTGTGCAACGATGCCGCCCTGGCCGAAACCGCCGCCGGCTGGACCTTGAGCGGCGATCCCACCGAAGGCGCCCTGCTCTCGCTGGGACTCAAGCTGGGCCTGAGCGCACCGGAACTCGCGCGGCGCTACCCGCGCATCGACGTCATCCCCTTCGATTCCGCGCATCGCTTCATGGCCACCCTGCATCACAGCCACGAGGGCGAGGCCTGGATCCTGCTCAAGGGCGCGCCGGAGGCCGTGCTGCCGAAATGCCTCACAGGCGACGCCCTGCAGCAGTGGCATGCGCGCGCCGAGGCGCTGGCGCGTGGCGGTCTGCGCGTCCTGGCCTTGGCGCAAAAACGCGCCCGGCCCGCCCAGCCGGAGCTGGATTTCAGCGACGTGGAAGCCGACGGCTTCGAGCTGCTGGGCCTGGCCGGCATGATCGATCCGCCGCGCGAGGACGCCATCGCCGCCATGGCCCGCTGCCGCGAGGCCGGCATCGCGGTGAAGATGATCACCGGCGACCATGCCGTCACGGCCGCGGCCATCGGGCAGAACTTCGGACTGCTCGGCGCACCCGTCACGGGCGCGCAGCTGGTTGCCCTGGACGAGCCCGCACTGCGCCGGGCGGCCAGCGAAAGCAGCGTGTTCGCGCGCGTCAGCGCCGATCAGAAGCTGCGCCTGGTGCAGGCTATGCAGGCCCAGGGCGAGATCGTCACCATGACCGGCGACGGCGTGAACGACGCGCCGGCGCTCAAGCAGGCCGACGTGGGCGTGGCCATGGGCGGCAAAGGCACCGACGCCGCGCGCGAAGCCGCCGAAGTGGTGCTCACCGACGACAATTTCACCTCCATCGCCGCCGCCGTGGAGGAAGGCCGCACGGTGGACGACAATTTGCGCAAGGTGCTGGCCTACGTGCTGCCCACCAACGGCGGCGAAGCGGCCAGCCTGCTGGTGGCCCTGCTGCTGGGGCTCACCCTGCCCATCACGCCGCTGCAAATCCTCTGGGTCAATATGGTGACAGCGGTGACCTTGTCGCTCTCGCTGGCCTTCGAGCCTGCCGAGGGCAACGTCATGCGTCGTCCGCCGCGTGCGCCCGACGCTCCGCTCCTGGATGCCTACCTGCTCTGGCGCGTGCTCTACCTGTCTTTGCTGCTGGGCCTGGGCACGCTCGCCTTCTTCATGTGGGAATCGGCGCGCGGCCAAAGCCTGGAAGCGGCACGCACGGCCGCCGTGAACGTGCTGGTGATGGCGGAGGTGTTCTACTTGTTCAACTGTCGCCACCTGCGCGCGCCCTCAATGGGGCGGGCCGCGCTCGCCGGGAATCGCTACGTCTGGCTGGCCATAGGCCTGTTGGGCGTGCTGCAGTTGCTGTTCACCTATCTGCCGGCCATGCAGACACTGTTCGCAACCGCCGCGCTGGATGCGCGCGCCTGGGCAGGCATACTGGCATTCGCCTGGGCGCTGTATCTGCTGGTGGAAGCGGAAAAATTCCTCTCCCGGCGTTTTGAGCAGAAAGCCGCGAACGCTTCCTGAGCAGCGTCAGCCCGCGTGGGCGGCGATGTAATCTTTGATAGCCTGCGCGTCCGCCGCCATGGCGTGCACGCGCTGCGGCAGGCTTTCCAGGTTTTCCAGGTCGTGCGGACGTTCGGGGCGGCGCCCCAGCGCCTCCACGATGGTGGCCTCGAACTTGGCCGGCAGGGCGGTTTCCAGGCAGACGAGGGGCACCCCCGCCTCGCGCCACTGCAGGCCCACCTTGACGCCGTCGGCCGTGTGCGGGTCGATGATGACGCCGTAGCGGTCGTACACGTCGCGGATGGTATGCAGGCGGCCGGCATGGTTGCCGGCGCCGGAGACGAAGCCATAATCCGCCACCTTATCGAACAGGCCAGCGGCCTTGAGGTCGAAGCTGCCGCCCGCTTCGACCCGCCCCCACAGTTCGCGGATCTTGTCGCCGTCGCGCCCGCTCAGATCGAAGACGAAGCGCTCGAAGTTGGAAGCTTTGGAGATGTCCATGGAGGGGCTGGACGTGTGGTAGGTCTGGGTGGCGCCGCGCGGCCGGTACACGCCGGTCTTGAAGAACTCGTCCAGCACGTCATTCTCGTTGGTGGCGACGATGAGATGCCGGATCGGCAGACCCATCTGGCGCGCGATATGCCCCGCGCACACGTTGCCGAAATTGCCCGACGGCACGGAGAAGCTCACTTCCTGCTGGTTGTCCTCGGTCACCGCGAGCCAGGCCTTGAAGTAATAGATGATCTGTGCGGCGACGCGCGCCCAGTTGATGGAATTGACCGCGCCGATCTGAAAGCGCGCCTTGAAGGCGGCATCGTTGGACACGGCCTTGACCATGTCCTGGCAATCGTCGAACACGCCCTGCACGGCGATGTTGAAGATGTTGGGCTCCTGCAGGCTGTACATCTGGGCCTGCTGGAAAGGCGTCATGCCGTGTTCGGGAGAGAGCATGAAGACGCGGATGCCCTGCTTGCCGCGCATGGCATATTCCGCCGCCGAGCCCGTATCCCCCGAAGTGGCGCCCAGGATGTTGATTTCGCACCCTTCCCGAGCCAGCACGTACTCGAACAAATGGCCCAGCAGTTGCATGGCCATGTCCTTGAAAGCCAGGGTTGGGCCGTTGGACAGCGACAGGATATGCAAGTCGTCTTCCAGCGTCAGCAGCGGCGTGATGTCGTGGGGGTTCTGGCCCGGCCGCGTGTGACTGTAGACCTGCGCAGTGTAGGTGCGCTCGACCAGCACCTCCAGATCGGCCGCCGGAATGTCGGAGACCAAACGCGACAGGATGGCGAAAGCCAACTCCCGGTAATTCTTGTCGCGCATGCGGGCGAGATCGTTGGCCGTGAACTGCGGATAGGTTTCCGGCATGTAGAGGCCGCCATCCGGGGCCAGGCCGCCCAGGAGGATTTGCGTAAAGGTCTGGGCCGGCGCCCGGCCGCGCGTGGAGATGTATTTCATGACTGCACGCCGCTTTATCTGCCCAGGGTTTCCAGCCGGATGCGCGCCACGGAACCCGAGATGGCGGCGAGCCCCTCGATGCCGGCGATGGCGCGATCGACGTTTTTCTCCAGCGCCGCATGGGTGAGGATGATGATGTCCACCGCCTCTTCGCCCTCCGCCGGCTCCTTTTGCATCATGGCGTCGATGGAAATGTCGGCGTCGGCCAGCAGGCGCGTGATGTCGGCCAGCACGCCGGGACGGTCCAGCGCGCGCATGCGCAGGTAATAAGCCGTTTCCACCTCGCCCATGGGCAGGATGGGATCGGCCGCCAGACGGTCGGGCTGGAAGGCCAGATGCGGTACGCGGTTGTTGGGATCGGCGGTGGACAGACGGGTGACATCGACCAGGTCCGCCACCACGGCGGAGGCGGTGGGCTCGGCCCCCGCACCCGCACCGTAGTACAGCGTGGGACCGACGGCGTCGCCTTTCACCAGGATGGCGTTCATGGCTCCGTCGACGTTGGCGATGAGCCGGCGTGCGGGAATCAGCGTGGGATGCACGCGCAGTTCGATGCCCTTGGGCGTGCGCTTGGTGATGCCCAGCAATTTGATCCGGTAGCCCAGCTGCTCCGCGTATTTCACGTCCAGCCCCGTCAGCCGCGTGATGCCCTCGATATAGGCGCGCTCGAACTGCATGGGAATGCCGAAAGCGATGGCGGACAGGATGGCGAGCTTGTGCGCGGCGTCGATGCCTTCCACGTCGAAAGACGGATCGGCCTCGGCATAGCCCAGGCGCTGCGCCTCCTTGAGCACGGTGTCGAAGCCCGCTCCCTTGTCGCGCATCTCGGTGAGGATGTAGTTGGTGGTGCCGTTGATGATGCCAGCGATCCACTCGATACGATTGGCGGTGAGACCTTCGCGGATGGCCTTGATGATGGGAATACCGCCGCCCACGGCCGCCTCGAAAGCCACCATGACACCTTTTTCCTGCGCCGCCGCGAAGATTTCGTTGCCGTGCTTGGCCAGCAGGTGCTTGTTGGCGGTCACCACGTGCTTGCCTCTTTCGATGGCCTGCAGCACCAGGGCACGCGCCGGTTCCAGGCCGCCGATGAGTTCGACCACGATGTCGATGTCCGGGTCGTCCACCACTTCAAAGGGATTTTGCGTGAGCGGCAGCTCCGGCGCGAGGGTGCGCGCCTTGGCCAGATTGCGCACGGCCGCCTTGGTGACGAGGATTTCGCGCCCGGCGCGGCGCGCGATTTCCGCCCGGTTGCGGGTAAGAACGGTGAGCGTGCCGCCGCCCACGGTGCCCAGGCCCAGCAGGCCCACATGGATAGGTTTCATAGGGGTTTCCGTTTTCTTATGCCGCCACCGCGTGGCGCTTGCGGTATTGCTCCAGGAAGCGGGCAAGCCGGCTCATGGCCTCGCGCAAATCGTCCTCGTGCGGCAAAAACACCAGACGCAGATGGTCCGGCGTCGGCCAATTGAAGCCCGAGCCCTGCACCACCAGCACGCGCTCCGCCTCCAGCAAATCGAGGATGAACTGCTGGTCGTCGCCGATCGGGTAAAGCTTGGCATCGAGGCGCG